>NZ_DASYTH010000175.1:0-3446 GCF_036002505.1 Actinophytocola sp. | reverse complement strand
CGGTCACCGGCCCCGTCAACGCCCGCCGCCGTGCATCGACATGCCCGGCCCGCGCCAACGCCTTGGTGACCGCCTGCTCGCCGGGCAGCCGCCGCAGCAGGCCGCTGCCCAGCGCCGAGCCGACATCCACGCCTGAGGCCGTCCCGGCCAGCACCGCCTCCCGCAGCCGCGACCGGGCCGCCGCATCCGGTTCATCCGGCGGACCGGCAGGCCCGCTCGCTGGAATAGCCGGGGCGATTTCGGACATGGCAGACTGCGGCATCGACGAGGCTCCTGCGCGAGGACGTGTTGGGTGTGAGCAACCCATGTCCTACCGGGAGCTTCGTCGCATTCCCTGCAACGACATGCCCTCGTCGAGACGTGACCGCATCGTGATCAGCCGGGCCGAAACCACT
Source organism: Actinophytocola sp. (assembly GCF_036002505.1). Lineage (GTDB taxonomy): Bacteria > Actinomycetota > Actinomycetes > Mycobacteriales > Pseudonocardiaceae > DASYTH01. Next base: position 3,051 of record NZ_DASYTH010000175.1, on the reverse strand, counting down.
ACAAAGACCGACGTACCGCTTCTAACTTAAGGGCAGTGCCCCAGCGACCCGTCCTCGGCGAGGGCGGGCTCGGTGAACCAGCTCGGCCCGCCCTTCACCTGCACGCCGACGATCAGTCCGCGATCAAATAGCCGGTCGTCCCGTGCCTGCACGAAGAGATCGATCCCGAGGTCGTGCAAGGTGTTCGGGACCGGCCCCCAGCCGATCCGCTCGAACTTCGCGGCCACCTCATTAACCCTACGCCGCCGGTCTGCTCCTGCTCAGACGCCCGCACCTCAAGCCTTCCTCGGCGATAAGCAGCGCAACGCCGCCGACGAAGGAGGTTCCTCGGCCGGTCGCGTGGGAATCGGGCTCAGAACGGGGCGCCGAGCCGCTCGATGGCTGTCTTGGCCCACTCGTGGGCACCGTCTCCAGCGCCCTCCACGAGCCCGGTCGCCAGAGGAGCGAGGAGTCCCTTCATAGCCGACAACGCGCGCCTGATCTTCCTACGGTCCGGATCAGGCTGAACCACTTCGGCGAGGACCTGCCGAGCGGCACCGTCGGCATCCCGCTGGTCTTCGATCGACAGCCCGGCAACGGGCAGCTGCTCCAGCGTCCTCACCACGGCCTGCGCAATCGCTTCGAATCCGGGCGCGATCTGCTCACTCCGGTGGCTGGTCTGGCTGACCGCCTGGTTGCCCCAGGCAAGCTGCGCCCCGTCCGCGTTGCCATGGATCACCGGACCGTTGTAGATCGTCGTCCTCCTCGCGCCCGGCGGGAACTCGGGCCCGTCAGCACGCACCGGCACCCGAATCGGATGCCGGTCGAACTCTCTTTGGATCTCCCGCGTCATCCGCGCGATTTCCCGTCTGTAGATCGTCACGCGCGCCATACCTCTCCCGCACACCTCGCCCCACGCCAGAGGCTACCTGCCACCACTGATCTCCACGGAGAAGTGAGCCCGAGCGACTCGATCATTGTCTCCGGCTCAACACCCTCCCCACCGATCGCAAGGCCTGGGCGGCCACTCGGCGTAGCACGCTCGGCTCCGCGGACACGTGGACAGCACGCTGCGGACTGCCGTTACCGCGCCCAGAGCCGAGCGGTCGCCTCGGGCCGAGCTGGGAACGGGCGCCGAACCGGTGTGCCACCGCCCGGCCCGAGCTGGAACCAATAGGCCGAACACACACCCCGTTGACAGCCATCGGCGGCTGGAGCGTCCATCAACCGACCGGACACCTGCCCGCCGCCCCATCCGACCCAGGAGGTCCTCATGACCAGAACCCCAGCCCCGAATCCGACCCCTGCCGCCCGGAGTGCCCGGTGAGCCGCGGGCGCGGCGCCCGCCGAGTTGCGCGTCCCGACCCGTCGGTACGTGACGCCACATCGCCCAAGGAAGAGGCGTTGTGGGAGCAGGCGGCGGGTCCGCTGCGGGTCGCCATCTACATCCGCATCTCCACCGACGAGGAGCACCAGCCGTTCAGTCTCGAAGCCCAGGACAAGCGGCTGCACGCCTACGCCGGCACGCAACCCGGCTGGGAGGTGGTCGCGGTGTTCCGCGACGAGGCGTCCGGGGCCACCCTCGAACGACCCGACCTGCAACGCGCGCTGGCCACCGCCCGCGCCGGCCGGTTCGACGTTCTACTCGTCTACCGGGTCGACCGGCTGGCCCGCTCGCTGCGCGGCCTGGTGCACATCCTCGACGAACTCGACGACGCGGGCGCGGTGTTCCGCTCGGCCACGGAGCCGTTCGACACTGCCACCCCGGTCGGCCGGATGCTGGTTCAGATGCTCGGCGTGTTCGCCCAGTTCGAGCGCGAGACCATCATCGACCGGGTGATCAACGGCATGGAGCGCAAGGCCGCCCGCGGCCAGTGGTGCGGCGGGTACCGCCCCTACGGCTACGAACCCGACCCGGCCACCGACATCCTCCGCCCCGTTGCCGACGAGAGCCCACTCGTGCCGCTGATCTTCGACATGTACGTGACCGGCCGGCACGGCGCCAAGGCCCTGGCCGGCGAACTCAACCAACGGGGACACCGCACCCGCTACGGCAAACCCTGGAGCGCGCAGTCTGTGCTCACCGTGCTGCGCAACCGCGCCTACCTCGGCGAGGTCTACTTCCGCGGCACCTGGTACCGGGCCGAACACCACCACCCGCCGCTGGTCGAACCCGACGTCTTCGAACAGGCCCAGCAGATCATGATCGCACGCGGCGACGACCGCTCCCGCCGCGCGGCCAGCAGCTCCGACTACCTGCTCGCCGGCCGCGTGTTCTGTGACCGCTGCGGCAAGCGCTACCTCGGCGCCGCCGCGCACGGCCGCACCGCCCGCTACCGCTACTACACCTGCTTCTCCGCCAACCGCTACGGAAAGCACGCCTGCGACGCCGACCGGCTCCCCGCAGACAAACTCGAACACCTCGTCCTGGACGCCCTGATCACCACCTTCGAACGCACCGACCTCGTCAACGCCGCCGCCACCGACGCGGCCAGCCGCTTCCACGCGGTCCACGACCAGCACCGCGCCGAACTCGACACGGTCTGCCGGGAACTGGCCTCCGCCGAAGCCAAGATCGACCGCTACCTCGCCGCGTTCGAAGCCGGTGACCTCCCACAGGCGCGTTGCGGCGACCGCATCCAAGCCCTCGCCGACACCACCGCCAAGCTCCGCCGACGCCGCGACGAGCTCGAAGCCCTCCTCGCCGACGACACACCCAGCGCACCCACCGAGGAGGACCTCGCCACCCTCACCGCAGGCGTCCGCGACGCCGTTGCCACCGGCGAACCCGCCCGCATCAAGCCCGTCATCGAACGGCTCGTTCACGAAGTCCGCATCCGGGGTCGAAACCACATCCACGCAACCTTCCGAATCCCCCCAACCCCGCCAACCCTCAACCCGCAGTCGACGGTTCGCGAAATGGTCGGGTCGGTGCACTGGACTGCACGGTACTCAAACCACAACAGCGCAGGTGAGCGCCTGGAACGGCTGCACTGCGCGGTATCGGAACTGCGCGAAGCGCCCCAGAGCGCAGATGCGGTGCCAATCCCGCCCGTGGCCGAGTGCGAGCCA
>NZ_DASYTH010000174.1:0-19785 GCF_036002505.1 Actinophytocola sp. | reverse complement strand
CGTTAACAGCCGACTGATTCTCCGCAGTCGAAGTGAGATCGACGCTCTCTTCGGCGACTTCGAGATGGTCGACCCAGGCACAGTATGGGTGCCGGAGTGGCATCCCGAAGATGCCGGCCCGGCCGCGCCGAATATCTCGTTCCCGACACCAAGCCACTCCGTAGGGTGGGCTGGTGTCGGTCGGAAGGTCGCTCGATAGTCTTCACCGTCGCCTCCACTACGACACGAGCACTGGCTGGAGTCGTTTGCTGGAGTTGACTGTCGGGCTCGGGCCGGCGCCCGGTACTTCAGCTGGAGACGCCGGCTCCTTGGCCCTGCTCCGGCAAGGCCAGCAGCAGTGACGCCCGGGGCAGGTGATCGCCAACTCTCCCGCAATGCCAGCAGGCTGTCATTGAAACGCTGCTGGCGCATCGAGTTCATGCGGGAACTTACCTTGCTGCGTGTCTGAGGCCCGTCTGGGTCAACGGGATCACCGCCCCGACCCGGCGGTGACCGCGTCGGCCCGCACCGGCTCAGGCTGTCCACTGAGGACGATCGGACCGGCCTGCCGGCTCCACATCGTCCACTCGCCGGTGAGCGACGCGCCGTGCAGCACCGACGGGCTCAGCCGGTCGAGCGCCACGCCCCACCGGTACCCGGTCGCCGGAAGGTACGGGGTGGACTGGGTTCCGGAGAGGCGGATGGTGTCGCCGGGGTCGAGGGTCGTCCAGTCGCCCCGGGCCTGCCAGCCGAGCGGGCCGCCGTACTCGCACCGCGCCTCGAATCGGGACGTTCCGGTGAGCTGAAACCTGATCACCACGAGGATCCGGCCGGAGCCGTGGACCTCGACGAGCCAGGCGCCGGGCAGCGTGCCGGGCAGGTCGAGGCCCGGCGATGCCGTCCGCTGCCGGGGCAGGGGATCGGGTTCGGGCTCGCCGATTCGCCCGGTTCCCCCGCACCGGCCGCAGTCCCGTACGGTCGAACCTCCTGACGGACCGAACAGGTCGGCGAACCGGCCGGTGATCCCGCCCGCGCCGACCCGGCCCAGGCCTCCGCACCATTCGCAGCTGGCCATGTGCACCTCCATCCGTTCGCGATCTCAGTAGGCCACCGCGACGGACGGGGTCGCCAGGGACCAAGGACACCGTCGATCGGGGACGTCCGCCGGTTCGCCGGCCGCTGCGCGCCTGGTGGGCTTTAACCGAGCCGACGAGAGGAGAACGGGATGACGGTCAACCAGGACACCGCGCGGAAGACGATCCGGCTGCGCGGCCAGGAGTTCGTGGACAAGGTGAAGGAGCTGATCCACCAGGGCAACGTGCGCCGCATCGTGATCAAGAACGACCAGGGCCACACGGTGCTGGAGATTCCGGTGACCGCGGGTGTGGTGGCCGCGGTGGTGGCTCCGGTGGTGACCGCGATCGGGGCGATTGCCGCGCTGGCCAACGAGTGGTCCATCGAGGTCGAGCACCACGAGCCGCCGGCCGGGGCCGGCGAGCAGAGCGGTGAGGACGGGTAGTGCGACCGATCGAGGTTCGGGAGACCCACGTCGGCGCGGTGTTCCTCATCGGCGATCGTGCCTACAAGCTGAAGAAGCCGGTGGACGTGGGTTTCCTCGATTTCCGCGGCCGGGAGAGCCGGCTGGCCGCGTGCCGCAAGGAGGTGCGGCTCAACCGGCGGCTCGCGCCGGACGTCTACCTCGGCATCGCCGATGTGTCCGGTGTGGACGGTAGGCCGGCGGATCACCTGGTGGTGATGCGGCGGATGCCGGACGACCGCCGGCTCAGCACGCTGGTCGGTGCGGGCGTCCCGGTGCGGGACGAGATCGTTCGGCTGGCCCGTCTGATCGCCGCGTTCCACGCCACGGCCCGCCGCGGTCCGGAGATCTCCGTGGAGGGTACTCGGGACGCGCTGCGGGCGCGCTGGACGGCCAGCTTCGCCCAGGTCGACGAGGTTCGGGGTGAGGTGCTCGAGGACGCGACGGTGACCGAGATCCAACTGTCCACACTGGACTTCCTGGCGGGCCGGGCACCGCTGTTCGACGATCGCGTGGCCGCCGGCCGGATCGTGGACGGTCACGGTGACCTGCTCGCCGACGACATCTTCTGCCTCGGCGACGGGCCGAGGGTGCTGGACTGCCTGGAGTTCGACGACCGGCTGCGCTACCTCGACGGGCTCGACGACATCGCCTTTCTGGCCATGGACCTGGACCGCCTCGGCGCCCCGGACCTGGGAACGCTGCTGCTGGACCGGTACGCGGAGTTCTCCGGCGACCCGGCCCCGGCGGCGCTGCGCGAGCACTACCTGGCCTACCGGGCGTTCGTCCGGGTGAAGGTCGCCTGCCTGCGGCACGCCCAGGGCGACCCCGCGGCCGCCGCGCAGGCCCGCACGTACGCCGCGATCACGGTGCGGCACCTGCGAAAGGGGCAGGTGCGGCTGGTGGTCGTCGGCGGGCTGCCGGGCACCGGCAAGACCACCCTGGCCGGGTGCCTTGCCGACGAGTTGGGCGCGGCGCTGCTGTCCAGCGACCGGGTGCGCAAGGAGCTCGCCGGCCGCACCCCGACCGACCCCGCGCCGGCGCCCTACCTGAACGGCATCTACACGCCGGCGCACACCGAACGGGTCTACCGCGAGCTGCTGCACCGTGCCGAGGAGTTGCTGGCGCGCGGCGAATCCGTGGTGCTGGACGCGTCCTGGACCGCGGCCGGGCACCGCGACGCGGCCCGGGCGGTGGCCGGGCGGTCCCGCAGCCGGCTCGTCGAGCTTCGGTGCGAGGCGCCGGCCGAGGTCACCGCCGCCCGGCTGCTCGGCCGAACCGGGTCGATCTCCGACGCGGTTCCGGCGGTGGCCGCGGCCATGGTCATGGACCCGTGGCCGGAGGCGACCGTGGTGGCGACCGCCGGTTCACCGGCCGCGGCGCTGCGGGCCGTCGGGCCTTTGGTCGGTGCTGCCGAGGGAACTGGTGCCCTGCCACCCGGCCGCGACCCGGCGTTGGCTGAACGCGGAGGCCCGACGAACGCGAGGAGGCTGTGATGCGGGAACCGACCGTGTCCTCGGTGATGACCACGAACGTGATCAGCATCGGACCGGAGACACCGTTCAAGGAGATCGTGGCGACGCTGACCGGCAACGGCATCAGCGCGGTGCCCGTGATCGGCCCCAACAGCACGCTCATCGGCGTCGTGTCCGAGGCCGACGTGTTGCCCAAGCAGGAGTTCCACGGCGGGGCGGACCCCGTGCCGCACGGCGTTCCCCGGCGCCGCACCCGATGGTTCCGCTCGCTGGCGTTCTGCGCTGCCGAGTTGATGACCACCCCGGTGTTCACGATCGGGCCCGGCGAGCCGGTCACGCTGGCCGCGCGCCGGATGGCCGAGAAGAAGGTGCGCCGGCTGTTCGTGGTCGACGACGACGAACTGGTCGGTGTGGTGTCCCGGCGCGACGTGCTCGGCATGTTCCTGCGCGCGGACGACGAGATTCTCGCCGACATCCGGGAGCGGGTGCTGCGCCGGGAGTTCGGCCTGGACCCGGCCGCGGCGGTGCACGTCGACGTGCGCGACGGAGTGGCCACAGTGGACGGAGAGCTGGCCCGGCGCAGTGAGCTCGACCTGATCACCCGGCTCATCCAGGCGGTGCCCGGGGTGGTCGGCGTGCGGAGCACGCTGCGCTACCGCACCGACGACCTGGAGCCGACCGGCATGTGGACCGGGTTCAGCCCGTAGTTGTTGCGAGGGAAGGAGAGCGTGATGCGTGAGCCTACCGTGGGGTCGGTGATGACCAGTCCGGTGATCACCGTGCCCCCCGCCACGCCGTACAAGGACGTGGTCGCCCTGCTGGCCGGAAAACGGATCAGCGCGGTGCCCGTCGTCGACGAGCACGGCCGCCCGCTCGGCGTGGTGTCCGAGGCGGATGCGCTGGCCAAGCAGGAGTTCCACGGCGGCGCCGACCCGGTGCCGTGGTGGCCGCGCCGCTGGGCCCGCTGGCACAAGGCGTCCGGCGCGACCGCGGCCGACCTGATGACCTCGCCCGCGCTCACGATCGGCGCCGACGAGCCCGTCACCCAGGCTGCCCGCCGGCTCGCCGGGAAGCGGGTGCGCCGGCTGTTCGTGGTCGGCACCGATGGCGCGGTCACCGGTGTGGTGTCCCGCCACGACGTGCTCACCACGTTCCTGCGCGCGGACGACGAGATCCGGACCGATGTCGAGGAGAACGTGCTGCGCCGCGGCATGTGGGTGATCCCCGGCACCGTCACCGTGGCGGTCACCGACGGCGTGGTCACCCTGGACGGCGCGCTCGATCACCGCAGCGCCGTCCAGGTCGCCGAACGCCTCACCCAGGCCGTCACCGGCGTGGTCGGCGTGCACAACAACCTGAGCTACGACATCGACGACACGGCCGCGGCCGGGCTGTGAGAGAGACGATGACCGCGACGATCGGCGCCGGTGTGCGGGCGCTGCTGGCTGACGGACGTGTCGTGCAGGTCCGGGAACCGCGGCCCGAGGACGAGGCCGAGATGCTCGACCTGCACGCGCGACTGTCCGAACGCGACCATTACCTCAGGTTCTTCGGGCCGACGTCGGGCCTGGACCTGGTCGCGCGGCGGATCACCCGGGCCGATGGCGGCAGCCATGCCGCGCTGGGTGCTTGGCTGGACGGGGTGCTGATCGGGGTGGCCAACTACGAGGTGCTCCGCACCGACCTGGCCGCCGCGGAGATCGCTCTGGTCGTGGACGGCACGGCGCAGGCGCACGGGGTGGGCACGTTGCTGCTGGAGCATCTGGCGTCGGTGGGTCGGGCCCGCGGGCTGCGCCGGTTCGTGGCCGAGGTGCTGGCCGAGAACCACCGGATGATCAAGGTTTTCGTCGACGCCGGCCTCGGTTACCGGGCGTCGTTCGACGGGCCCGAACGGCATGTGGAGATCTCGCTGGAGCCGGACGAGAGGTACCTGGACGCGGTCGCGGAGCGGGAGCGGGTGGCCGACGTGGCCAGCCTCGGTGCGGTGCTGCGGCCGGAGTCGGTCGTCGTGGTCGGTGCCGGGCGGCGACCCGGATCGGTGGGCAACGCGGTGCTGCGCAACCTGCGCGCCGCCGGCTTCACCGGAATACTGACCGCGGTCAACCCGCACGCCGACCACGTTGCCGGCGTGCCGTGCTGGCCGTCGGTCGCCGATATCCCCGAGGTGCCCGACCTGGCCGTCATCTGCGTGCCGGCCGCGGCGGTGCCGGACGCGGTCGAGCAGTGCGGGCGGCACGGGATCCGGGCCGCGGTGGTGATCTCGGCGGGGCTGAGCGGATCCGAGCTCGGCACCGGGGTGCTCGACGCGGTGCGCCGGCACGGCATGCGCCTGGTCGGGCCGAACTGCGTCGGCGTGGTCAACACCGACCCCGCGGTGTACCTGGACGCCACGTTCGCCCGCGGGGCCGCCCCGGCCGGGCGGGTCGGCGTGGTCACCCAGTCCGGCGGCGTGGGCATCGCGCTGATGGAAGTGTTGCGCCAGTTGGGTCTTGGCGTCTCCACGCTGGTGTCCACAGGGGACAAGTACGACGTGAGCGGCAACGACCTGCTGCTGTGGTGGCAGGGCGACCCGGGCACCGACCTCGCGGTGCTGTACCTGGAGTCGTTCGGCAACCCGCGCAAGTTCGCCCGCACGGCTCGGAACCTGGCTCGCACCAAGCCGGTGCTGGCGGTGCGCCCGGCGGGCAGCGAGGTCGCCCAACGCGCCGCCGCCTCGCACACCGCTTCGGCGGCCACCCCCGCGGTCACCCGGGACGCGCTGTTCGAGCAGGCCGGCGTGATCGCGGTGGACACGGTCAGCGAGCTGGTGGACCTGATCGCCGCGCTGTCCTGGCACCCGCTGCCCGCGGGGAACCGGGTCGCCGTGCTGAGCAACGCCGGCGGCTCCGGCGTCCTCGCCGCCGACGCCTGTGTCCACAATGGACTCATTGTTGCCGCGCTGGCACCCGGGACCGTGGCCGCGCTGCGCCGCTTGCTGCCCGAGCAGGCCAGCGTGCACAACCCGGTCGACACGACCGCCACCGTGGACGCGCCCACGTTCGCGGCCTGCCTGGACGTGCTGCTGCGGGCCGCCGAGGTCGACGCGATCATCGCCGCCGGAGTGCCGACCGCGCTGGGTGACCCGGTCACCGCGGTCGCCTCCCTCACCGAGCCCCCGGGCAAGCCGGTGCTGGTGGTGCGGCCGGGGCAGCTCGCCTCGGTCACCGGCCTGCCCGGGACCGCGTTCCCGGCCGCCGCCTGCTACGCCGACCCGGCCGCGGCCGCCGCGGCGCTGGCCCGGGTCGCCCGCTACGCGACCTGGCGGCGCGAACCCGCCGGTCAGCTCCCGGACCTCGCCGGCCTCGACGTGCCGGGCGCCATCGCCCTGGTCCGCGCCCGCCTGGCCACCGACCCGGCCGGCGGCTGGCTCGACCCGGTGGACGTCACCGCGCTGCTGGACTGCTTCGGCATCCCGATGGTGCGCTCCATCCTCGCCGAGGACGCCGCCGCCGCGGTCGGCGCCTGGCGCTCGATCGGCGGGCCGGTGGTGATCAAGGCGATCGCCGACCAGGTCCTGCACAAGAGCGCGGCCGGCGGCGTCATCCTCGACGTCCGCGACGAGCCCGCGGTCCGCGCCGCCGCCGGCACGCTGACCCACCGGTTCGGTACCGCGCTGCGCGCCATGCAGGTCCAACCCATGGTGCCGCACGGCCGCGAGCTGATCGTCGGGGTCAGCTCCGACGAGTTGTTCGGCCCGCTGGTCGTGTTCGGCCTCGGCGGCACCGACACCGACCTCATCGCCGACCGCACCGCCCGGCTCACCCCACTGTCCGACGCCGACGCCGAACGCATGGTCCACGCCCTGCGCGGCTCCCCAACCCTGTTCGGCCCGGCCGCGAAGAACCCGTTGCCCACCAACGACATCACCGACATCCTGCTCCGCGTCGCGCGCCTCGCCGAACTCCTCCCCGAGGTCACCGAGCTCGACCTCAACCCCCTCACCCTCACCGGCACCGGCTGCCTCGCCCTCGATGCCCGAATCCGCATCGAACCCCGCCACCCCACCGACCCCTACCTCCGCCGCCTCCGCGCCTGAGGTCGAATGCCATGAAGGACCCCTTCGGGGCACCCAGCGTCCCGAAGGGGTCCTTCATCGCATTTCACTCCAGCGCCCCGATGACCTCGCCCAGTGCCCGCCGCGGGCTCTGCGGCAACGGTTCGGCGGACGTGGGCGCCCAGCCGATGCGCAGGATCAGCTGCGGCACGGCGGCGCCGTCGAGGACCAGGTCCTGGATGGCGGCCCGGATGTCGGCGACCTCGAGAGCCTGGGACAGCGGGCAGCCGGCCAGGCGCAGGTCGGTGGCGGTGAGCAGCACGGCGCTGGCCGCCTCGCCGGCCCGCAGCCGGGATCGCGGGTCGTCGTCCGGGGTGGCCAGCAGGAGCAGCTCGCCGGCGTCGTCCTCGTATTTGTCTACTGTGGACTCGATGAGGGTGCCGCGGGGGAACGTCCGCATCCGGGTGTCGCCGCGGAAGCCCGGTTGGCCCGGCGAGCTGGCGGCCAGGACGCCGTCCCCGGCCACGCTGCTGCGCCCGGTCCAGGCGGCGAGCTCCGCGCCGTATTCCGGTCCGGCCTCCTGTCGGGTGGCGGCCTCGGCGATGGCGCGCACCAGATGGTTGCGGACGCGGGCGTCGGTGACCGGGACCAGCAGGGCACCGGCCCGGCTGGCGCGCCGCATCATCAGCTCCAGGTGCCCGGACGGCACCGCCCAGGAGGTGAACGACCGGCGGTCGGTTCGGCGCTGCGGGATCGCGGCCGCGAGCGCGATGTCCTCCTCGGACGGAACGTGCGGGCGCGGTTCGAGCGCGGCGAGGTGGGTGGGGTCGGCCGGGTTGGGGATGCGGTGCACCTCGCCGGCCCAGCCGAGCGCGGCCAGCCCGACCCGCAGGTGGTGCAGCGCGGCGCCGCAGCTGATCAGCAGGTCCCGGCCGTCGGGGTCGGTGACTGGTAGGTGACGCCTCCAGTCGGCCATGAGGTGCACCGTGCTGTCGCCGAGCAGCCACCGCCACGGCTGGGTGTTGTGCACCGACGGTGCCCGGGTGGCCAGGGCGATCGCGCCGCGCACGGTCTCATGATCGGGTCGGGTGGTGGTCATCGTTTTCGCCTATCCCTGGGTCTTGGCGGCGGTCAGCGCGTTGGCGATCTGTCCCGCCCAGGCACGGATCTCGTCGAAGTCGCGGGAGTCGCCGGGCATCCGCTTGGCCAGCGTCCGGTCGAAGAACCCGGTCGCCAGGGCCGGGTCGAGCTTGCCGCCGAACACCGCCGGCGGTTCGGCGCCGATCCGGCTGGCGCGCTTGCGGCCGCCGGGGGAGGCCACGATCTTCTCGGGCCGTTTGCCGACCCAGCCGCTTTCGAACAGCCACACCGGATGGCGGGCCAGCTCGCCGGCGTGCTGCCGGACGTACCGGGTGGCTTCCGGCCGCCACCGGGCTGCGTAGACCGCGCTGCCCAGCACGACCGCGTCGTAGTAGCCGGGCGAGTCGGCCTCGCGGACGTTGCGCACCTCGGCCTTGAGGCCGTGCTCGTGCAGCTCCGCGCCGATCGCCTCGGCGATGTCCTTCGTGGATCCCATCTTGCTGGCGTAGGCCACTAGTACTCGTGTCATGACTTCACCCTGCGCCGCGAGCCGTTGCGGCGGCAGGGGAGGAGGCCCTGCGGGAGAAGGGACCTCGGTCCCCGGCCGGCGGCCCCAACTGCTCTGGCCGATCGTCGCGCTGCGGGAGAACGTGGCAGTGTGACGACAACGTTCTCTTCGACACGACTCGAGGCCCGGCTCGACGGCGAGCTGAACCGGGGCCTGTGGCTGGTCAAGTGGCTGCTGCTGATCCCGCACCTGATCGTGCTCACGTTGCTGTGGCTGGCTTTCACGGTGCTGACCGTGGTCGCGTTCTTCGCCATCCTGTTCACCGGGCGGTATCCGCGGCCGATCTTCGAGTTCAACCTCGGGGTGCTGCGCTGGACCTGGCGGGTGTGGTTCTACGGCTACTTCGCCCTGGGCACCGACCGGTACCCGCCGTTCAGTCTCGGAGCGGAGCCGGACTGTCCGGCGACCCTGGACCTTCCCTGTCCCGAGCGGCTCTCCCGCGGGCTGGTGCTGGTGAAGTGGTGGCTGCTGGCGCTGCCGCACTACCTGGTGACCGCGTTCTTCTTCGGCGGCCCGTTCGTGGTGTGGCGCTTCGGTGGCGGTCTGGTCACCGTGCTGGTGCTGATCGCCGGCGTGGCGTTGCTGTTCACCGGCCGCTACCCGCGCGGGATCTTCGACCTCGTCCTGGGCATGAACCGCTGGATGTTCCGCGTCGGCGTCTACACCGCACTGATGACCGACGAGTACCCACCGTTCCGAATGGACCTCGGCGCGACCGAGGCGCCCGAGGACGGGGCGGACGGCCAGCAGAAGGCAGGAGTTGAACCATGAGCACCACCGAGTCGTCCGTTACGGCGGCGATCGAGGCCGCGCTGCACGCGGCGGTCCGGGCACCGTCGCCGCACAACACCCAGCCGTGGCGGTTCGAGACCGGCGCCCAGCACATCGACCTGCTGCTCGACCGGGAGCGGGTGCTGGCGGTGGCCGACCCCGACGCCCGGGAGGCCCGGCTGTCCTGCGGCGCGGCGCTGCTCAACCTCCGGCTGGCGCTGCGCGCCGCCGGCCGGAGCGTGCGCTACGACCTGCTTCCGGACCGCGAACGGCCGGACCTGCTGGCCACGGCATGGATCACCGGAGCCCGCGTGCCCAGCCCCGAGCACCAGGTGCTCGCCGCCGCGATCGAGCGCCGCGCGACACACCGCCACCCGTTCACCGAGCGTGCGGTGCCACCCCATCAGCGCTCGGCCCTGGTCCGCGCGGCCGACCTCGAAGGCGGCCGGCTGCTCCTGCTGGACCGGCCGAGCGACCTGGACGCGTTCGCCGGGCTGCTGCGCCGCGCCGACCACTTGCAGGAACAGGATCCGGAGTTCCAGCAGGAGTTGATGCGCTGGACGGCCACTCACGCCGGCCGTGAGGACGGTGTGCCGCGCTCGGCCGGGGGTCCGCGCCCGGCCGGCGGCAGCGTCCTCAAGATCCGCGCCTACGACGCCCATGAGTCCACTATGGAGCGACCGTTCGAGCAGGACCCGCTCGTCGTCCTGCTGGCCACCCAGCTCGACACGCCGCTCGACCAGCTTCGCGCCGGGCAGGCGATGCAGCGCGTGCTGCTCACCGCGACCGTCGAAGGCCTCCGCGCGTCCTTCCTGTCCCAACCCACGGAGATCCCCGCGACCCGAGCCGCGCTCCGCGAGCTCATCGGCGGCCGGCTGCACCCGCAAACCGTGTTGCGGGTGGGGTACGGCTACGCCACGCCACGCACGCCCCGCCGGCCAGCCCACACGGTCACCGCCACGAGCGCGGAGCCACGGCCATGAACGGCTGGAGCCGGCACGAGGTCGCCGTGGTGGCGGAGGCGGTGCGCCGGGCCCCGTCGGTGCACAACACCCAGCCCTGGGTGGTGGAGTTCCACGACGGCGGCATCGCCCTGTTCGAGCGGCTGGACCTCACCCTGCCGCAGCACGATCCGGCCGGCCGGGACCGGTTGATCTCCTGCGGCGCCGCGCTGGCCAATGTGGTGCTGGCGCTGCGGATCCTCGGCCGGGACACGCGGACCTCGCTGTTTCCCGACCCCCTCCGACCCGACCAGGTGGCCCGCATCGCGGTCACCGGCCGGCGTCAACCATCCACTCTGGACAGAGACCGGTACGCGGCGATCCCGCTGCGGCGCAGCCACCGCGGCCCCTTCACCGGCAAGCTGGTTCCGGAGGACCTGTGCCACGCCCTGGTGTCGGCGACGGCCGCCGGCGGTGTGCAGGTCCGGCCGGTGGGCCGGCCCGGCGAGACCGCGGCGGTCGCCGGCCTGCTCGACCACAGCGCGCTGGCGCTGCGGCAGGACCGCGGCTACCAGCGCGAGCTGGCGGCGTGGACGAACGACCGGCCCGACCACCATCCCGGCGGTGGCGTCCCCACACCCACGCCCACCTACGACACGCTGCCCTGGGCCGGGCTGGTGCGCACCACCACGTCCCTGCCCGACCTGAGCACGCTGGCCGCGCGGTTGGACCGGGAACACCTGCTGCTGGTGCAAACCCCCGACGACGGCCCGGCCGACCACGTGCACGCCGGGCAGGCCGTCCAGGACACCTGGCTGGCCGCGACGCACGCCGGCCTGGCCGGCGCGGTGCTCACCCAGCCACTGCACGTGCCCGAGGTGCGCGCCGGCCTGATCGAGCGGCTCGGCCTGCCCGGGTTCCCGCAGGCGCTGCTGCGGTTCGGCTACCCGGCCGGCACGACGCCGCGCAGCCCCCGGGTTCCAGTCGCCGACCTGATCCGAGAGGAGTTCCCATGAACGACGGCAGACCTGTCTTCGGCTCCACCAGCCAGCATCTGCTGCACCACGCGCCGTGCCCGGTCGCCGTGGTGCGCACCGAACCGGACAAGGAGGAACCGCGATGAGAGCGCGGGACGTGATGAGCCGCCCGGTGGTCAGCGTCGACCCGCACACCACGGTGCGCGAGGCCGTCACGGTGCTCACCGAGCACGGGTTCGGCGCCGTTCCGGTGGTGGACGAGCTGGGTCACGTCGTCGGCATCTTCAGCGAGTCCGACGCCGTGCGCACCACGATGTCTACTGTGGACGGCCGGGATCGCCGGAACGACGCGGTATCGACCACGATGACCGCTCCCGTCGAGGTGGTCACGCCGGGGACCGCCATCACCACGGTGGCCGAGCGCATGCTGGCCGGCCGGCTGCGCTGCCTGCCCGTGGTGGAGGAGGGCCTGCTGGTCGGCGTGGTCGCCCGCCGCGACCTGCTGCGCACCCTGGTGCGCGACGACGACGTCATCGGCGCCAGCGTCCGCGCCCTGCTCGACGACTACGCAGGCAGCCGGCGGCGCTGGAACATCGAGGTCACCGGCGGCAAGGTGGTCATCAGCGGCGAGTTCGCGGATCAGGCCGAGCGGTCCGTGGTGGCCGCGCTGGCCCGTACCGCGCCCGGCGTGACCGGCGTCGACCTGAGCCGGACCACCGGCGTCTCGCTCGCCTGGGAGGACTGAGCGTCGTGGGGTCGATATGCCCTTCCCGGCGGCAAAACCCCATGCCAGGGTGGAGCCGTGGACGAACACGCCCGGTTGGAGGCGCCCACCCCGGCCCGCGCGTCGCTGGCCGGGCTGCGGCTCGACGAGCTGCTCGGTGAGGTGCAGGACCGGCTGGTCGAGATCGTCCGCACCCGGGACCGGATGCAGGGCCTGCTGGACTCGGTGCTCGCGGTCGGCGCCGGCTTGGAGCTGGACGGCACCCTGCAGCGGATCATCCAGACCGCGGTCGAGCTGGTCGACGCCCGCTACGGCGCGCTGGGCGTGCTCGGCGAGCGGGGCGGCCTGTCCCAGTTCGTCTACGTCGGCATCGACCAGGAGACCCGGGCGCGGATGGGCCACCTGCCCGAGGGCAAGGGGCTGCTCGGTGAGCTGATCGAGCACCCGCACCCGATCCGCCTGCCCGACCTGACCGAGCATCCCGCCTCGGCGGGGTTCCCGGCCAACCACCCGCCGATGCGCAGCTTCCTCGGTGTGCCGATCCGGGTGCGCGACGAGGTGTTCGGCAACCTCTACCTGACCGAGAAGAAGGGCGCGGCCGAGTTCACCGCCGACGACGAGGTGGTGCTGCAGGCGCTCGCCGGCGCCGCCGGCATCGCCATCGAGAACTCCCGGCTGTTCGAAGAGTCGCGGATGCGGGAGCGCTGGCAGCGGGCCTCCGCGCGGGTCAACGCGCTGCTGCTCGGCGGCGCGTCGGGCGACGAGGCCATGCGGCTGATCGTCGAACAGGTCCTTGAACTGTCCACATCGGACTGTGCGCTCATTCTGCTGACGACCGGTGACGCTCGGGAGGAGCTGGTGGTGCGGGCGGTCGCCGGGGAGCACGGGCAGTGGCTGTCCGGTGCGGTCATCAGGACGGCTGAGCCCGCGATCGTCGAGGTGGTCACCGACGGCACCCCTACGCTGATCCCCGACCTGACGCACGTAATGCTGGACGGGCTGGGGATTGACGCCGACGAGTACGGACCGGCGCTCGCGGTGCCGCTGGGCGCGGTCGACCGCGTCAGCGGCGTCCTGCTCGCGCTGCGCACCAAGGGGGCCGCGCAGTTCGCCCAGGAGCAGGTGCCCCTGTTGGCCTCGTTCGCCGACCAGACGGCGCTGGCGCTGGAGTTGGCCGACAAGCAGCGCACGCAGCGTCAGCTGGATCTGCTCGCCGACCGTGACCGCATCGCCAACGACCTGCACGACCATGTGATCCAGCGGCTCTTCGCCACCGGGATGAGCCTGCAGGGCGGGGTGCGGCGGATCACCGACCCGGAGGCCCGCCGGCGGGTCGTCACCGCGGTCGAACAGCTCGACCAGACCGTGCAGGAGATCCGCACCTCGATCTTCGACCTGCACACCAGCGAAGACGACAGCGCGGTGAGCCTGCGCCGCCGGCTCCTGGACACCGTCGCCGAACTGTCCGGCGACACCGACGTGTCGCCGTCGATCCGGATCGACGGCGCGGTGGACACCCTGGTCCAGGACCAGGAACTGCGCGAGCACGCGGTGGCGGTGCTGCGCGAGGCGGTCAGCAACGCGCTGCGCCACGCCCGGGCCAACGAGATCGTGGTCACCGTCGAGGCCACCGACAGGTTGATCATCGACGTGGTCGACGACGGCATCGGCATCCCGCCCGGCACCGCGCGCAGCGGGCTGCTCGGCATCGAACGCCGCGCCGCGAAATGCGGTGGTACCGCAAGCGTCGGGCCGGGACCACGCGGCGGCACCCGGTTCACCTGGCGGGCACCGCTGAACTGATCAGCCCTCGGGTGGTTCGTCCGGGTCGGGGTTGTTGAGCCGGGCGGCGAGGGCGGCGGCCTGGGTGCGTCGCTGCATGTTCAGCTTGGCGAGTAGGTGGGAGACGTAGTTCTTGACGGTCTTTTCGGCCAGGAAGAGCTTTTCGCCGATCTGCCGGTTGGTCATGCCTTCGCCGATCAGGGTGAATACGGCGTGTTCCTGCTCGGTGAGGTCGGCGAGGGGGTCGCGGTGCTGGCGTTCGCGGCGGATGCGGTTGAGCAGGGCGGTGGTGGTGCGGGGGTCGAGCAGGGAGCCGCCGGTGCCGACGGTGCGGATGGCGTTGAGCAGGTCGGTGCCGAGGACGCGCTTGAGGACGTAGCCGGAGGCGCCGGCCATGATGGCGTCGAAGAGAGCTTCGTCGTCGGCGTAGGAGGTGAGCATGAGGCAGTTGAGTTGGGGCAGGCGTGAGCGTAGTTCGCGGCACAGCTCCACGCCGTTGCCGTCGGCCAGCCGGACGTCCAGCACGGCGACGTCGGGGTTGCTGGCCGGGATCCGGGCCAGCGCTTCGGCTACCGACGCCGCTTCGCCGACCACTTCGAGGTCGGGTTCGTCGGACATGAAGTCGGCGATCCCCCGACGCACGATCTGGTGGTCGTCCACCAGAAAGACCCGAATCATCAGCACCTCCGCCGCTCGTGCCGTCACCACCGACGCTACCGGCATCCGGGGCGCCGGAAACGCGTCAAGGTCCCTCAGGATCAGGGCCGAAGGTCCCTACCCGTCGTCACCGCCGGCTTCGTCGGACACCTGGTGGACGGGCTGGGTGACCGGTCGCGGTGCGGCCCACGGTGTGTTGCCATACCGTCGAAGAACGGAGGCGATGCAGGTGCCCGGCAAACACGGGAAGGCGAGCCTGGACGGCCAGCGGCCGGTGCGGTTGCCGCGCAAGGTGTACGAGACGGAGCTGTTCCGGCTGCGGCACCGCACCCAGTGGTACTTCCAGCGCTACATCGAGCATCTGCCCGCGGCCGGCGAGATCGTGCTGTTCGACCGGAGCTGGTACAACCGCGGCGGGTCGAGCGGGTCATGGGGTTCTGCACCCCGCACGAGTACCAGCGGTTCCTGCACCAGTGCCCGATCTTCGAGCGGCTGCTGGTCGAGGACGGTGTGCTGTTGCGCAAGTACTGGTTCCCGGTCAGCGACGCCGAGCAGGAGAGCCGGTTCCGGGCCCGGCTCGAGGACCCGATGCGCTGCTGGAGACTGTCCACAATGGATCTCGAGTCGATCACCCGGTGGGAGGCCTACTCCGGGCGAAGGACGAGATGTTCGGGCACACCGACATCCCCGAGGCACCGTGGTACGTCGTGGAAAGCGAGGACAAACGTCGGGCGCGGATCAACATGATCGCCCACCTGCTCTCCACCATCCCCTACGCGGGCTCGCTGTGACCGTGGCGCGCCAGGGACGTTGGTCCCGGGTGGCCGTGAGCAGCGGCCCTGCCCGCGCCGGCCGCGCCCACGGTTGGCTGGCGACCGAGGACCCACGCGATGAGGAGCCGAGACGATGACCATGACCGAGGCGAGGCCGACCCCGCTCGGGGCGGACGAGCTGGAACTGATCGATGGGTACTGGCGGGCGGCGAACTACCTGTCGGTGGGGCAGATCTACCTGCTGGACAACCCGCTGCTGCGGGAGCCGCTGCGGGCTGAGCACGTCAAACCGCGGCTGCTCGGCCACTGGGGCACCACACCCGGGCTGAACCTGCTCTACGCGCACATGAACCGGGTGATCAAGGCGCGGGATCTCAACGCGCTGTACGTGACCGGCCCGGGTCATGGCGGCCCGGGGTTGGTGGCCAATGCCTACCTGGAGGGCACCTACAGCGAGGTGTACTCCTCGATCGGCCGCGACGAGGACGGCCTGCGCGCGCTGTTTCGCCAGTTCTCCTTCCCCGGCGGCATTCCCAGCCACGTGGCGCCCGAGACGCCCGGATCGATCCACGAGGGCGGCGAGCTGGGCTACGCCCTGGTGCATGCCTACGGCGCCGCGTTCGACAACCCGGACCTGCTGGTGCTGTGCGTGGTCGGGGACGGCGAGGCGGAGACCGGTCCGCTGGCCGCGTCCTGGCACTCGAACAAGTTCCTCAACCCGGCCACCGACGGCGCCGTGCTGCCGGTGCTGCACCTCAACGGCTACAAGATCGCCAACCCGACCGTGCTGGCCCGCATCCCCGAGGACGAGCTCGCCGCGCTGATGCGCGGCTATGGCCACGAACCGCACTTCGTCACCGGCGACGACCCGATGAACGTGCACCGGCAACTCGCGTCCACATTGGACCGGGTGCTCGACGACATCGCCGCCATCCAGCGCGCCGCCCGGCAGGGAGCCACCGACCGTCCACTGTGGCCGATGATCGTGCTGCGTACCCCCAAGGGATGGACCGGGCCGGACCAGGTCGACGGTGTGCCGGTCGAGGGCACGTTCCGCGCCCATCAGGTGCCGCTGGCCGAAACCCGCAGCAACGCCGAGCACCGCGCGCTGCTCGAGCAGTGGCTGCGCAGCTACCGCCCGGAGGAACTGTTCGACCAGTCCGGTCGCTTGATGCCGGAACTGCAGAACCTTGCGCCGCAAGGAGTCCGGCGGATGAGCGCCAACCCGCACAGCAACGGGGGCCGGTTGCTGCGGGACCTGGTCCTGCCGGACTTCCGTGCCCACGCCGTCACCGTGGACCGTCCCGGCGTCGAGTCCAGCGAAGCCACCCGGGTACTGGGCGGCTTCCTGCGCGAGATCATCGCGCGCAACCCGGACCGGTTCCGGATCATGGGCCCGGACGAGACCGCGTCCAACCGGCTCGGCGCCGTGTTCGACACCACCGACCGCGCCTGGAACGCCATCACACTGCCCGGCGACGATCACCTGTCGCCGGACGGGCGGGTGCTGGAAGTGCTCTCCGAGCACCTGTGCCAGGGCTGGCTCGAGGGCTACCTGCTGACCGGCCGGCACGGCCTGTTCAACTGCTACGAGGCCTTCATCCACATCATCGACTCGATGGTCAACCAGCACGCCAAATGGCTCAAAACCACCCGCACGATCCCCTGGCGCGCCCCCATCGCCTCGCTGAACTACCTGCTGTCCTCCCACGTCTGGCGCCAGGACCACAACGGCTTCTCCCACCAGGACCCCGGGTTCATCGACCACATCGTCAACAAGAAGGCCGAGATCGTCCGGGTGTACCTGCCGCCGGACACCAACACCCTGCTCTCCGTCGCCGACCATTGTCTGCGCAGCCGGCACTACGTCAACGTGATCGTCGCCGGCAAGCAACCCGCGCTCACCTACCTGACCATCGACGAGGCCATCGCGCACTGCACCCGCGGGCTGGGGATCTGGCCCTGGGCCGGCACCACCGACGGCGAGCCCGACGTCGTGCTGGCGTGCGCCGGCGACATCCCCACTCTGGAGACCCTGGCCGCCGCCGACCTGCTCCGCACCCACCTGCCCGAGCTGAAGGTGCGGGTGGTCAACGTGGTGGATCTGATGCGCCTGCAGCCCGACACCGAGCACCCGCACGGACTGTCCGACCGGGATTTCGACGCGCTGTTCACCACCGACCAGCCGGTGATCTTCGCCTACCACGGCTACCCCTGGCTGATCCACCGCCTCACCTACCGTCGCACCAACCACCGCAACCTGCACGTCCGCGGCTACAAGGAGGAAGGCACCACCACCACACCCTTCGACATGGTCATGCTCAACGACCTCGACCGCTTCCACCTCGTCATGGACGTCATCGACCGCGTCCCCACCCTCGGCGGCACCGCCGCGACCCTGCGCCAGCACATGGCCGACGCCCGCCTCGCCGCCCGCCGCTACACCCGCGAACACGGCGAGGACGACCCAGCCATCGCCGGCTGGACCTGGCCGCACCGATGAGGATTCTGGTCGTCAACGCCGGCTCCTCCAGCCTCAAACTGCGCCTGCTCGACCAGCACGACACCCTGCTGCGAAGCGAGGATCTGCCCGCGGGACCAGACGGGTTCGACCTCGCCCGACTCGACGGGGCCCTGGGGGAGTGGCCGGTACCCGATGCGGTCGGCCACCGGGTGGTCCACGGCGGCACCGACTACACCGGCCCGGTCCGCATCGACAACAAGGTGCGGCAACGGCTGGCGGAGCTGACCGACCTCGCCCCGCTGCACCAACCCACATCCCTCGCCGCCATCGACGCCGTCACCACCCGGTTCCCCGACGTGCCCGCCGTGGCCTGCTTCGACACCGCCTTCCACACCACCATCCCCGCCGCGGCCGCCACCTACCCCATACCCAAGGAATGGCGCAATCGCTACGCCATCCGCCGCTACGGCTTCCACGGCCTGTCCCACGCCTACTGCTCCCGCCGCGCCGCGGAACTTGTCGGCCTTCCGCTGCAGGGAGTGCGAATCGTCACCTGCCACCTCGGCGCCGGCGCCTCCCTCACCGCCGTCGCAGGCGGCCGCAGCATCGACACCACCATGGGCTTCACCCCACTCGAAGGCCTGGTCATGGCCACCCGCTCCGGCACCATCGACCCCGGCCTGCTGCTCTGGCTCGAGGAACACGAACACCTCACCCCCCACGACATCGCCACCACCCTCGAACACCACTCCGGCCTCACCGCCCTGGCCGGCACCGGCGACATGCGCACCATCGAAGCCGCCGCCCACCGAGGCGAGGCGGACGCGACCCTCGCCCTCGACGTCTACACCCACCGCCTCGCCGCCGGCATCGCCGCCATGACCGCCACCCTCGGCGGCCTCGACATCCTCGCCTTCACCGGCGGCGTCGGCGAAAACTCACCCACCATCCGGCAAAGAGCCACCGAACGCCTCGCCTTCCTCGGCACCGCCGTCGACCCCGCCCGCAACACCACCGCCCACGGCGACACCAACATCACCGCCACCGGGGCACCCGTGCACACCCTGGTGATCGCCGCCCGCGAAGACCTCCAAATCGCCCACGAAACCCGCCACCTCCTCAGTTCCGGCTGAACCTCCGGACGGACCTCTTGTCCACAGACGACGCTGTCGACCTGCTCGCTCAATGCCTCACCCGCGAGCGCATCGACGCTGAGCCTCGGGCAGCCACGGCTCTGGTCGAGTTGTGTGCACGGCTTCCGCTCGCCTTGAGCATCGCGGCCGCCAGCCACCATCCGGATGCGCCGCTACAGGAGTTGGTCGAGCAACTGCGCGATGAACGGGGCAAGCTCGACCGAAACAAGCGTCCGGCCTCGACCCGCAACTGCTGGTTGGACCACGACCAATCTGCCGAACGAGATCGGGGCCGCCTCCACGTTCGCGACGTTGGGCGCATCAAGGTCCGAAATCACGCCGTCTCGCGCGGAGACGATCGGGGTCCCGATCATGAGCGCGCAGATAGCCTCACACACCCGACGAGCGCAGCTCAATCCATCAGGTCGACCGGCACTGCAGCTGGTCAGCCATCCCGCGCGGGTTGCCCAACGGAGCAGGTCGGCGGTCCAGTCGGCCGGACGCATTCGGCGCAGCGCTCGCCAAGCAGCGATTCGGAGGTGCGGACCAGGGGACGCTCACCAGTGCCCCGGGCACGATCACCGTGTTCGCCCAACGGTGGTGGTCGATTCTGCCGCTGCCGCTGACCGACGACGACCGCGGCTACTGGTGGGAGATCTCCATGCGCCAGATCGAGGTCTCCTGCACGATCGTCTTCGCCCAACCCCGGCATGCCCGCGCCTTCTTCGAGGCTCTGGTCACCGACAACCTCAGGGCCGTTTCAAGATCGTTTTGAGTAGCGGCTCAAGCGGCGGTACCAGGGCTGATGGCGTGCCGGTGGTGCTGGAACCCCCGCAGCAACCGAGTGTCCACTGTGGAGTGAGTGCGACGAAAGCGTCCTTCCTCACGCTC
>NZ_DASYTH010000173.1:0-1939 GCF_036002505.1 Actinophytocola sp. | reverse complement strand
ATCCCCTCCGCGAATGGGACCTCGACAGCGCGCGGCCTGGCCCGTCTGTTCGCGATGTTGGCGATGGGCGGCGAGCTGGACGGTGTCCGGCTGCTGTCGCCTCAGACGGTGCGCGCCTTCGGCACGGTGCAGGTGCGCAGCCCCCGATGCGACCAGCGAGGATGACCCGGGCGGGCAGTCGCTGATCGTGCGTTCTCCGCCGGGCTGATCGATGCGCTCTACCGGTGTGTGGGCGATTCCTGACGGCCAGCGAAGCAAGAGCGGATGGTCACTGGTCGTTGAGCACGCTTTGTCGCCGGGAGATCGTGATGGAGATTCGCGAGATCACCCACCGGCTCCAGAGAAAGGATCGCGCATGCCTGTCACAGCCACGTCGCCTCCCGATCGTGGGGCGCTGAGCGGCCTCCTGACCGGCGTCAGTTTCATCGCCGGGGTGGCCGGAGCGATAGCCCTCGCCGATGGTCCCTTCCCGCGCCCCGGCGCGGACCCCACCCAGATCCGCGAGTACTTCGCCCAGAACGCCGGCCCGGCCCGGCTGAGCGCGGCCGGCCAGGCGATCTCGGCGGCCTCACTGGTCCGGTTCACCACGTCAGTAGCCAAGCTGGCCGGGCGCACCGGCCGAGGGTCGCGCGTGCTCCGGGCGGCGGCGGTCGCCGGCGGCGGGCTCGCCGCCGCGTCGCTGGCGACCTCCGCGGTGACCCACGCCATGCTCACCGGCCAGCATGATGACGACGACGCGGCCAAGCTGGCCCGGCGGGAGTTCGTGGCCGGCGGTGTCGTGCACGGCGTCGGGTTCGGCGTGCTCACCGGCGCGCTCGCGCTGGCCGGGCTGCGCACCGGTGAACTGCCCCGGCCGGTGGCGATCACCGGGCTGATCTCGGCGGCCTCGAGCCTGCTCTCGCCGCTCTACTTCCTCTGGGAGCCCGCGGGGTGGCTCATCCCGGCCGGGCGCTTCCCCGGGTTGGTGGTCAGCGGCATCGCCGGGGTCAGGCTCGCCCGCGGCGCACGCCCGCTCCAGCAGGCCGCAGACCTCGCGTTCCGCCGAGGGCACACCTGACGGATGTACGGCGCAAGGGGCCTTTGCCGCGATCCTGGCGCCCACGGCCCTGTCGCTGCTCGCCGTGACCTTCACCGAACCCGCCGAGCGGGCAAGAGCGTTCGCGGTCTACGGCGGGATCGCCGGCAGCGGCGGCACCGCCGGCCTGCTCCTCGGCGGCGAGCTGACCCAGTACCTCGCCTGGCGGTGGTGCCTGTACGTGAACGTGCCGATCGCGGTCATCGCCGTGGCCGGCGGCTGGGTCGCGCCCCCCGACCTGCGCCCGGCGGGCAGGCCGCGCCTTGACGTCCCCGGCGTGCTGCTCGCGACCGGCTCCCTGGCCGCCGTGGTCGACGCCTGCACCCAGGCCGGTGTCCCACGGCTGGGGTGCGCACACAGTGGTCGGCCTCTTCGTGGCGGGCACGGTCGGGCTGGCGCTGTTCGTGGCGCAGGAGTCCCGCTCGGCCAGCCCGCTGCTGCCGCTGCGCATCGTGGCCGACCGCAACCGCGGTGGCGCGTACCTGGCGGCGGCCCTTGCGGTCGTCGGCATGTACGGCATGTTCCTGCGCTCACCTACTACTTCCAGGTCGTTCTGCGGTTCTCGCCCGTGCGGGCGGGGCTGGCGTTCCTGCCGATGACCACGGCGGTCGTGGCTAGCTCCGCGGGTATCGCCAGCCCCCTGCTGCCCCGCGTGCCGCCAAGGGCACTGATCGCTCCCGGCCTGCTGGTGGCCACCGCCGGGCTGGTGTGGCTCACTCAGCTTCACCCCGACAGCGCCTACGCCACCCACGCCCTGCCCGCCGAGATCCTGACCGGCCTGGGCATCGGCTGCGTGTTCGTGCCGGTCTTCAGCCTCGCCACCCAAGGAGTCGCCCCACACGAGACCGGGATCGCCTCGGCGAT
>NZ_DASYTH010000172.1:0-14219 GCF_036002505.1 Actinophytocola sp. | reverse complement strand
CGCCGTCCGGGATCAGCTCGAACCGCAGCACGTCCTGGTTCCACCGGAACATGTAGACCCGCGGCGGGTCCACCTCGAGCACCTCCCGTCCCACACCCCGGACACCGGCGCCTCCTCGGGGAACGTGAAGCGCATCGGCGCACCCGGCCGGAGCTCGGCCTCGACCGCCGCCGGGAACCAGTGGGCCAGCTCGGCCGGATCGCTGATCGCCCGCCACACCTTGGCCGGCGCGTGCCGCAACCGCCGCTCGAACCGCATTACCGGCTGCCCGTCGAATGTCGACAACGTGGCATGAGCCTCATTCATGGCGAGTCCTCCATCGTGTCCAGGTGTCGCTCCAGGGCGTCCAAACCGGCCGTCCACATCCGCCGGTACGGCTCCAGCCAGTCGTCGAGCTCCACCAGCGGCTCCAGCCGCAGCCGGTACCAGCGCCGCTGCGCGTCCCGCCGGACCTCCACCAACCCGGCGCCGCGCAGCACCTTGAGGTGCTTGGACACCGTCGGCTGGGTCAACCGCAGCCGTTCGACCAGGTCACCGACGGATCGCTCGCCGCCCTGCAGCAGGTCGAGGATCTCCCGGCGGCGCGGCTCGGCCACCGCCTCGAACGTTGATGCCATACAAGCAATATAGCCAGGAGGACATATACAGGCGAACGCCAAGCGGCGCGGCCGTTCCCGACCGCGCCGCCGGCGTCAGGGTTACGCCCAGGCTCCCGCCACCTGGCGGGTGGCCGCGTTGAGCCGGTTCCAGACGTTGATCGTGGAGATCGCGAGGAGCAGCGCGGCCAGCTCGTCCTCCTCGTAGTGCCGGCGCGCCTCGTCCCAGACCTCGTCCGGCACCGGGTCCGCCCGGTCGGCCAGCCGGGTCACCGACTCGGTCAGTGCCAGCGCGGCCCGCTCGGCATCGGTGAAGTACGGCGCGTCGCGCCAGGCCGACACCGCGAACGTGCGCTCGTCGGACTCACCGTCCTTCCGCAGATTGCGGGCATGCATGTCGACACACACGCTGCACCCGTTGATCTGGCTGGCCCGCAGGTGAACCAGCTCGAGCACCCGCTTCGGCGGGCCGGCCTTCTCCGCCGAGGCGGCCAGCGCCTGCAGCGCCTGCATCGCGCCCGGCACCGTCATCGCCGGGTGCTTCATCCGTGCCTGCATCATGATCTCCTCCGGGTCACTTCGACTGTTTGTCGTCCGTCGCTGCTATGACACGGGCCGAAGGAGGGATGTGACCGATGGGTGCGGAGGAGTTTCTGGCGGAGCGGTTCGAGGAGCATCGCGGCCACCTGCGGGCGGTGGCCTACCGCATGCTCGGCTCGCTGTCCGAGGCCGACGACGCGGTCCAGGAGGCCTGGCTGCGCCTGCACCGCACGGACATCGGCGAGGTGGAGAACCTCGGCGGCTGGCTGACCACCGTGGTCGGGCGCATCTGCCTGAACGTGCTCCGCTCCCGGCGCACCCACCCCGAGGAGCCGCTGGACGCGCGGATGCCCGAACCGGTGATCAGCCGCCCGGACGGCGTCGATCCCGAGCAGGCGGCGCTGCTGGCCGACTCGGTGGGCCTCGCGCTGCTCGTCGTGCTGGACATGCTGGCCCCGGCCGAGCGCCTGGCGTTCGTGCTGCACGACATGTTCGCCGTGCCGTTCGAGGAGATCGCGCCGGTGGTCGAGCGCACCCCGGCCGCCACCCGCCAGCTCGCCAGCCGGGCCCGGCGCCGGGTGCAGGACTCCGCGCCCAGCCCCGACCCCGACCTGACCCGGCAGCGCGTCGCGGTCGACGCGTTCTTCGCCGCCACCCGCACCGGCGACTTCGAGGCCCTGGTCGCCGTGCTCGACCCGGACATCGTGCTGCGCTCCGACGACGGCTCCGGCAAGCTGCTCAGCCTCCGCGGCGCGCAATCCGTGGCCGACCAGGCCCTCATGTTCACCAGCCTGTCCCCGTTCGTCCGGCCCGCACTGATCAACGGGGTGGCCGGCGTTGTCGTGGCGCCGAAGGGCCGGGTCCGCTCGATCATGGCCTTCACCGTCGTCGGCAACCGGATCGTCGCCATCGACGCGATCACCGCCCCGGATCTGCTCGCCACCGTCGATCCGGCCCTGCTTGACTGACCGGCAGGATCATCCCGTGCACCGGATCATCAGCGAGGTCGTCGACACCTATCTGAAGGCCGCCGACACCGCCGCCCCCGGCCTGATCGAGGGGCTCTACCTCGAAGGCTCCGCGGCCCTCGACGACTTTCGCCCGCACACCAGCGACATCGACTTCGTCGCCGTCACCGCCGAACCCCTGGACGCGTCGGGCCTCGCGGCACTGGCGCGAGTGCACGCCGGGCTGCCGCGCCGGCCGCACTTCGACGGCGTCTACCTCACCTGGACCGACCTCGCGCGCGGACCCGGCCCGGTGCCCCACGCTCATGAAGGCCGCCTTCATCCGGCGGGGCCCACCGCGCACAACCCCATCACCTGGCACACCCTCGCCCGCTACGGCATCGCCTGCCGCGGCCCCCACCCGGGCACTCTCGCCATCTGGGCCGACCCCCACGCCCTGACGTCGTGGACCGACGGCAACCTCGACACCTACTGGCGCCCCTGGCTCACCCGCGCCGCCAACCTGCGCAGCGCCTTCGGCCTCTACACCCTCACCCCGGCCGCCACCGTCTGGGTCGTCACCGGCGTCACCCGCCTGCACTACACCCTCGCCACCCTCGACATCACCTCCAAGACCGACGCCGCCCACTACGCCCTCACCACCTTCCCCACCCGCTGGCACCGCCTGCTCCACGAAACCCTCCGCATCCGCCGCCGCGACCCCGCCCGCCCCGGCTACCGCTCGCCCTTCCGCCGCCGCCGCGACGCCCTCGAATTCGCCGCCCTGGTCATCGACGACGCCCATCGCCTCCACAGTGGACGGTCGGGGTAGCCGGCCATCCGAATGCGTTTGTCCGCCGTTCCGGTACGGCATTACCGTGTTGAAGTGGATCTCTTCTCGCGCTCGTGGACGGCGTTGCGCGCGGCGGTCGCCGGCATCCCGGACGAGGACTTCGACCGGCCGTCCGGCTGTACCGGGTGGCTCGTGCGGGACCTGGTGTGCCACCTGGTCATCGCCGCCCAGGACATCCTGATCACGCTGGTCACACCGGCCGGCGGCGAACCGACCGTGGACTCGGTCAGCTACTGGCAGCTCGTCGAGCCGCCGACCGGCGAGGACCCGCTCGACGCGCTGATTCCCCGGCTGGCCGCCGCCTACGGCGAGCCGCGGTGGCTCCGGTTCCATTTCGACGACGTCGGCTCCGCCGCCGGGCGCGCCGCCGAACTCGCCGACCCGGGTCTTCACGTGAGCGGAGCGAACCATCGGGCACTGCCCTGCCGCCGAGGAACGAGGCGGCGGGGTTGCCAGCGCCGAGCTTGCGAGGCGGTGGCGTGGTAGCACCCGCGACGAGGTGCTGACCGCCGGCGACTTCCTGACCGCGTACGTCCTGGAATGGACGTTGCACCACCTCGACCTGATCGCGCACCTGCCCGCGGCCGCCGAACCGCCCGCCGAGACCCTCGCGGCCGCCCGCGCGTTGCTGGAAAAGATCGCCGGGGCACCGATTCCGGCGTCGTTCTCGGACAAGGACGCGCTGCTGGTCGGCACCGGACGCCGCGCTCCGACCGGCGCCGAGAGGTCCGCGCTGGGCGAGCTGGCCGCGAGGATCCCGCTCGCCCTCGGCTGATCACTTGCCCGCGGTCACGGCCTTCAGCTCGTCGAGCGAGTCCCGGATGAGGTGCGGCAGGTCGTTCCCGGTGGATTCGTTGATCCAGCGTTCGAACGCGATCCGGAAGACGGCGATCCCGGCCTCGGCGGCCAGGCTCGCGGCCGGCTCGGTCACGCCGCGCCGGCGCAACGTGTCGGAGAGCGCCGCGGCCCAGGACGCGAGCTTGATCAGCTCGCGTTCCCGCAGCTCCGCGTTGGCGGCGATGACGGACTGGCGCTGCTGGGCGTATTCGCGGCGCTCCTGGAGCACGGCGCCGGCGGCCTGGAGCGCCGTGGCCACCGCTTCGATCGGCGCCGCGGAGTCGGGACTGCTCGCCAGGGTGCTGACGATGAGGTCCCGCAGTGCGCCGGAGCCCGCGAAGAGCACCTCGCGTTTGTCGGCGAAGTGGCGGAAGAACGTCCGCTCCGTCAGCCCGGCCCGCGCGGCGATCTCCGCCACGGTGGTCTGCTCGTATCCGCGTTCGCCGTAGAGGGCGAGGGCAGCCTGTTCGAGCCGGCCGCGCGCGTCTGGCTCCCATCG
Source organism: Actinophytocola sp. (assembly GCF_036002505.1). Lineage (GTDB taxonomy): Bacteria > Actinomycetota > Actinomycetes > Mycobacteriales > Pseudonocardiaceae > DASYTH01. Next base: position 9,947 of record NZ_DASYTH010000172.1, on the reverse strand, counting down.
ACCCATGGCGTGATCCTAGTTGATGACAGTAGCTGACATCGCGTGCTACGGTCGATGACAGTAACTGACATCGAGCCGTACTGGAGTTTCTCATGCGCGTTTTCGTCACCGGCGCGTCCGGCTGGATCGGCTCCGCCGTCGTCCCCGAGCTCGTCGGCGCCGGTCACCAGGTCACCGGGCTCGCCCGCACGGATGCCGCGGTCGCGGCCCTCACCACGGCCGGGGCGGAGGTGCACCGCGGCACGCTTGACGACCTCGACAGCCTGCGCAGCGCCGCCGCCGCGTCGGACGGCGTGATCCACCTCGCGTTCAAGCACGACCTCGCCTTCTCCGGGAACTACCAGGGCGCCGCAGTACCGCCTCCCCGGAATTTCTAGCGGTCGTTGCGTTCCGGCGCATGGTGCGGTTGTCAGGTTGATTGTGGCTGGGTGCCGTCACGGTCCCCTGAGCCGCGGTTGGCAGGGGCGCGCGTGGGGAACGCTCGGCGGCAATTCTCGGCCCGGCGTCACCCCGGTTGGCCAACGCGCAGTTGACGCTTTCCTTGGCCGACCGCGGTTTCCGCTCGTCCGTCCTGCGGCTTCCGCCGACGGTGCACGGCGACGGCGACAACGGCTTCCTGGCGACCCTGATCGGCATCGCCCGCGACAAGGCTGCACGCGATCGCCGACGGGGGCGTGCCGATCCGCGCCGTCGCCGAGATCATCGGCCGGCATCTCCAGCTCCCCGTGGTCGCCGTCTCCCCGGTGGACGCGGGGGAGCACTTCGGCTGGCTGGCCGGGTACCTCGCGGCCGACAGCCCGGCCTCGAGCGCACTGACCCGCGACCTGCTGGGCTGGCAACCCACCCAGCCCGGGCTCCTCGACGACCTCGACAAAGGCCACTATTTCACTGTTTGAGTTTCCGCCCGGAAACAATTCGCTGGAGGAGGATGAATACCAGAAGGAGTGCGCCGGTGGCTATTTTGATCCACCAGGAGTTGAGCGTGCCCTCGGCGCTGATCAGGGTTTTGATCAAACCGATGAGCAGCACGCCGATGAGTGAGCCGACGACATAGCCCACGCCGCCGGTGAGCAGCGTGCCACCGATGACCACCGCGGCGATCGCGTCCAGCTCCATGCCGATCGCCGCGCGCGGGTTGCCGGACTGGATGTAGAGGATGAACACCAGTCCGGCCAGGGCGGAGCAGAATCCCGAAATGGCATAGACCGCGATTTTGGTGCGGGCCACCGGCAGGCCCATGAGCAGCGAGGACTGCTCGCTGCCGCCGAGGGCGTAGACCCGCCGGCCGAACCGGGTTCCGTGCAGGATGACGGCCGCGGCGGCGACCACGACGAGCGAGAGGGCCGCACCCACCGACAGGAACGCGCCGCCGGGCAGCGGAATGTGGAACTGCGCGATGGACGCCACGGTTTTGTCGCTGACCTGGACCGAGTCCTTGGTGAGCATCAGGCTCAGCCCGCGGAACAGGAACAGCCCGGTCAGCGTCGCGATGAACGGTTGGACCCGGAAATAGTGGACCATGCCGCCCATCAGCGCGCCGCCGGTCGTGCCCACGATGAGCACGATGAGGCCGGCCAGCCACAGCGGCCAGTGGTATTTGGTCACCAGCAAGGAAAGCAGGACCGTCGAGAAGCCCACCAGGGAGCCGACGGACAGGTCGATGCCGCCGGTGAGAATCACGAACGTCGCGCCCACCGCGGCGACGATCAGGTAGGCATTGTTGATCAGCAGGTTCGGCGCCACCTGGCCGTCGAACGAGTAGCGGTACGCGCCCCACAGGTACAGCGCGATCAGCAGCAGCGCGGTGACCACGATCGGCAGCCGGCGGTCGCGCAGCAGGCGGTTCGCGACGTCGGTCCGGCCGCTGGTACCGAGTCTCAGGACGGCCATGGCGCGGCCTCCACGGTCTGGGTGGGAACGACTGGGGGCTCGGCCTCGACCAGCGGCGGGGTCCGGCCGCCGCCGCGCCGGTGAAATGCGCCGGAGATCCGGGCGCGGAACTCGGCCGACTGGAGCAGACAGATGAGGATGACGACCACGGCCTCGAACACCATGTTCGCCTGAGCGGGAATGCCGATGGTGAAGATCGTGGTCTTGAGCGTCTGCAGGATCAGCGCACCGACGACCGTGCCGCCGATGCTGAACCGTCCGCCGGTCAGCGACGTGCCGCCGATGACCACCGCGAGGATCGCGTCCAGCTCGATCCACAGCCCGGCGTTGTTGGCGTCCGCGCCGCCGAGGCTGGAGCTGTTCCACAGCCCGGCCACGCCCGCCATCAGTCCACACAGGACATACACCAGGATCTTGATGCGCTGGGCGCGGACCCCGGCCAGCCGGGCCGCTTCGGCGTTGCCGCCGACCGACTCGATGAGCAGGCCGAGCGCCGTGCGCCGGGTCAGGAACACCAGGCCCGCGGCGAACGCGGCGATCAGGAACACGCCGGTGGGGATGCCCAGGGCGTAGCCGCCGATGACCCCGTACGGCTTGGACAGCTCGGTCAGGATGAAGCCGTCCGTGATCAGCTGCGCCACCCCGCGCCCGGCGACCAGCAGGATCAGCGTGGCGATGATCGGCTGGACGCCGAGCCGGCCCACCATGACGCCGTTGAACAGCCCCGCGGCCATCGCCGCGAGCAGCGCGAGCCCGATCGCGCCGAGGACCAGCAGAATCGAGTTCTGGTCCGGCGCCCGGCTGATGATCCGGCAGGCCACCGCGCCGGAGATCGCCATGACCGCGCCGACCGACAGGTCGATGCCGCCGGTGGCGATCACCGGGGTCATGCCGAGCGCGATCAGCAGCACCGGGGTCGCGAAGAACGGGATGTTGATCAGGCTGCCGACCAGGTGCCCTTCCTTGACGCTGACGTCGAAGAAGTCCGGCGTGAACGGAAGGTTGAACAGCAGCAGGGCGGCGAGGATCGCCAGCGGCCAGAACAGCGGCCGGCGGCCGAGCGCCGCCCAGCCACCCGCCCGGGCCTCGCCGGTTGACTTGGTCGCACTCATGATTGCGTTCCGCTAGCAATCGTTTCCATGATCTTGTCCTCGTCGACCTCGGGACCGTTGTCCAGGCGGGCGACCAGGGTCCGGTCCCGCAGGACGCCGATGCTGTGCGACAAGCGCAACACCTCTTCCAGCTCCGCCGAGATGAACAGGACGGCCATGCCCTCGTCGGTGAGTGAGGAGACCAGTTTCTGGATCTCGGCCTTGGCGCCGACGTCGATGCCGCGGGTGGGCTCGTCCAGGATCAGCACCCGCGGGCTGGCTATCAACCAGCGGGCCAGCAACACCTTCTGCTGATTCCCCCCGGACAGGCTGCCGGCCTTGACCTCCGGGGATGCCGGGCGGATGTCGAAGGCCGTGATGTAGCGCCGCACCAGCTCCTCGGTGGTCTCGCGCGGGATCGGGCGGGTCCACCCGCGCGCGGCCTGCATCGCCAGGATGATGTTCTCCCGCACGGTCAGGTCCGGCACCAGACCCTCGGTCTTGCGGTTCTCCGGGCAGAACGCGACGCCGCGCGCGATGGCGGTGTGCGGGCCGCGCAACGACACCGCGTCCCCGCCGATGTGCAGCCGGCCGCTGTCGGCGTGATCAGCGCCGTAGAGCAACCGGGCCAGCTCCGTGCGGCCCGAGCCGAGCAGCCCGGCCAACCCCACCACCTCGCCGGCGTGCAGCTCCAGGTCGAACGGGGCGATACCGCCCTTGCGCCCGAGCCCTTCTGCGCGCAGCACCGCCGGGCCGAGCTCGCCGGCGGCGCGTTCCTCCTCCAGCTCGGCCAGCTCCTCCATCTCCCGGCCGAGCATCATCCGCACCAGCTCGACCCGGCCGACCTCGGCCACCAGACGCTCGCCGACCAGGCGACCGTTGCGCAGCACCGTCATCCGGTCGCAGACCTCGTAGATCTGCTCCAGGAAGTGGGAGACGAACAGGATCGCCACCCCGGCCGCCTTGAGCCGGCGGATCAGGCCGAAGAGCACCTGGACCTCGTCGTGGTCCAGGCTGGAGGTCGGCTCGTCGAGGATCAGCACGCGGACCGGGACGCCGCTGGCCGGGCTGACCGCACGGGCGATGGCGACCAGGGCCTGGACCGCGATCGGATACGAGCCGAGCTGCGCGGCCACGTCGATCTCCAGACCCAGGTCGGCCATCAGCGCCGCGGCCTCGCGGCGCATCGTCCGCCACCGCAGCAGCCTGGCTGTCGCCCGCTCCCGGCCGAGGAAGAGGTTCTCCGCGACCGACAGGTTCGGGCACAGGTTCACCTCCTGGTAGACGGTGGAGATGCCGAGCTGCTGCGCGTGGTGCGGGCCGGAGATCCGCACCACCGCGCCGTCCAGCTCGATCGTCCCGGCGTCCAGCGAGTAGACCCCGGTCAGCACCTTGATCAAGGTGGACTTCCCGGCGCCGTTCTCGCCGAGCAGGGCATGGATCTCACCGGGGAAGAGCCGGAAGTCGACGTCCGAGAGCGCCTGCACGGCGGGAAACTCCTTGCTGATCCCCGTCATCTGCAGGACGGGCCCGGACTGCGCCATGCGGAACCACTCCTCCCTGGACAAGACCGCCGCGACTCAGTACTCGCGCTTCGGGAGCAGGGCGGCCGCCTGGTCGGCCAGGAAGTCGCTCTCCTTGGTCTTGATCCACTTGTCCACCGTGCCGCCGTTCAGCACCGTCTTGATGGTCTCCATCAATTGGGGGCCGAGCAACGGGTTGCACTCGGAGATGGCGTTGATCTTGCCCTGGCTCATCGCCACGAAGCCGTCGTGCACGCCGTCGATCGTGACGATCTTGATGTCCGAGCCCGCCTTCTTGCCCGCGGCCTCGATCGACTGGATCGCGCCGATGCCCATGTCGTCATTGTGCGCGAACAGGACGTTGATCTCGGGGTGCGACTGCAGGAAGGCGGCCATCACCTGCTTGCCGCCGTCCCGGGTGAAGTCGCCGGTCTGGCTGACCACGACCTTCCAGTCCGGGTGCGAGGCGTCCATGACCTTCTTGAACCCCTTTGCCCGCTCGATCGCGGGTGCCGAGCCCGTGGTGCCCTCCAGCACGGCGATGTTCACCGGGTTGACCGGGCTGGCCGCCAGCACCTTCTCCAGCTGGTGTGCCATTCGCTCGCCCTCGAGCTCGAAGTCCGAGCCGACCAGCGTGACGTACAGGGACGCGTCGGAGTCGACCTGCCGGTCCGTGAGGATGACCGGGATCTTCGCGTCCTTGGCCTCCTTCAGCACGGTGTCCCAGCCGCTGGTGACCACGGGGGAGAAGGAGATGACGTCGACCTTCTGCGCGATGTAGTCCCGGATGGCCTGGATCTGGTTCTCCTGCTTCTGCTGCGCGTCGGAGAACTTCAGCGTGATGCCGGCCGCCGCGGCGGCGTCCTTGACGGACTTGGTGTTCGCCGACCGCCAACCGGACTCCGAGCCGACCTGCGAGAAGCCGAGGGTGATCGTCTTGCTGCCACTGCCACCACCGCCCGAAGCTTCCTTCTTGGAGCAGGCGGCCAGGGCTCCGGAAGCCGTTACGACAACGGCCCCGGCGAGGAAATTCCTACGGTTGAGCATTGTGCCCTCCAAATTGGACAGTTGCGGAGTTGAGCTGGTGATCTCGGGTCCGGACGTTAGCGCTCACAATTTCCTCGTCTCAGGGCTCCGGCGAGTGGCTGCTTCAGGCCCGGGCCACCGGGCGCGCGCTGGCACGCACCACCAGCTCGGGCTGGATCAGCACCTGCCCCGGCGGCCCCGAATTGCCGGCCAGGCGCGCGACCAGCAGCTCCAGCGCGCGGCGGCCGAGCTCGCCGAAGTCCTGCCGGACGGTGGTCAGCGGCGGGATGAAGTAGGCGGCCTCCGGGATGTCGTCGAACCCGACGACGCTGATGTCCTCCGGCACCCGGCGGCCGGCCTCGTGCAACGCCCGGAGCAGGCCCTGGGTCATCTGGTCGTTGGCGCAGAACACCGCCGTGACCTCGGCGTCGGCGGCTATCCGCTGCCCGAGTTCGAACCCCGAACGCGCGCTCCAGTCCCCGCTGAGCGGCTCGGGCACGGGTGCCCCGGCACCCTCCAATGTGGACCGCCAGCCCGCGATCCGCCCGGTCGCGTCCAGCCAGGAAGCCGGCCCTGCGACGTGGTGCACGGTGCGGTGCCCGAGGTCGAGCAGGTGCCGGGTGGCCATCGCCGCGCCGGCCCGCTGGTCGATGGCGACCAGCGGAACCCGCTCGGTGAGCCCGCAGCCGGCCCCGACCAGCGGCACCCCGTCCCCGGCCTGCGCCAGCACCCCCGAAGCCGAGATCTGTGGCGCGATCACGACGATCCCTTCCACCGCCTGCTCGCGCAGCCGCTCCACCGCCTCCAGCACCGACCGGCGCGCCATCGAGCTCAGGCTCACGATGGAGATGAAGTAGTCGGCGCTGCGCGCGGCGCGCTCGATCCCGTAGAGCATCGAGGCGGGCCCGTAGAGGGTGGTGTCGAAGCTGACCACCCCGAGCGTCTTCGACCTCTTGCTGGCCAGCGCCCGAGCCGCCGAGTTCGGGCGGTAGTTCAGCTCGCGAATCGCGGCCAGCACCCGGGTCCGGGTCGGCGCGGCGACGTTGGGGTGATCGTTCAGCACGCGGGAGACCGTCTGGTGCGACACCCCGGCCAACCGGGCGACGTCGGCCATCACCGGCAAGCGGGTCGGCGCGGAGTCCTGGGTCACGGTGATCACCTTGGCTGACATCCCGTCGTGCGGGACGATTGTTAGCGCTCACAACAACTCCGTCAAGACCCCGAGATCACCGTCCCATCACGACTCGGCCGCTTCGTCCTCGCTCGCACCGCACGGGATCACCGGCTGGCGATGCTCGCGAGACGTCACCCGACTTGTTCGAGATTTCGAATTGAATTCGACGAGTCGTTACACGGGGGAGCCTAGGAGTGCCACCCCAGCCTGTCAACCAACCGCGCCCAACCGTGACCAGCACCCGGGACCGGGTCCTCGCGCGTTACCGGAAGTCGGGTTTGGATACCCGCTGACGTCGGGGAACCCTTCCACAGCAGGGGAATCGCTCGGTCCGCAATGCCCGGACCCGCCGGCTCGAAAACGTTTTCAAGCCGGCCCGGCGGGAAATCTTGACACCTTGAGACCATGTCGGGGTGACCACCACGAGCACACCGGCCGAGACGTTGCTTGACCGGGTTTCGGCGCTGGGTGACCGATTCTCAAACCGGGCAAGGGAAGGCGAGCGGCTCGCCACGCTGCCGGCCGATCTGGTCGCCGAGGCCAAGGCGGCCGGGGTGTTCACGATGGCCATGCCGAAGGTGCTCGGTGGCCTCGAAGTCGAGCCGGCGCGCCTGGTCGAGGTCGTCGAGGAGCTGAGCCGGGCCGACGCCTCGGCCGGCTGGTGCACCGGAATCGGCAACGCCACCGCGTTCTTCGCCTGGCTGGATCCCGGCGTCGCGAGCGAACTGCTCGCCGGCACCCACGGTGGCATCTCCGTGGCCGCCTCGTTCTCCCCGATCGGCCGCCTGACCCCGACCGCCCCCGGCCACTACCGCCTGGCCGGCAACTGGAAGTTCATGAGCGGCTGCCGGCACGCCGACTGGGTCTTCCTCGGCGGCAACGTCATGGCCGGCGGCACCCCGCGGATGATCGACGGCCGCCCGGACTGGCGCCTCGCGGTCCTACCGCCGGATCAGGTCGAGATCATCGACAACTGGGACACCTCCGGCCTGTGCGGCACCGGCAGCCACGACCTCGCCGTCCGCAACGCCACCATCCCCGACGAGCACACCACCGTGCCCTTCTTCCACCCCGCCCCGCACGACGGCCCGCTGTGGCGGCTGCCGTTCTTCACCCTCATCGGCATCCTCCTCGCCGGCCACCCGCTGGGGGTCGGCCGCCGCGCCCTCGACGAGTTCACCGCGTTGGCGCGCACCAAAACCCGCGCCACCGCCGCCACCACCATCGCCCACGAGGACGACGCCCAGGTCGCCCTCACCGCCGCCGAGGGCGACCTGCAATCCGCCCGCAGCTTCGTGTTCGACAGCCTCGGCGACCTCTGGACCACCGCCTGCCAGGGCGACCCACCCGACATCGACCAGCGCGCCCGCTTCCTCCTGGCCACCCTGCAAGCCATGCGCGCCGCCAAAAACGCCGTCCACACCGCCTACACCTACGCCGGCGCCACCGCCGTCTACGCCGACCACCCGCTGCAACGCTGCTTCCGCGACCTCCACGTCGCCGCCCAGCACATCGGCTTCTCGCCCACCGCCATCAAGCGCTACGCCAAAACCCGCCTCGCCATCGACCAACCCACGTTCCTCTTCTAGGTCCCCTCAAGGACCTCACGCAACCTGCGCGCGAACGCCTCCGGCTGCCCGGCGTAACCGCGCTCGCCACCCAGGAAGCCACCATGGTGACTCGGAAACACCGTCACCTCCTGACCAAGCAACGCCGCCATCGCCACCGACGTACGCCCGGTGAACGTGTCCCCGGTCTCCTCGCCCACCGCGATCAGCACCCGCGTCGGCGCCGCCGCAATCGCCTCGACATCAGGCCGGTAACTGCTCACCGCCCACGACCGGTCCGACAGCAGCGGATCATCCCGCGACCCGTCATCCTCCCCCGACATCCCGAACGCCACCGGATCCGGCGCCGGCCGAGCAAAGTACCCCTCGCTGAACTCCCCTTGCCACGACGTCATCGCAATGAACGCCGCCATGCCCGCCCCCGACCCCTTGGCCTGATACACGTCCCGAACCCCACCCCGAGCCCGCTCAGCCCCCTCGGCGTCGGGCAACACCGCGATCAGCGGCGGCTCATGCGCCACCACAGTGCTCACATCACCGGGATACACCGCCACCAGCGCCAGCGCCGTCACCGCACCCCCGCTGCTGGCGAACATCTCAACCGCCCCCACCCCAAGCGCTGCCACGATGGCATGCACATCGCCCGCCTGAACCTCCGGCACATTGTCGACCCGCCCGTCCTTCCGGAGACTCCGCCCCAACCCACGCGGGTCATACGTCACCACGGTCCGCTCCGGAAAATACGACGCCAACGTGCTGAACCCACCGGCGTCCATCGGCTGCCCGATCATCACCAACGGCGGCCGCCCGTCCTCCGCCGGCACCGTTCCCCGCACGTCATACACAAGATCCACTTCAGCCGTCTCAAGCACCCGCATACCATCACCCTATCGAGGCACACCGGTCCGGATACCGAACGCCATGGTGATCTTGCCGGCGGAGCCGGCCGCCAACGGGCTCAGCCCGGTCGTCCCCCCAGCCGGCGACACACTGTCTACAAAGGGCTGGTCGACCCACCGAACACCACGCAAACGCCCCACACCGCTCTTGCATGTCGGAGCGCTCGGCGCTGTGGCTGTGGTCCACCGGCTGGCGACACCAGCGATGTCGCGGTGCGTCCTCGGCCTCGGCGTCCAGCGGTGCGGTGGCTCGTCGCAGATGAGCATCGGGGCGTCGCGGTAGAGGCCGCGAGTGACGGCCGGGCGCTGCACACTGGCCGCCGGACAGTTCGTGGCCGCCACGGGAACTGCCGGGAGAACAGGGTCCGCCACCCGTGCGGCTGGAACTCGGCGTCGTCGAAGGAGTCGAGCGACACCAGGAGCGCGGCCTCGAGCAGCCGATCTTCGGCGACCCGGCGCACCGCAGGCGTGAGCCTGGCCGTCGCGAGCTGTGCCGCGGCGAGGGCGCCACTGCGGATGCCGACGGCGGCGAGCATCAGCAGCAGGGGCGGGCACGGCCGTCGGCCTGTCCCCGCCACCGGGCGGGCCAGCATGATTGTGTCCTCCTCCGTCGTTGCCAGCAGCCCGGACATCGCGTGGCCGTGGCATCGTGATTTGGCCCCGGTTCGGCACCGTTAGCGGGCCCCACCGATCGGGCGAATTCCTGCTCGTGGTGTGCGAGTCGGTGGGTTGAGCTGAGGGTCCTGGGTGGACAGTGCCGGTGAGGGGCCGTCCGC
>NZ_DASYTH010000171.1:0-11158 GCF_036002505.1 Actinophytocola sp. | reverse complement strand
ATCATGGGCGCGACCAGGATGAGCAGTTCCACCGCCACCCGGTCGCAGACGAGCGGGGCGGTGAAGCCGCCGAGCGATTGCGCGACGACGATGAGATTGGTTCGGTCGCCGATCGCGCCGACCACGGTGTCCGCGTACTCGGGCAGGCCCGCCGAATCGTCGTCGCATGGAAGATCCGGCGCGATGGCCTCATGACCTCGTGCACGCAGTTCGGCCTCCACGAGATGCCAGTACCAGCCGACATCGCCAGCGCCGTGGATCAAAACGAACGTGGCCACACCCAGTCCCCTTTCCGCTGCTGAGATCGCGATCGAAACCGCCACAGCCGTCTGGCTTGTGGTGAGGTTAGGCGACGGTGCTGACATTCTCGGCTGCGTCCCCGGGCTGCCTGGCGGCAGTATGTGGCCGAGGCTGGCGGGTCGTTAGAGCAGGGATCGGCGCAGGTCTTGCAGGAGCCGGAGCCCAGCTGGGGTCATGGTGAGGCCGCAGCCAGCCGCGGGAGGCGCGGTCGAGCACGGCCCAGACGATGCTGATGCAGCTGGTCTCGCCGGGGAAGCGGCCGATGACCTTGGCGCGGCGGCGGGTCTCGCCGAAGGCGCGCTCGATGAGGTTGGAGTGCCGGATCCGCTGATGATGCTCGGCCGGGGAAGCGCAGGTAGGCGGTCAACCCGGCCCGGTCGGTGTTCAGGATCTTCGTCGCGGCCGGGTAGGTGGCCCGGTATCGGTCGATGAACTCGCCGATACGGTGGTCGATCAGCTCGACCAGCTGCGGGCCGGGCTGCGTGGTGAGGCCGTCGGTGTCGAAGATGGCGAGGGTGGTCTCGACGTCCCGCACGTTCAGTCCGCGCACGAACGAGGCGATCACCAGGGCGATACTCGTACGGACACGGGCCTGGTCCTTCCTTCGAAGACTTGGCGGTCTCGAAGCGGAACCCACGCCCGTTCCTCATTTACACCGCTCCCTGGACGCCACCCAGAAATATCGATACATACCTTGTACCTTCTCCGCGTGATCGAAACTCAGGCACCTCCACCACCGCAGCGATCCCGCGCCGGCCTGGCCGTCGGAATCGTCCTCCTGGTCTTCGCCGTGCTCGGCGCGCTGATCGCTGTGATCATCCAGGCTGACGCCGGCGCTCGAGCGAAGCAGGCGCAGCGCACATCCGCCAGCCACTCGCCGCTGGACGTCGAGCGTGTTGCGCAGGCCGTGGCGGGCAAGCGGGCGAAGGCGTTGCTGGCCGGCGATGAGCAGGGCTGGCTCGCCGACCTCGATCCGGCCGCCAGTGACCTGATCGCCGCGGAAAAGCAGCGGTTCGCCAATCTGCGCCAGCTCGCGCCCCCGGTATTCTCCCTGGACGCCTCGTACTTCGACCGCGGCACGCACCCCAACGCGCTGTTCGTCCAACAGGTCTTGCAGCTGTCCTCCGACGTGCGCCCGACCAGGAACACCTTCGAATGGAACTTCCGCGTGGCAGGAGACCGGGTGCTGATCACCAGGGCCGAGGCGTTTCCCGGCTACGGCGGACTGACGTCGGACGCCGACTCCGGCGCCACACGCAACGTGCCGTGGGACAGCGTGGCACTGCGCTCGGCCACCGCCGCACACGTCACCGTCCTCGCGCCGGTCGCCAGCCGATGGGACCCACAGACATACCTGCCCGCGGCCGTCCGCGCTGCGGGGCTGGTCCGGTCACTGTGGATGAACCGGCCCGCTGCCCCAGGGTTCTCCGTCTTCCTCGCCGACGACCAACAGTTCGCGACCTGGTTCGCCTCCGGCGAGAAGGAAAAAGCACCGTTGGGTACGCGATCTTCGGTCAGATGGTCGATGCCGACGGCCAGAAGCGGCTGGCCCGGCCGAACCGTGCTCTGCCCGGTCCCGGCGAAGCAATGTGGAAGGAACGGACCGCCGGCGCCCGGATCGTCCTGCGGATGAGCGAGATCGCATCACCGGCCGAAGCCGAACCGATCATGGCGCACGAGATGGCCCATGCGATCGGCCCGAACCTCTTCCAGAACTTCACCACCGACGAGGCCATCACCGACCAGCCCACGTGGGCGCTCGAGGGATTCGCACGCTGGGTCGAGCACCAGGCCGAGCCCGGATCGGCAGCTCGCGGCCGCGCCTACGTCCGGCAGAACCGATCCCGGTACGCCCCCGCCGGCGACCACAACCTGCCGCCCAACGCCGGCTTCTACAGCCCAGACGACAAGCGCACGCGTTTCAACTACGAGCTCGGCGCGGCTCTCTTCGGCGCCATCGAGCAGGTCGGCGGAAACAGAAGGCCGTCGACGTCTACATCACGCTCACCAACGCCGGCAGTTCCCTCACCGATACCCGGCTATTCCTCGACGGTGAGATCGACGAGTGCGGCGTCGACTCCAACCAGGTCTGGGCGCGCATGCCCTGAAACTATGGCTGGACCGCCGGTGGCCCGGTGCGGTTCGTTGCGGGCGTTCGCTCACGCGCCGCCGGTCTACCCGCCTACGCCGACCACGGCCGAATAGCCGCGCGCATCGTCTGATCCAAGGGGGTTGAATGGCGTCATGGAGGTCACCAAGGACGGACAGACCTGGCGAATCGGCACCGCCCACGACGTGGACTGGATCGCCGGCCAGACCGCGCACGGCCGCTCGGTGACCACGGCCATCCCGCCCGTCTTCGACGCCTACGCCACCTTCTACCCACTCGAGAACATCTCGACCGCGGCTCACGAACAAGCCGTCGTGGGCGAGCTCACCCGGCACACCGCCGCACAACCATGGTGGCTGGGCTATCTCGCGACCGGCGCTCACGACATCGTCTTCAGCCACGTCCCAACGGTGACGCTCTACTGGGACTGGCACTACGTGCTCGTCGAGGCCGGACCCGAACAAGCCCTCGCCTGGCGGACCGGACACATGCGCAGCGCAGCCGGATCGCTGCCCGACCTGTTCTTTCCCGCAGACCGGTCCTGGCTGGTCTCCGCCCTCTGGGACGACAGCTGGACCTGCATCGGCGGCCCCGCCGACCTGATTGACACCCTCCGGCAGAACCCCCTGGTCAATGCCCGACGGGTCCAGCCCCACGAAGACGCCCTACCCCCAGGGTTGACACGCGACTGAGAACTCGGACCGGCCATCGCTCGAGACGATCCAGGTCGAGCTCAAACGGCCGCGGTCCACCGGGCCGGATGACGGTCAGCCGGCGTCGCGGAGCTGGAACGCGATCAGGCCAGCGATGACCGCTGCGGCGGCGTACAGGGACAGCACGCCGAGCCCGGCCCAGGGCCCGATGTGTTCGGCGGCGAGGTTGCGCATTGATGAGTCCTATGTAGAGGACCGTGCCGATGGCCGCCCGGCGCGTCAACGGTCAGCCAGAGACGCGAGTTCTTCTACGCCACACTGGCAGAGGCGCAAGAACACCTGTTGGAGTTGACCGGCAGCCCGCTTGAGTACGAAGAAATTCCCGAAGCGCTAGAGTTTCGACAGAGCCTTACCCAGGCGCAAAGGGAACCTACAGCCGCATAGCTAGTTGGTCCTTGCGGGCCGACAAACGCGAGCTGCGATAGAGCTTCGCCATTGTCTTCCGGTCAGTCTGGCGGATTCGCTCGCGGGTCACGCCCTGCTCCCGCCTGGCATCGGCCGCTACCAGATCGACTCGTACAAGCCGTGACCGAGCGCTCGCGCGGCTTGCTCGCGGCTCAGGTCGGGAAACCGCTCGGCGATGGCGTCAACTGCCTCGGCACGGGTGGCCTTCCCGTCGCGCAGCAAGACCGCTTGCTGGTAGGCAAATGCACCCACCTCGTGCCGTCGGGCCTGGTTGAGCTGATCGTTCGGCAAGGGCCGGCCGCCGCCGAGGACCACCCGGATCCACGCGACGAGGCCAGCCATGGCGCCATGGTCGCACGTCGATGCCACCTCCACCATCTGCGCCGGGTCCGCGGTCGTCAGCGCGGCCAGCAAGGACTGTGATCTGGAACCGGAATGCCCTGGGGGCAGGCCACCACCGGGTAACACAGGGCGCGGATCATTCCTCAATGCGGAAGCAGTCGCCGTGCCCGCCGCGTGCCCGATGGAGCGGGCAACAGCGGTGAACAAAGGCCCTCCCGGCACCCGCTCGGGAATGAGGGCCAGGTCAGGACACGTTCCGGACCTGGCCCACGACGGTCAGCTCGGGAAACGCGGGCGGTAATCGCGGCTCACCTGGTGGACCTTTCGATAGCCCACAGTGCCGAGCAAGACCGCGGCCGCGAGGGCGGCGAGGACGCCGGCGATGGTGCGCAGCACGACCCCAGCGCCCACGGCCTGGCAGACGACCGCGGTCAGCACGCCGGTGACGACGGCGTCGATGATGCCCACGATGACGGGCGATCCCGAGAGCCAGTGGGTCAGGCCGACCCGACTGCGGTAGCTATATGTCTGCAGCAGGCCCGGCTCGTCGTCGTGATGGCTTGCGACAAAGTACGGCTCCAGCTCCGGTGCGAGCTCGAGGTAGGCGTGCCGTAGCCGGTTCATGCCGATCACCAGCCAAGCGTCCTCGATATCGGCCTCGACCAGGCGTAAGTACGTTCCCACGCCGACGAGCAGGACAACGGGGAGGATCAGTAGCGCGAATGTCCGGAAGTCCTGCCCGAAGCCGGTCGCGTTCGCCACCAGCGAGAGTGCGATGACGGTGGCCGAGAGAACGGTCAGATAGGTGCCGGTCCGGCTGAAGATCTCGTTCCAGGTCATGCTGCGGGTGGCGAGCAAGCTCCAGTGCTCGGTCGCCAGGAACTGCGCATGCGGTGGGTTCCCGGTGGCTTGGAGGCCGTCGAGGGATGGCGGCGTTCTCACCGGCGGCTGCTGCCTCATCCGATCTTCCATGGTCGTACTGCCCTTCCGCGACAGCCACGGACGCGCCCGGACGTCAACCCTACGTCAGACGATACCGACGGATCATCATCGCCAGCATCGTCCGCTATGGGCCTCAGTCCTCCGAGTGCCGGAGAGGTAAGCATGACTCCGTCCGGGTGCGCCGGACGTTGATCATCATGGCGTCGGCGTCGGGCACGCCGGTGCCGGCGATCGCCAGGCTGGTCGCCGCAGATGAGGACACGGTGCGGGGTGTGATCCACCGGTTCAACGAGATCGGTCTTCGCGCGTTGGACCCTCGGTGGGCGGGAGGCCGTCCCCGCCGGATCAGCGACGACGATGAGGCGTCCATCGTCGCGACGGCCAAGGTGCGTCCGGGCAAGCTGGGGCGCCCGTTCACCCGGTGGAGCCTGCGGAAACTCGCCGACTACTCGCTGGCCGGTGGACCGCTACGCCGCGGCTGCCTGCGCCAGGGGGCTGATCCGGCCGCATGACCGGGTGAGCGGACCCCTTCGGCCGGCCGTAGCAGGTACGCGACCCATCCTTCGCATTATCGGACCCTGTCCAGGTCGAGGTTGGCTCGCAGCGGCAGGATGGTGAGGCCGTACGCGTCCCAGGCGATGTGCACCGCCGCGGATGGGTTGCCGTCGCCTGTTCAACCGTCCGCACCGTGGCTATGCAATCCCGCCGTCGAAGAGGTGCCGTCGAATATCGACGGCTAACAGCAGGTATCGGTGGGGTGGATACCGGTCGTCTCTCGTTCCATGAACATCAATCAGCTGTACCTACCAGCTTTGTGTGCGGTCCCTAAGTTCCTTGAGGGCTACGAAGGAAGGGACTCATGGGCGCACTCATCGCCGTCCGGGCTCGCGGAATCACCAAGTGTTTCGGCGACGTCGTCGCACTCGACGGCATCGATCTCGATGTGGCACCGGCGCAGATCCACGGCTTGGTCGGGCCGAACGGCGCCGGCAAGACGACATTGCTCGGCCTCCTGCTGGGCCTGGCCGTTGCCGACAGCGGCCGCCTCGAGATACTGGGTACGCCGGTCCGGCGTGCGCTCGCGGCTCCCGACTGTGTCGCCGGCTTCGTGGACGGCCCCGGCCTCTACCCTTCGCTCACCGCCAGGCAGAACCTCGCCGCGCTGGCCGCCCTCCGCGGCCGCGACGCGCGGACAGCGGGGATCGACGACGTGCTCGACCAGGTCGGGCTCACCGATGTCGCCGACGACCGGGCCCACGGCTTCTCCCTCGGCATGCGGCAGCGGCTTGGGCTCGCCGCCGCCCTGCTCACCAAACCCCGGCTGCTCGTGCTCGACGAACCTTCCAACGGTCTCGACCCGACCGGCAAAAGACACGTACACAGTGTCCTCACCCGGCTCGCGACGGACGGAACCAGCGTCGTTCTCTCCAGCCACCGCATGGACGACGTCGAGGCACTGTGCTCCGAGGTCACCATCGTCGCCACCGGACGGGTCGTCTTCTCCGGCCCGCTGAGCAAGCTGGCCGCCGAGAACCGTGAACTCGACTACCGGCTGCATACCTCCGACCCGCGGGCCGCCCGCCGGCTGGCTGTCGACACGGCCGGGATCCGCCTCGTCGACGACGGGGCACGGCACCAGGCCGAGGTGCTCGTCGTGCGCGCGCTGGTGCCCGCCCTCGACGAACTGGTGGTGCGGCTCGTGCACGCGGACATCGCGGTGCGTGAGCTCGCACCCGTGGTGTCGCCGCTCGAGGCTGCGTTCCTCGCCCTCACCGAGCAGCAGGAGGCCGGCCGATGACCGCGACCATCGCCCACGACCACGCTGCCGTTGCCCGGCCCGTCTCGGTAGCGCGCGGCTACCGCTTCGAGCTGGTGAAGCTGATCTCGCAATGGCGGATCCGCTTGCTGGTCCTCGCCTGCTGGATCGCGCCGGCGCTCTTCGTCGCCGCGGTGAGCCAGCAGAGCTCACTCCCGGTCGACACCCTCTTCGGTCGCTGGATGCACGCCACGGGGTGGGCCGGACCGCTGGTGATGCTCGGTTTCGCGGGCACCTGGGCGCTCCCGCTGCTGACCTCGGTGGTCGCCGGCGACGTGTTCGCTTTCGAGGACCGGCTCGGCACCTGGCGCCACCTGCTCGTGGCGGTCCGGTCGCCTCGACGGATCTTCGCAGCGAAGGCACTGGCCAGCCTCACCGTCATCCTGCTGCTCGTGGCCGGGCTGGCCTTGTCCAGCGCGGCCGGCGGGGTCGTGGCGGTCGGCAATCAGCCGCTGGTCGGCCTCGACGGCCACCTGCTGACGCCGTCGGACGCCGCCGGAAAGGTCCTGCTCGCCTGGGTCTGCGTACTCGCCCCGACCCTGGCCCTGGCCGCGATCGGGCTACTCGGGTCCGTCGTGCTGGGGCGGTCGCCGATGGGACTGCTGCTGCCCGCACTCGTCGCGCTCGCGCTGCAGCTCGCCCAGATGCTGCCGCTTCCCGTCGCCGTACGCCTCGCCCTGCCTGGCTACGCCTTCATCGCCTGGAACGGTCTGTTCACCAGCCCGACACAGCTCGGCCCACTCCTGATCGGCATCGTGGTCAGCCTGGTGTGGGCCGGGACCGCGACAGCACTCGCCTACCTGCTTTTCCTGCGGCGCGACTTCACCGACCTGACCTACGACGGCTCGGCGCGCCGCGCGGTCGCCGCCGGAGTCCTGCCACTCGTCGGGCTGGTCGCCGTGACGGTCGCGGTCGTCGCCGCGGCGACCGCGACCACCACGGGCTCCGGGATCGAGCGGGACAAGGTGCAGCGCTCGGTCGCCACGGCATTCGCCCGCCTCTACCGCCTGCAGACCAAGCAGCTCAACCGCCCCGACGTCACCGAAGCGCAGCTGAAGGCCACGGCGACCTGCAACAGGGGCGGCGGCAACGTCGCCGCCCAGGGGCCGGGCAACGACTGGCGTTGCGTCATCTCCTGGCATCTCCCCGACGTCGAGGCCGCAGGGACGGCCATCTACCAGCTCGACGTCACCGCTGACGGGCGGTTCGTGGCCGATGGCGACGGACCGAAGGAAGTGAACGGCTACTTCCTGGTGCGGACCCCGATCGGGGACGCACCGAACCCGCTCTGGCAGTTCGACGGCAACGTCGAACTGCTCCCTACCGCCCCGAAGGGATAGCTCAATGCAGGTAACACGCCGCCGTCGGCGTGTCGAGGAGGACCAATCCGGCCGTCGACGCATCGGCCGCCGGATACCCCTCGTCACCGCAGCCACCACCGCTGTCGTCGTCGCCACCGGCACCGGCATCGCGTTCGCCCAGACGCACCAGTTCGGCACCGACCAGGTCGGCCAGACCACCGACCAGGGCCTGGTCGTGTCCGACGACCAGTACGTCAACCCGATCGGCAAGCGCCTCGTCATCAACAACGGCAAGATCATGTCGTCCTCGATCAGCCCAGACGGCACCCACCTCGCGGCCTCGGTCACCGACGGTGGAATGGCGCTCGCCATCGTGGACCTGGAGAACTGGAAGGTGCAGCAGGTCGTCGGCAACAACGCGGCGGCGAATCTGCGCATCAGCGCAACGACGTGGGCCAGGAAGGCCCCACGTACTCGCCCGACGGTTCGCAGCTGTGGCTGGGCCAGACCAACGGCTACCGCACGTTCACCGTGAACCCGGACGGCACCCTCGCCAACCCGACGTTCATCACGATCCCGCAGGACGGGCCCAAGCGCGCGCTGGTGGGCGAGGCGGTGTTCTCGCCCGATGGCTCCACCGTGTACTCCGCGGTCAACGGCCAGAACCGGGTGGTCGCCATCAACGCGGCGACCGGGGCCATCCAGCAGAGCTGGGCCGTGGGCAACGCCCCGCGTGACATGATCAAGGTCGGCACCAAGCTCTACGTCAGCAACGAGGGCGGGCGGAAGGCGTTGCCCGGCGATACCACGATCAACTCCTACAACACCCAGGTGCCGGCCGACCCGGTGACCGCTGCCACCACCACCGGCACGGTCAGCGTCATCGACCTCGCGAACCCGGCTGCCGCCGTCACGAGCATCGACGTCGGCCTTCACCCGACCGCCCTGTACGCCAACAACGGGGCGCTGTTCGTCACCAACACGGCCACCAACGACGTGTCCGTGATCGACACAGCCAGCAACACCGTTGTCCAGACGATCGCCACCCAGCCGTGGCCGGAGGCGTCGGTGGGCTACGAGCCCGACGCCGTGACGCTCACCGAGGACGGTCACCTGCTGGTGACGCTCGGCCGCGCCAACGCGGTCGCCGTCTACCGGTACACGACCCCGCAGGAGCCGGTCAGCTACGTCGGCCTGCTCCCGACCGACTACTTCCCCGCGGAGATCGCCACGGTCGGCAACGACGTGCTGGTCTCCAACACCCGTGGTATCGACGCCCGCCGGCCCACCGGCAGCGCCGGGCACGGCACCCGCGACACGACGTCGAGCCTGCAGCGGTTCACGCTGCCGAGCGACCGTGTCATCAGGTCCGAGACCGGCAAGGTCTTCAGCCAGAACGGCTGGACCGCCGGCTCGGTCACGCTGGCCAAGGGCAATGGCGCCAAGCCGGTGCCGGTCCCGGTGCGGCTCGGCGACCCCTCGACGATCAAGCACGTGTTCCTGATCGTCAAGGAGAACCGGACGTACGACCAGATGTTCGGTGACGACTCGCGTGGCGACGGCGACTCGACGCTGGCGGAGTTCGGCGAGAACGTGACGCCGAACCAGCACGCGATGGCACAGCAGTTCGGGCTGTACGACAACACATACGACATCGGCACGAATTCGGCCGAGGGTCACAACTGGCTGATGCAGGCTGACGACCCGGAGTACACCGAGTCCTCGGCCGGTGAGTACACGCGCAGCTACGACACCGAGGACGACGCTCTCGGCCACCAGCGCTCCGGCTTCATCTGGACCGGTGCGCAGGCGGCGGGCAAGACCGTCCGGGATTTCGGCGAGTTCCACCAGTTCCTGACCAAGCCGGCCGGAGCGAGCTGGCAGAACCTGTACTGCGACACCAAGAACATGGCGGCGACCGGGCAGGACACCGCCTACCCCATGGTCTCGTCCTCGCCGATCCCGTCGCTCAACACGGTGTCGGTGCCCGGCTTCCCGAAGTTCGACACCAGCGTCCCGGACATCTACCGGTACGAGATCTGGAAGCGTGACTTCGAGAAGAACGGACCGGCGAACCTGAACATGTTCTGGCTCTCCAGCGACCACACCGGTGGTCCGCCGAACGCGGCCGCTCAGGTCGCAGACAACGACCTCGCGGTCGGCAAGATCGTCGACACGATCTCGCACAGCCGGTACTGGAAGGACTCGGCGATCTTCGCCGTGGAGGACGACTCCCAGGCCGGCCTCGACCACGTCGACGGCCACCGTGCCCCGATCCAGATCATCAGCCCCTGGGCCAGGCACGGGGTCGTCGATAACCACTACTACTCGCAGATCACAATGATCCGGACCATCGAGCAGATCCTCGGGATCCACCCGATGAACCAGAAGGACAGCGCGGCCAGCCCGATGCGGGCGGCGTTCACCCAGAACACGAACTTCACGCCGTTCATCGCGCTGCCCAACCGGACCTCGCTGACCGCGGGTCTGACGACCCCGCCTGCCTGCGGCCCGGACACCCCAGCGCCGCAGGACCCCCATGCCGCGCCCGCGCCGTCGGCGACGGTGCCGGCGGACAAGCAGCAGGTCGCGGCGAAGTGGGACGCCTGGAAGTCGCAGCAGCGGCTGACCGGGCCCGACGCCAAGCCCGACTTCGCGAACCCCGCGCAGATGAACCACTTCACGTGGTACCAGACGCACGATTGGACGAAGCCGTACCCCGGCGAGAACAAGATCTTCGCGCCGGAGAACGTGCCGGGCGCCTACATCCCGTCGTCGGAGTCCGACTGACCTAGGCTGATCCCGTCAAGGGGCCCCTGGCCGGCGTCACCGCCGGCCAGGGCCTTTCTGATCCCAGCCTTCGCCCGCCTGGTCGCAATTCGCAAGGTCGAAGGACTCCCGGCCGGTCGGTTGGTGTCGCTACTGGCCGCCGGCCGTCTCGACCCGGGTGATCAGCAGCTTCAGCCGTGTGATCTCCTCGGCGAGCGCGGCGTGCCCGGATCCGGTGAGTGTGATCCAGGTACGGGCGCGCCGACCGGCGTACCCTTTCTCCACCTCGACGAGACCGGCCGCCTCGAGCACGCCCAGATGCTGGGAGAGGTTGCCGGCGGTCAGCTCCAACTGGGTGCGCAGGTAGCCGAACTCCACCCGGCGCGCCTCGTGCGCGATGGTGAGGATGCCCAGGCGGACCCGCTGGTGCACCACGTCGTCGAGCCCGTTGACCGGGTGG
>NZ_DASYTH010000170.1:0-4026 GCF_036002505.1 Actinophytocola sp. | reverse complement strand
GCTGACTGCGCGGAGGAACTCCCCGGAGCCCAGTTGGAACACCCCTTCGGCCCTGACTGGGAGGTCTTCAAAGTACGCGGCAAAGTGTTCATGCTGATGACCGAAGTCCCGGGGCGACCCGTCGTGTGTTGCGCGCCACTGATGTTGAGGATGGCTGCGTCGTTCACGGTGCGGCCGGTGCGGGTATGGGAAGGCCCCGCCGGGTTGTCCGGCGGGGCTTGGTGTGGTAGGTGCTGAGGGTTGGTCAGAGGGTGGCGTGGTCACTGGTCTCGGTAATCGCGGTGCGGGCGCTGGTTTCGTCGACGATGGGTCGGTCGTTGGCGCGGGCGGCGAGGAGTGCGGCGAGGCAGAGGTTGTTGACGGCGCGGGGTTTGCCGCGGCTGTTGGCATGGATCAGGGTGATCGCGTCGTCGCCGAAGAGTGGGTCGCTGCGGCCGGCGAGGGTGAGATGGTGATGGATGTAACCGACGGTCTCGTCGGCGGTCATGCCTGTCATGTGATGACGGACGGTGATCCGTTGATCGAAGGCAGCCAGTATTCCGTAGCGGATCTTGCCGGCGAGGTCGGGTTGGCCGAGCAGGACAGTGGCGAACGGCGCGCCGGTGTCGAGTTCGTGGTTCGTGAGGAGCCGGATCGCGTCCAGTCCACTGTGCTGAAGTATGTGAGCTTCGTCGATGAGAAGTATCGGGGTGCGGCCACGTTCCGAGGCTTCGGCGGCCAGCGCGTTGCGGGCTTGGGGGATGAGCGCGGCGGTGTGGAAGCTGGGTTTGCCACCGAGAGCGGTGACGATGTGGTGGTAGACGCCTCGGGCGCCGACGGTGGGGTCGGGGATGTAGATGAGGTGGTGGCGTGCGCGGTCGACGCGGTCGAGAGCGGCGCGTGCAGCGACGGTCTTGCCGACGCCGACTTCGCCGGTGATGACGGTGATGCCGCGCGTGTCGATGCCGTAGGCGATGCGGGCGGTGGCTTGGGCGTGGTCGGTGTGGCGGTGCAGCATGCCGGTGGCGAGGTCGCGGCCGAATGGCATGCGGGTGAATCCGTAGAAGGATTGGATTCGGTCTAGCACGGGTGGCTCCTGTCGGTGAGGGGTCTGTCCGTTGTGGATGATTGGGTTGACTAGAAGGGGTGGAAGGTGGCGGTGAGGATGACGAGCACGCCATCGATGAACCGATGGGCGTGCATGTCGTTGCCGCCGGGCAGGCCTCGACTTGGCCCGCGGTCGGGGCCGTGGGTCAGGCCCAGGGCGGTGGTCCACGCGGTGAAGGCCGTTCGGTGGTCGTAGGGGTCGACGTCGCAGAGGTAGAAGTGGGCGTGCAGGCCGTGTTGGCTGACGGTCCAGTCGATGGCGGGCAGATCGGGATGCTCGCGCAGGAACTGGGCAAGGATGTGCGCGGCTTGGCGCTGGCGCCGGGCGGGGTCAGGCCGGTTCATCGTCGCCTTCCGGGTTGGCGCTGGCACCGTCGGTGGTGGCGTCGCCGGGGATGGAATCGAGGGCGGGGAAGTTGATGACCACGCCGACGTCAGCCTGGTGGGCGGCTTCGAGCAGGCGCAGGTAGTCGATGCCGGTGGCCTGCGCGGGCGGTTTCTTGGTGGGTGCCTTGACATCGGGGTGGACGTGGCGGGTGACCTTGTGCGGACGGGCGGTTCCCATCGGCCGGCCGTGGTACTCGACGTCGATGTGTTCGAGATCGAACGGGTTGAACAGCAGGTCGACCTCGCGGCCGACGAGGGCGGCGTCGACCTCGTAGTTGTTGCCGAGCAGGGACACCGTGCGCCACGAGGTGACGGTGCGGGTCTCGCGCCACAGAAACGCCCGCCGCAGCTCTTGCGCGTCGGGCCGACGCAGTGGCGGCGCGCTGTCGCCACGATGGTGGTAGCGCGCCGCCGGAGTCTGCCCGGTCTCGCTGTGCTCCCGCTGGTGGTAGCTGCGGTGAAGCCAGGCCCTGAACAGCCGGTTGAGCTCGGCCAGCGACGCCACCGGCGAGCCGCCGGTCCCGGTGCCGGTCTCGATCTCCACGAGGAACTCCTCGCGGCAGGTCCGGTTCCAGCGCTCCAGCTTCCCGCGGCCTTGCGGCCGACCCACCCGACTATGGATGATCTTGATGTCGAGCACGGCCAGGGACCAGGCCAGTTGGTGCGAGACGAAGGCGCTGCCGTGGTCGCAATAGAACCCGGCCGGGCAGCCGTGGACCTTGACCGCGTCGTGCAGG
Source organism: Actinophytocola sp. (assembly GCF_036002505.1). Taxonomy (GTDB): domain Bacteria; phylum Actinomycetota; class Actinomycetes; order Mycobacteriales; family Pseudonocardiaceae; genus DASYTH01. The sequence goes on along the minus strand of NZ_DASYTH010000170.1, from coordinate 1,816 downwards.
GTGGCCTGCAGGGCCAGGGTGTCCTCGGCGAACCCCCACCGGCCGGCGACCACATACCGGGCGTGGTCGTCGAGGATGGCGACCAGCACGGTGTCGCGGCCGTCGATCGTCGGGCCGCGCACCGCACCGGCGTGCAGACCGTCGCATATCCACAGCTCGTCCGGGAAGTCGGCCTCGAAGCGGCCGAACACCTGCGGCTGCCCGACAGCGTCGGGGTGGCGGTCAAGGCCGAGTCGGGCGAAGTGGCGTTGCAGGGTGCGCGCCGACGGCGCCGGGCCGTGGGTCTGCCGCATGATTCGGGCGACCTGCGTGGCGGTGCGCGCCGGGCGTTCCCGCTTGAGCGCCGCCGCCAGCTCCAGCAACGCCGCGGCGGTGCGGGGGGTCACCTGCCGGGGCCGCGGCACCAGCGCCTCGAACCCGTCCATCCGCAGGATCCGCGCCCACCGGTCCAATGTGGACCGCGACACCCATACCAGCTCGCCAGCCGGGCCCACATGGTGCCGCTCGGCCAGCGACCGCACCAGCTCACCGCGTTCCTGCTGTGTCAGCCGTGGGTCGACCAGCGGTCGCACCAACGAGTAACGGAACAACGCCACCTCACGCCCGGCCGCAGGCGGCGGCTTCCTCCTGGACATCGATACCAGTACCTCACCGTCGTGGTCGATACAGGACCTGGCGAGGCTCGCATCTCCTTTTGAGGACTTGAAGATGTCTTCTTATGTTGAAAGCCCCGGGAGCACGGGTCGCAGGGCTCGGGTGCCCAGCAGCCACCCGCCGGACAGCACCGCCACCGTCCGGGCCACGCTCATCGCCGCCAGCGCCACCGGCCGGGCCCGGCGCAACGCGGCCAGGCACACCCCGATCTGGGCCACCGCGTCGCCCAGCCCGCTACCTGTCGGTGCGACCCGGGCCATGTCGTCGCCGTCCGCGGCGACCAGCAGGTGCTCCAGCCACGCAAACCGATCCCGGATCAGCCCTGCCCGCACCCGCGCCCGACCGACCCAGCCGAGCACCGTCGAGGCCGGTCGGCCCACCAGCGCGGCCAGCCGGCGCCACCCCAACCCGTCCACGCAGGCGCGCAGTGCCGACCAGATCACCTCGACCACATCCAGCCGGCGGCCCAGCAGGAACGCGGGCAGCAGCACATGCGTCCGTCCGCAGCCACTGTCATCGGTCAATGGGCAGATCGTTCGGCGCAGCCGGATCTTCTCCACCACTTCCGTCGAGGTCCGCACGAAGCGTCGTGCCACATGACCCCACCGGGACAACGGCCCCGCACAGTCCGGGCACCGCAGTAGACCATCGGCCAGCATCTGTTCAACGACAGCAGGATCAGGGCCTACAGTAAGCAACGCGGCCTCCGGGCAGCGTTAGGAACGGCCCTTCCCCACACGGCCTGCAAGCGGATGGGGGGAGGGCCGTTTGTCCGTCAATGACCGGATCACCCTAGACCCCTGACCACCCAGGCTCGTCGATGGCTCCCCTGCCGTATCCCACCCAGCGCCCTACCACCGCACCAAGACCATGCTCATCTTGAGTGACGCAGCCGACCTACCCCGGCCTCATCGGGAGTGGCGCCTAATACGCGCCCGAGCCCGCCGGACTCATCTACGTCGCTGACTTCACCGGTGGCGACTCGGCCTCGTCCCACAGCTTGTACGCGTGGTGTCCGCCGGGCCGGAAGGTGCTGGGAGTAGGTGGACGGGTCACCGCCGCTGAGACCAGCAAGGTGTTCCTGACGTACGTCAAGCCGACGGGAACCGGGAACGGCGCCGAGGTCGGCGCGGTCGAGGTGAAGGGGGGATACGCCGGGAAC
>NZ_DASYTH010000169.1:0-1584 GCF_036002505.1 Actinophytocola sp. | reverse complement strand
GCGCAGCTTGGTGAGGGCCTTGGTGAGCAGGCGGGAGACGTGCATCTGGGAGATGCCGACCTGGTCGGCGATCTGGGATTGGGTCAGGTTGCCGTAGAAGCGCAGGGTGAGGATCTTCTGTTCGCGTTCGTCGAGGGTGGCCAGCGCGGGGCCGAGCGCGACGCGGGTTTCGGCGAGGTCGTACTCGTGGTCCTCGGCGCCGAGGGTGTCGCCGAGTTCGGTGCTGCCGTCGGCGTTGATCGGGGTGGACAGGCTGGTGGCGTTGTAGGCGCGGGCGCCTTCCAGGCCTTCCAGCACGTCCTCGTCGGTGACGCCGAGGTGGTGGGCGATGTCGGTGACGGTGGGGGATCGGCCCAGGGTGTGGGTCAGGGTGCTGTTGGCTTCGGTGATGGCCAGGCGCAGTTCCTGCAGCCGGCGGGGCACCCGGACCGACCAGGTGCGGTCGCGGAAGTGACGTTTGATCTCGCCGATGACGGTGGGGATGGCGTAGCCGGCGAAGTCGACGCCGCGGTCGGGGTCGAACTTGTCGACGGCCTTGATGAGTCCGACGGTGGCGGTCTGGATCAGGTCGTCGGTGGGTTCGCCGCGGCCGGAGTAGCGGTGGGCGAGATGCCGGGCCAGCGGCAACCACGCCTCGATCGCGCGATCCCGCAGCGCCGCGCGGGACGCGTTCCCGACCGGCATCGCCGCCATGGCGTTGAGGAGTTCGGCGGCGCTTTCCGTTGGAGCGTCGACGGTCTCGGTCGCGGAGACGTCGGACTGCGTCACGGTGACGGTCATGCTGTGTCCTCCCTGGCACCCGTCCGGAGAGCCTGGCCCGGCGGTGGCCGCCGGACCCGGTCGGTCAGGGTGTCACTCTCGGCACGGGGTCGACGCTTGTCGATCATTCGTCGTAACCCACGCATGCTTGGCCGTTCGGTTATGAACAACTTAGCCGAGTGGGCCATCGCTGACTAGCCGAAAGTATGAGTCACCTTGCGTAGTCACTCAGTTACGAGCGCCTACTTGTCGCGGGCCAGGGCGAGGTCGAGCGCCAGGACGCTGCCGAGGACGAGCAGCGGCTCCTGATCGGCCGCGATCTGCACCGCGTAGGTGTCCCGGATCGTCAGCCAGCGCTTCGACACCGCCGCGACCTCGCGGCCGCCACGGTCGATCGTGTACTCGTGGTCGATCAGGTCGCCCTTCATCTCGAGGTCGTCCGGGCCGGGGACATCGATGGTGAACTTCTCCCGGAACGGCGTGAACAGCTTCTTGCGTACCTCGGCGGCCTTTTCCCCGCCGATCCTGACCTCGTACGTCGGACGCAACGAGACCAGGTGCCGGTGCACGCTCGCCACCTCCGCGCCGGAGGGATCTTCGATGACCAACTTGTTCCGTACGCTGAACACCTTGCCGTCGACGTGGAACACCTTGTCGCCGTGATCGTCGACGATGTCGAAGTCGTCGCCGATGCTGAAGAACCGCTCGCGTATCACATACATGCGCTCGATTCTCCCGCAAGGCTGAGCTGGCTGGCCTCGCTGTCGCTCGGCGGCTCGCGCTGAGCTGGCTGGCCTCGCTTCGCTCGGCGGCTCGCGCCTGGTA
>NZ_DASYTH010000168.1:0-13951 GCF_036002505.1 Actinophytocola sp. | reverse complement strand
TTCGCCCGCCCACCGCTGGTGCTGCGTGGATCGGTCGACCAATCCCAATAGTGCAGCGACAGGTCCGGATCGACCTCGCGGATCAGCTCCTCCGTCCGGTTGACAAGCTCCCGGTGTCACGGCACGAACCCCAGTCCGCCGTGCACGTCCACGCCACCGACGTGAGCGTCCTTGTGGATATCCTCCTGCTTGTCCCAGTACGACACCCCGTCGCCGTAGAACTTGGTGGTGTCCAGGGCTCGGATCGCGGCAATCAGCCGATCACGCTCGCCCTGACTCACCGTCGTGCACCGGTCACACTCGTAGGGCCTGTGGTCGATAGGAGGTCCACAACGGATCGCCCCGCGGATAGTCCGACGGTGACCGTTGACGATGAGCTCGTCGAGAGATCTCATGCTTGACGAACCCATCCCGGAGTTCAAGGACCGTTGTTGCAGGTCGCTCCCTCTTTCCACCTATCGAGTCCGCGAGCTGCTCAGGTCAGGTGAACCCAGCGGGCAACCGAGGGGATCCGGTCTTGACTAACCACGGTGAGCATGTACCAGCCGGGCGGGGCCAGGCCGGGTCCGGCTGGAGTCGCTACCTGGAGCTGGACAACTCCCTGGGCGGTGATGGGCAGGTCGACCAGTCGCTGGTGGCAGTCGAACGCGTGGGTGGTCGAGCCGGGGCTGATCAGCTGGGCCCACAAGAGGCCACCCGCCTGGGGTGACTGCACGGTGACCGTCTGGCCGTAGCCCCACTCCGTTGGGGCGGCTGTGATCTCGGGTCGGGCGCCCCGGAACAGGTAGGGCGGCCGGTACACCTCGAGGCGTAGCTCCTCGTTGGGCTGCGGCGGCTCCCACGGCGCCCGGTTGCCGTAGGGAGGCGGGTTCCCGCACGCCGTGATCACCCGGCCATCGGGTAGCAGCAGCGCCACCGAGTGGTACAGACGCACGACGTCGGCCACCGCCCCGGGTCGCCATTGGCCGGTTTCGGGATCGTAGATCTCGGACTGCAGGCGGGGGATGGGCATCATTGCCCCACCCTCGTGGGTCATCGCTCCACCGCTGACGAACACCGTGCGGTCCGGTAGGAGAACGGCATTGAGGTGGATGCGGGGCAGGCTCATCGGCGTCGACTCGAGGTACGCCGGCGCCGCCGCCTGCAGGTCGACCGTCTCGGTGTGCCCGGTGGCGTTGGCCATCTCCATCCCGGGCCCACCCCCCATGATCATCACCTGCTGGCGTTGCGCCGGCGGCAGCAGGACGCTCGAGGACTGGTTACGCATGACGCCGTCGAGAATTGCGGCCACCGGCTGGAACCCGACGGGCTGGTGGCCCAGGTCGAGGATGCCGGCCTGCTGGGGACGACCGTCGTCCATCCGGCCGCCGCTGAAGAACACGCGTCCGTCGGCCATCACGAACAGGTGGGCGTAGAAGGGCAGGCCCACGAAGTTTGCCGGTGGGTGCAGCTGAATCCACTGGTCGAGGCCGGGGTCGTAGACCTCGAATTCGGGGTTGAGGTCGCCGTTGGTGTCGTTCTTGCCGCTGACGGCCAGGATCCGCCCGTCGGGAAGCGACAGCAGCGTGGGGTACCAGCGGCCGTGTGCCGTCGGTGGTCGGGTCGACCATTGGCCGGTCGTCGGATCGAAGGAGGCCACATCGCGCTGGCCGAGGTTGTTGCCGTGGTTGTAGGCCAGGTTGCCGCCCCCGGCGAGGATCCGGCCGTCGGGTAGGGGAGCGTGGCCGCAGCAGAAGAAGTCGAAGGGGCGGCCGTCGGCCCGGTCCAGCGTGGCCGGGTGCGCGAAGTTGGTCCCCGCCGGCGCATCCGGGTCCCAGACGACGCTGGTCCACATGCCCTGCGTGACGTCTCCGAAGGAGGGGTCCGCGTCACGGACGGTGTTGTTGCCGGAACCGGCGAAGAAGAGGACGTGGCCGGTGCGCAGGACGGCGGCGTGGATGGCCAGCACCTGGGAGTCGTACGGCAGTATCTCCCAGGTGCCGTGCACGGCGGGGTCCTCATGGAGCGGAACGGCCAGCGTGAAGGCGTTGTTGACGCCGGGCGGCGCGTCGACGGCGAGGGCGACGGCCGCTGGCCCTGTGCCCAGGTCGGCCGCGGCAACCCCCGCGCCTTGGTTTTCCCAGGAGGGCCAGTTGTTGATGCCGAGCGGCACGGACCAGGTGGCCGCCACGCCGTCCGGCCCGAGATCCGTGCCAATGCGGTAGAACGCCTGGTTGCGGCCCACCGGATTGTCCACGGCGAGCACGACCAGGTCGGGCCGGCCCGAGCCGGACAGGTCGGCCACATCGATGCCGGCGCCCTGGTTGTCCCAGGAGAACCAGTCCGGGACGTCGATCCACGGTGTCCAGCCGCCGGTCACCACCCCGTTCACATCGAGGTCCCGGCCCAACCGGTACAGGCCCCGGTTGGCCTCGGGCCCGTTGTCGACCATGAAGACCACGAGGTCCGGCCGGCCCGATCCGGTCACGTCGGCGACGGCGACGCCAGCGCCCTGGTTGTCCCAGGAGAACCAGTCCGGCACGTCGATCCACGGCGTCCAACCGCCGGCAACGACCCCGTTCTGGTCGAGGTCGCGGCCCACCCGGTAGAGCCCCCTGTCGGCCTGCGGCCCGTTGTCGACCATGAGCACCACCAGGTCGGGCCGGCCCGATCCGGTCACGTCGGCGACAGCAACGCCAGCGTCCTGGTTGTCCCAGGAGAACCAGTCCGGCACGTCGATCCACGGCGTCCAGCCGCCGGCAACGACCCCGTTCTGGTCGAGGTCGCGGCCCACCCGGTAGAGCCCCCGGTTGGCCTGCGGCCTGTTGTCGACCATGAACACCACCAGGTCGGGCCGGCCCGACCCGGTGAGGTCGGCGGCGGCGGTGTCAGCTCCCTGGTTCTCCCACGAGAACCAGTCAGGCAGGGCGGAGAACGGCATGCGCACCTCCCGGCAGATGATCAGTTAAGAAAGGGTCACCGCACGGACACCGACGTCCGGCCGCCTTCACCGACTCCTGGCGGTCGTGAGCCCAGCGCCGACGAGTGCGAGCGGCGCAATCGCAACAAATGCGGACAGCCAATGACTCTCGCAACGACCCATCTCGGCCACAGTCCCGGTCCACTGCAGCGGGCGGAATACCCAGACTTTCAGAGCAGGGCGCACGGCGCAGTCGGACAGTCGACACCCACATGGATCCGATGTGCGGTCGTTCGTGGGTCGCTGGCGGGCCGAGACAGCCTCGCGGCGTCATCGAGCCGACCTCGCATTGGCCGCATCGCTGAGCATCATGACGGCCCACGCGCAGTTGTCCGCGACGCTTGTGCAGTCAATCTTGGGGCGTCGACGCCCTCACCCCGGCGGGCGCGCTCCTTGGCTTCCGCTGGCCGGGCGACTCGAGCGGCCGGGTGGTGGCCTGCCCGTGAGCGGTGATGCGGTTGGCGAGGTAGGCGGCGTCGTCGTGGACGAAGCCGAGCAGGGCCGAGCCGCGGGTGTGCTGCCAGGACAGGCCGAGGACATACAGGCCGGGAACCTCGGTCACCCCGCGCCGGTGGGCGATGCGGCCGCCGTCGGCCGCGCCGGGGATGTGCAGCCAGGAGTAGTCGGGCCGGAAGCCGGTGGCCCAGATCACCGTGGTGACGTCGAGGGTGCTGCCGTCGGCGAACCGTGCCGTGTGCCCGTGCGCGTCGATCAGGCGTGGCCGGAACCGCACGCCGGCCCGCTGCAGCCGGCGTCGGGTGGTGCCGATGATGAACTCGCCGCGGGCTCGCATCCGCCGGCCGAGCCGGGAGTTGGTGCTTACCCGCATGAGGCCGAGCCGGCTGAGCCACCGGCCGACCGGGAGCACCTGGCCGATTGGCTGACCCGGTTCGACCCGACCGCGGTCGGGCCGGTGGCGTTCGCGATGGAAGGCTGCAGCGGCTGGCGGTACATCCCCGAGGAGATGGCCAACGCCGGCATGACAGCGCATCTGGCCGAGCCAGCCGAAACGTCCGCGCTACGCGGCCCGAAACGGCGTGCAGCCGCCAGTTCACCGCCGCCGAGGCGGTGTCGGTGACCAGGTGCACGCTGACGCCGACCTGGCAGTTGCCGGTCTTGCCCAACGCCCCACAGTACTGGCGGGCCACCCCGGGCGAGGCGTCGCCATCCTTGGGAAAGCCGACGTTGTCGACCACGTACGCGTTCGGGCCGACCGCGGCCAGTGCCCACCGGGCCAGGTTGGCCCGCACCACCGTGTGGTCCCACGTCGAGGACGACACGAACTGCCGTAACCGCTGATGATCCACCCCCGAGTCGGTCGGCCATCGGCTGCATCGACTTACGCCCCCGTCGGTGAGCAGCCCCCGCAGATACAACTCACCGTTGACCCGCTGCTCGGCACGCCGCAACCGACCCGATGTGACCGGACAACCGGCCCCGACGGGCAGGCATCCACATCAGACTGTCCACCTGAGACGCAGCCAACACCGTACCGGCACCGACAACGAACGTCAGCACACACCACACTGACCTCGGCAAACGGCCTACCTAAACAGCATTGCCTCAAGCTCCGGATAGCTGAGCCACGGCGATCTTGTTGTCATGGGGCGTACGACCTGGCCGGACGTCGCGATGGGCGCGCCACGGCCGAAGATTTCTCACGCGTGACAGGCGTGTTACATCTATTGACTGCGGACGATATGTCGCCATCGTCCTGTGAACGCTGTCGGAAGTCGGCGCCTCCGGCACACTGCTGGGGCACGCATTTGCAACTCAAGCTGCAAGAACGACACCAAGAGGGTAGCCCCGAAGTCGGTCCCCGTACGCGCGGTTTCACGGTGAGCAATGAAGAGGGGTCCGTCCCTGCGCGTTGGACGATAGGTAGGCCTCTTGGATATTGGCTCTTGTCGTTGGATAGCCATCGACGCAATGATCCTATTTGGACCCGGCGGGGTCGGACTCGCCGGCCCCGAAGGAGAGGGACGTATTCGTGAAGCGAAACAGCCGACCTGCGCTGCCCGGCGATGGCGACACGGACTATGCGCGCTACATCCGTACGGACGCGTTGCTCGACCTGCAACGGCGCCCCGAGGAGATGGTTCACCGCGACGAACTACTCTTCCAGGTGGTGCACCAGTCCACTGAGCTGTGGCTCAAACTGGCGGTGGCCGAGTTGACCGAGGCGACCGTCCGGATCGACGACGGCGAGCCGACACAGGCCGAACTGCTACTGGCCAGGGCGACGCTCGCGGTCCGGCTCGTCACCGAACAACTGGAGATGTTCCGCCACCTGACGCCAGCCGATTTCCAGGCGCTCCAACCGGCGCTCGGCAACGGCTCGGGTGCCGAGTCGCCAGGCTGGCGGCAGGCCCAGGCCGCGAGCCGGAAGCTCGGCCAGGCGTTCGTCAGATTCCTCGCCGAGCGACACATCGACCTATTGACGCTCTACTCCGGAGAGCCGGCCGACCCCGTCTATCGGTTGGCCGAGGCGATGGTGGAGTGGGATGAGCGGGTCTCGCTCTGGCGGGTGCGGCACTACAAGATCGCCATACGGATCGGCAGCCACGGTGTCATCGGCAGCAAGGGCAGCCCAGCGGACATGCTCGCCAAGCTGATCGATCACCGGTTCTTCCCGAACGTGTGGCAGGTCCGCGCGAACATCGCCCTGGGCGGCTCAGCGGGGCACGACTCCCACGCTGATACGTCCCGACCAGGGCTCCTATGTGGCTCCTGAGGGCCAGATCATCACCGCCCGCGTCTGTCGACTTCGAGATCGCTGAGGTACGGTCCGTGCGTGAGCTGATGAACTGGCTGTCTGGTGGATCCAATCCTGACAGCTTCCCTTACTCCGAGGTCCTGGCGGAATTCCACCGGACCGGTAAGCATTTCGTGGCCAACGAGCTACTCGCTCTCCTCGACCAGGCCCGGACGGCCTCTGCCGCACCGCCGGCCGGCGGAGCGGCAGCCACGACCGCCGGAGAGCACTCCTCCGTCCGGTTCCTGCGGAACTTCCTCGACGTCGCGCTCGATAAGTGGGACGGCCGATACGACTACCAGACCTATTTGGCGCTGAAACTGCTCCGGATGCCCCGGGCGAAATTCACCGACGACCGGCGGGTAGCGGATCCGGCGGGCATGCGACGCCAACAGGACCGGCTCTACCTGCAACTGATCGCCGATGCCCTGGCCTTCGAGCTGGCCGCCGAGGCCCGCACCACCGACCTGCTGCCCCAGCAACGTCCGGAACCGGCCCTGGTGGTCAAGCGCTACCGGCTCGGGATCCGGGCCGCATCGCCCGTACTGACCCGCCTGGGACTGTCAGCACCGGTCGACAACCCGGAGCCGGCGGCCGCGGCGGCTGCGCTGCACGCAGTTGTGGTCGCCGACCAGACTGCCGCGGAGCAGCGGGAACTACGGCTCAGCATGCTGCCGGTCTATCTGGTGCACGACGAGTACCTGTTCATCCGGGTGCTCCAGGCGTACGAATGCACATTCGCGTTACTTGCCGCCGAGTTGCAGTCGACCATCAGCGCCCTGGCCGGCGGCCTGCCACGGCCGGCGGCCAATCGACTGGCGTACGCCCGGGACCTGCTCAATCTTTCCTCGCCGCTTTTCTCGCTGATGGCCAGCATGCAGCCGGAGTCGTTCCGGACATTCCGGGTCCACACCGAGGGGGCCAGCGCCGTCCAGTCTCGCTCCTACAAGCTGGTGGAGTCGCTGTGCCGTACACCGGAGGAGCCTCGATTGGCGTCCATCGCTTACCGGTCGGTGCCCGAGGTCCGCGACCGAGTGCTGGCCGGACAGCCGTCGGTCGAGCAAGCGTGCCGGGCGGCGGTTCGGGCCGGCCTGCTGACGGAACCGGACCGTCGCCTGCTCGATAAGCGGATGGGTGAGTTCGCCGCGGCGCTGATCCAATGGCGCCAAACGCATTACCGGATAGCAACCCGGATGCTCGGCGCCCGTTCCGGAACCGGATACACCGAGGGGACGCCATATTTGGCTGCGGTGCGATCCATCCCCGTTTTCACCACTGACACTACGACTCCTCTTCCGTTACACCGCGCCGAACCGACTGGGGGCGATCCCGAGTGAGTGAACCCGACCCGCAACGTAGGGTCGACACGACCCGACGTCCCGATACTGGCCCGAACGCCGCGATACGTGCCCAGTTTCCGCTGCTACAGACCTGCGTCTATCTCAACAACAACTCGACCGGTGCCGTGCCGCGGGCCGCGGAGAACGTCCTGACTCGCTACTGGGAGACGCTACGCACGTGGCGGGACGACGTCTGGGAAGGATGGCACGACGGCCTCCAGAAATACGCCGACGGGTTAGCGGCGTTCATCTGCGCCCCTCCGGGCAGTGTGATCACCGACGCAAATCTGAGCACCCTATTGACGCGGATCGCGACCTGTTTCAACTACCACGCACCCCGCAACCGGGTCGCGACGACCGATCTGGAATTTCCCACCATCCCGTTCATCTGGAACGCATTCCGCCGGTACGGCGCCCAACTCGACGTGGTCGGCTCCGGCGCCCCTCAAGTCGACGAGGAGGCACTGGAACAGCGAATCGACGAGCGCACCCTGCTGGTGTGTGTACCGCACGCCAGTTACACCTCGGGTGCCACCATCAACCTGCCCCGTCTGGTGAAACGTGCACACGACGTCGGTGCCCTGGTGATCGTCGACGCCTTTCAGAGCGTCGGAGTCATGCCGCTCGACGTTACCGCGCTCGACGTCGACTTCGTCCTCGGCGGCGCGCACAAGTGGATGTGCGGCGTCGGGAATGCGTTCCTGTACATTCGTCCGGACTTGCTACCCGGCCTCGAACCGGCGGCGACCGGCTGGCAGGCCGGTAACCGGGCGCTGACGTTCCAGCCGTCGACGGGCTGGGCGCCCGACGCCCAACGGTTCGCCGGCGGGACACCGTTCCCGCTCACCTCACTCATCTCCCAGATCGGCCTGGACCTGCTGGCCGGTGTCGGCATCCAGACCATCCGGGCACACTCACTGGCGTGTACGGAGCGGATCCTGACCCGGGCTGAAGCAGCCGGCATCCAGGTGGTCAGCCCAGTGGAGTCGCACCGGCGAGGCGGCGTCGTGTGCCTGGACATCCCCGACGGCGAGGCGATCAAGCGGCGACTAGCCGAGCGGAACATGATCTGCAGCTGGCGCGGCTACCTACGGATCGGCCCTCACATCTACAACACCCTCGATGAGATCGACGAATTCATGGACGCACTTGAGCACGAATGGCGAGGAATTCGACGATGACCACCACACCGCTGTCTCCCCGCGCACTGATGAGTCTGCTCATCAACGGGACCAAAGCCATCGACGTGCTCGAGACCGCACTCAACATCGGACTGCTCGACGCGCTGGAACCGGGGCCGGCCGGCCTTCGCGAACTCGCCGCACGCTTCGAGCTGCGACCACTGCGCCTCTACAAATTCCTGGACTGCCTGGAGAGTCTCGGATTCATCCAGCGAGACGAGCCCAGCGACGACATCAATGAGGCCGCGTACCGCGCCGTCCCCGGGCTCCTGGCCGCCACGACGGCGGTCGTCGGACCGGACGCGGTCGAGCGCGACCGAGACAGGTACCCGTGGCGGCGGCTGCACGGCCGGTTGGCGGAAAGTCTCCGCGGCGAAATCGGCATGACCGATGACGACTTCGCCTGGCCGCCCAAAACGGACGATCAGACCGCCGCCTTTGAGCAGAGCATGTCCGTCGGGCTCGGCCCGGTCATCGAGACGTTCCACCACCACGCTCACCGGCTGTGGCCAGGCCGACGTCGCTTCCTCGACGTCGGCGGCGGCGACGGTACGCTTGCCGCACACGTTCTCAACGACGCCCCGGACCTGATGGTCGACGTCTACAACCTGCCGGCAGTCGCCCCGCTGGTAGAGCAGACCCGAAGCCGCTGCGGTCACCCAGAACGCCTGAGCTTCGTCGCTGGCGACTTCCTCACCGAACCGCTGCCACCCGGCTACGACGCGCTGGCCTTTGTCCGGGTGCTGCACGACTGGCCAACCGCCATCTCCCGCCGACTGCTCGAGAAGGCATACCAGGCCCTGCCACCGGGCGGGCTGCTGCTGATCTGCGAAGAGTTCCGCACCCCGGACCGTCTGGCGATGCAGTTCTTCTGGTCCTACTTCCTCATCGGCGTCGACAGTTGCGTCAGTCGCCTGCGCGATGTGGACTTCTACACCAGCCTTCTGGAGGAGCTCGGCTTCGAAAACATTGGGATGCTACCCGGCGGCTGGGAGCTGGTTATCGCACACAAACCGTAGAACGGCGTCATCGACTGAGACGCGGACGCGGTCGGCGCGGTGCTGGGCGATCTGGCCGCGCGGCGCAACCAGGTGACCAGCTCTACCGCGCGGGCGGACACCGTCGTGGTAACGGGCAAGCGTCCAGCTGGCCAAGATCCTCGGCTACCCACCGCGGCTCCGCGGCCGTACCCGTGGCCCGGGGCACCTTCGCCACCCGGCCGAGCGGCTACTTGCCGTGCCGGCATCGGCGGCCGCGTCGCCATGCGACGGTCGCGGCATCCACTTCGGATGCCGCGACCCACGCATCACCTCGGGCCGTGCTCGCACTGCCGCGAACACCGCGCGATACCGCAGATCTACCCGCGGCACTCGCCGCTGTGCCGGCCGATGCCGTTGGAGCCTTCCCACCGCCCAGATCGGTCTTTGCCCGGTCAGTGCCGGTCGGGCGGCCGATGGCTGAGACAAGCCCGCTGAGCGTTAGCGCCACTACTGGTCAAGCAGTGCGGCCAAGCCGGCATCACCCTGCGCGAGGACCGGACTGCCAGCGGCGGGAACCGTCATGATCCGCTGGCACCGGTCGAGTTCGACGTAGACCTCAGCAGTCGCGCCGTCAGCCGCTGAAAGCACGGCGAAGCGGCTCGCCGGCGTCGAGCACTTCCCGGCGGCCGCCGCCAGCAGCGATTTCTCAATCAGGGTCCGACGTTGCGGCGTCAGGACTACGCCGTGCTCAAAGTCGCCAGCGGGCTTCCCCGTGCCCTGCTCACTGCTCGGAACACGGTAAACGCAGAGGCGGACCCGCTCCCCGGCCGAGAACGGGTCCGAGCCAACGGCGGCACGCGCACGGGAGCCCTGCGTCGTCTCGACCGCGATCATGTCGGCCCACCTCTGACTGCAGCCAGAGGCCGCGGCCTGAGCCGACTCGATCTCGTTGAGGACGCGTGTCGCCACGCGGGTCAGCCGTAACCCGGCTACCGCCTCTGGCAACTCGGCGCGGACTTGCCGCAACTGTCCTTCGGTGCCCCGGGCCGTACCCAGCGGCCCTGCAGCTGGCCGCCCACCGCACCCAGCGTCGTCGCACACCGCGTGGACCTGCGCTTCCTCGACCGCGACCCCCGGCAGGAACACCTCGTCCTGGCCGGCCGGGCCATCGCCTACGCGTTCGCCATCACCGAGGTCATCCGGTGGGCCACCGAGACCACGCCGACCCCGGCCGCGCCCGTGGTCCGGGCGCGGTGGAGCGTCTTGGCGGTCACTAGCGTGTTGGACACCGTCGCCCGCGGTCCGCAGGTGGCCCGGGCGGTCTCCATCTACACCACCCCCGCCCCGAGTCTGGTCTCCCGCGACCGGCATACCACCTACGCCGCGATCACGCTGCGGGCCCGCGACGACGACCAGAAGCTCGCCGACTACCGGGTCATCAAACCGACCTGCGCGCCGGCGGCGACCTCCGTACCCAGTACGGTCGGTGCTTCGGACATCGCGCGCCTAGACGCTATCCTGCCGGTGCGCCTATAGCTGCTCATCGCGGACGCCGGTCCACAGAGCAGGTCGCGGCCGGCGACGCGGGGATCGCCACAGCGTGGGGCGCACGCACGACGATTCGGGTTGTTGCCACACCCGGGTGGATGGTGGCTGTTATTCGGTGTGGCCGAAGGCTTTGATCTCTTCGGCTTCCTGGGCTGTGAGTTCGCGGGGGACTTGGCCGCGGGCGAGTTTGGCGGCCTGGATGTGGTGGCGGATGTCGTCGACGATCTCGGGGTTGGCCAGGGTGGAGACGTCGCCGACGTCGGTGAAGTTGGAGATGCCGGCGATGACCCTTCGCATGATCTTCCCGGAGCGGGTCTTGGGCATGTCGGGGACGATCCACACGTTGGCCGGTCGGGCGATCTTGCCGATTTCGTGTTCGATCGCGGCGGTGACCTTCCGGGCGATGTCGTCGCTGGGGGCCAGCCCGGGTTTGAGGGCCACGTACATCTCCACGGCCCGGCCGCGTAGCTCGTCGATGACGGGGACGGCGGCCGCCTCGGCGATCTCGGGCACGGTGAGGCTGGCCGATTCGAGTTCCTTGGTGCCCAGGCGGTGGCCGGCCACGTTGATCACGTCGTCGACCCGGCCGAGGATGCGGAAGTAGCCGTCGGCGGCCTGCACCGCCCCGTCGCCGGCGAAGTACGGCCAGTCGTGCCAGTCGGTGCTGTCCTTGTCGCGGCAGTATCTCTCGTAGTAGATCTGCACGAACCGGTCGGGTTGGCCCCAGACCGTCTGGAAGATGCCTGGCCACGGGTTGCGGATGCAGATGTTGCCGGCCCGCCCGCTACCGGCCTCGACAACATCACCATTCTCGTCGTAGATCACCGGATAGACCCCGAGCACGCCGGGGCCGCAGCTGCCGGGCTTCATCGGCTGCAGCGCGGGCAGCGTGGCGCCGAGGAAGCCGCCGTTCTCGGTCTGCCACCAGGTGTCGACGATGACCGCCGTACCCTTGCCGACCGTGTCGTGGTACCAGCGCCACACCTCGGGCTCGATCGGCTCACCCACGGTGGTCATGTGCTTGAACCGGTAGTGGTATTTGCCCGGCTCGTCTGGGCCGAGCTTGCGCAGCATCCGGATGGTGGTGGGTGCGGTGTGGAAGATGGTGACGCCGAGGCGTTCGGCGATGCGCCACGGGCGTCCGGGGTCGGGGTAGGTGGGTACGCCCTCGTACATGACGCTGGTGGTGCCCAAGGCGAGGGGGCCGTAGACGATATAGGAATGCCCGGTGATCCAGCCGATGTCCGCCGCGCACCAGTACGTGTCGGTCGGGTGGATGTCCTGGTAGTACTTGGAGGTGCCGGCCACGTAGGCGAGATACCCGCCAGTGCTGTGCTGGCAGCCCTTGGGCCGGCCGGTGGTGCCGCTGGTGTACATGAGGAACAGCGGCGCCTCGGCCGGCATCGACACCGGCTCGACCAGCCTCCCGCGATAGT
Source organism: Actinophytocola sp. (assembly GCF_036002505.1). Taxonomy (GTDB): domain Bacteria; phylum Actinomycetota; class Actinomycetes; order Mycobacteriales; family Pseudonocardiaceae; genus DASYTH01. The sequence continues at coordinate 1,752 of NZ_DASYTH010000168.1, read as the reverse complement.
CGGCCAGTAGCTCGTCGACGAAGAAGTCCCGGCCGTCAACCATCGGCGACTTCGATGCGTACTGGCCGGGGTGGCGTCGCCACACGAGAACCTTGTCGACCCGCTGGCCCAGCGCCGCGGCCCGGTCGAGGGCCTCGTCGGCCTTGGTCTTATGGTCGACCAGGTCCCCGTTGCGGTAGTAGCCGTCCATGGTGACCAGGATCCGGCTGCCCGAGTCGGCGATCCGGTCGCCGCACGCGGCGCCGCTGAACCCGCCGAACACCTCGGAGTGGATCACGCCGAGGCGGGCGCAGGCCAGCATCGCGACCGGTAGCTCAGGCACCATCGGCAGGTGGAAGGTGACCCGGTCACCAGTCTGCAGGCCGGCGAAGTCGCGCAGTAGTGCGGCGAACTCGTTGACCCGCCGGTACAGCTCCTGGTAGGTGACCGCCTTGGTGTCCTCGGTCTCCGGCTCCGGCACCCAGATCAGCGCTGCCTTGTTCCGGCTGGTCGCGAGGTGCCGGTCCACGCAGTTGTAGCAGGCATTGAGCCGGCCGCCGACGAACCACTTCCAGAACGGCGGGTTACTGGTGTCCAGCGTGGTGTGCCAGCCGGCGTCCCAGTCCAAAAGGTTCGCGTACTCGGTGAAACACTCTGGGAAATGCTCCTCGGCGAAGCGTTCGAGGATGGCCGGGTCGGCCGCGTTGGCCTGGGCGATGAACGCCTCCGGCGGCTGGTAGTACTCCTCCTCACGCCAGTGCACCGCGATCTGAGCCTCAGAAACCTGCGGCTGCTGCTCCGCGCTCATGTGGCTGTCCTCCTCGGGAGGTGGTGGCAATCGGTGCCGGTCGGCGGGGCTATGGGTCGGCGAGCAGGCCGGCGCAGACGCTGAACTCCCGCAGGTCGGCCCCGACCCGGGCCTGGCGGGTGAAGGCCGCCTCATCGCCACGCGCGAGGGAGTTCCAGCACAGACCGTCGTCGAGCGCCAGTGCGCGCACCACCACGCGGGTCAACGCTGCCACCGGCCGGGTCTCGGCCTCACGGCGCAGCCCGGCGACGTCTCGGGCGGCCGTTTCGTCCGCCGCGACGGCCTGCAGTCGCGCGAGCAGGATCGACAGTTCACCGGCGATGTACTGCTGCGTCATCCCGACCGCCACCCCGCCGCTCCCCGGCACGGCCCGTACGGTTGAATTGACTGCTGTTGCGACGGCGTCTACCGCGAGAGGTCACACGGTTCCGCGGCCGGGCGCCACCATCGCTGGCTGCCACCGCGAGGCGGCCGTCCGGTTGGTGGGTGCACGGCATCGCCTGCCCCGCTTCGAAGGCCAGCCGGCACACGCCGCCCCTCCTCCCACATGCTGGGAGACCCTCATGGTATCGCCGGGCCTCGGCAATCCATACACGCTGCCTGTGCCGGATTTCGCCTCGCTGGCTGGTCGGGCCTGTCCGGCGGCGTCGGCTGGAGCGCTGTACCCCGCCGCAGGCAGTACCGCTCGCCAGCCGCACGGTCGGCTCGGGAAACACCGGCCGCATTCGGCACCGTCGCCGGCAGCGTCGCCCGGCCAAATACATCGATGCCGGTAGACGTCCGCCACCCTCGCGGCGACCGAAGGATCCCTCGGCGTCGCCGCGGCCTACGCGGTGGCACTCACCCTTGCCGTGTGGATCTTTGGCGCCGCGTCCGGCGCCCACCTCAACCCCGCCGTCACCATCGCTGTGGCGGTGCGGGGCCGGTTCGCCTGGCGCGACGTGCCCGGCTACCTGATCGCGCAG
>NZ_DASYTH010000167.1:0-14494 GCF_036002505.1 Actinophytocola sp. | reverse complement strand
GTTAGGCGGACAAGATCACGCCGCGGCACCCCGGTCGGCGTTGCGATCCGTCGGCCGAGAACGCCACACCCACAGGCCGGGGCGCTACCGGGTGACGCGGTCGCCGCCGCTCTCGAGCAGTCTCTTCAGGTTCCGATAGCTTGCCGACCCGCCCTTCTCTGCCTGCCGCCGGATGAGCGGCAGGAGCGGCACGCCGATCCCATGTCCCTCGAAGTCGAGCGTGATCCTGACCCGCGATCGGGTGCCGCCGTCGAGAGGCTCGACGGTGACGTTCGCGTGTGGCCTTATCGGTCCGTCGACACCGCGGGCGGCCCAGCTCGTGGGCGCGGTGATCTCCGTTATCTCCTGCGTCATCGTCCGCTCGGTATGGCCGATCCGGCGCGTGGTGGTGAACCTGGTGCCAACGCCCGGCGGGCGACCCTCCTCGATGCGTACGGCCACGACGTCGTGCTGCCACTCGGCAAATCGTGAGGGGTCGGTGACGTACGAGAAGACCTCGGCAGGAGGGCGGCCGATTTCAATGGTGGACACGATGGGCGGCATAGGACAGCCTCCTTGTCACATCGGCACGTTTTCGTTCGTCATTGATATGACGGATCCCAACGAAAGAATGTGACCGTGGACGAGGGCGACTGGCTGGCGCAGCGGTTCGAGGAGAACCGGGCCCAGTTGCGGGCAGTGGCCTACCAGATGCTTGGCTCGCTCAGCGAGGCCGACGACGCCGTTCAGGAAGCCTGGCTGCGGCTCAGCCTTTCCGATACCAGCGACGTGGAGAACCTGCGCGGATGGCTGACCACCGTCGTCGCGCGGGTCTGCCTCGACATGCTCCGCTCGCGGAGGTCACGTCGCGAGGAACCGCTCGACGACCACGTGCCCCACCTGAATGAGATCCGCGCGGACGTGATCGACCCGGAACACGAAGCGCTGCTGGCCGACTCGGTCGGTCTCGCTCTGCTGGTGGTCCTCGACAAGCTGGCTCCGGCCGAACGCGTGGCCTTCGTGCTGCACGACATGTTCGCCGTGCCCTTCGAGGAGATCGCTGCCATCGTGGGGCGCTCGCCGACCGCGGCACGGCAGCTCGCCAGCCGCGCACGTCGCCGGGTACAGGCGGCCACGGTGCCCGACACCGATCTCGCTCGCCAGCGGAAAGTTGTCGAGGCGTTCCTCGCAGCCTCGCGCAACGGTGACTTCGACGCGCTGATCACGGTGCTCGCTCCCGATGTCGCGGTCCGAGCCGACGCCGGCGCCGCGCCGGCCGGGGCAGCCAGGGAGGCCCACGGCGCGTCGGCGGTGGCCGAGCACGCGCTCGCCTTCTCGCAGCGCGCCCGGTACGCCACACCGGCGCTCGTGAACGGGGCGGTGGGCATCGTGGTTGCTGCCCATGGCCGCCTGTTCACCGTGCTGGCGTTCACGATCAGGAACGGGAAGATCGTCACCATCGACGTGATCGCCGACCCTGCTCGCCTGCGCCAACTGGACCTGACCGCGCTCGACGGCGAGCCAACCAGCGGCATCGACGAGGACCGGAACTCAGGGCGGTGGATCGGTGGGCTTGCGGTGCATCCGGTAGTGCAGGACCAGGAACGGTAGGCCGAAGACCCAGAAGGCGTGCTCGGCCAGTAGCTGGCCGTCGTCGACATGGACGTCGAGTTGCTCGGCGAAGCCATGCACGGCGAGGGCGGTGAGTTCTCTGCTGGTTGGGTCGATGTAGGCCAGGTAGTGGCCGGGATGGTCGAGGTCACTCCGGCTGGTGAGTATCAGCCCACCTCCGGGCCGGGCTCGCGGCTGCAGCGTGGCGGTGAAGCTGCCCTGCGGTACGGGGAAGCCGACGCTGACGTACCCGCGACCGTCGTGGCGGTACGTGGTGTAGATGCCGACGTAGATGGGCTCGTCGGTGTCGGCGAACGAGCGGATCCAGCCGCGGACGGCCACGACGTCCCGGTCGGGCAGGGTGATCGTGTCGATGCGGCTGCGTACTCCCCGCTGGATCTCCCGCTGGTTCATCGGGACGTTGGCCTGCCCGAGCGGGCGGGCGACCAGCGTCCGGTAGAGCAGATATCCGGGCCGTACCCAGAGCCTCCACCGCGGGATGATGTCGAGCCGGAAGCGGGTGGTGTGCTCGTAGAACTCACGCACCCGCGGGTCCACCGCGGCCGGGTCGAAGTCGGGGCCGGCCAGCTCCTCGAGCGAGGCGACAATGCCCACGTCCGGAGCGTCGGCGACATAGCGACCGCCGAGCACGTCGGCGAGCTGGCGGACATAACCGGTGCCGACGTAGCGGGACCGGGCTTCCCGGGGCACGACGAACGGCAGGTCCTCCGCGCGTACCCGCTCGGCGAGCAGACTCACCTGAGCGTCGCGGAACAGCAGCGCCGACGTGACCCGGTAGGCAAGCATGGTCGTGCTGGCCACGATCGCCGCCGGTACGGAGGGTCGTCGCGCCGCGAACACGCGCCCGATCGCCGCGCCGAACAGCGGCCCGAGCAGCACCTTCTGTGGGCGTAATCCCAACAGGCCCGCCAGCGTGCCAGTCCCCGTCGCCACCGCGACCGGCCCGGCGCGGGCGACTCGTCCGGCCGCCCACCCCACCGGGGCGACCAGCGCGGCGCTCGCAGCGATCCGTTGCCACAGCGGCGGAATCTCGCCGGGTCGCTGCCGAGCCCGAGCCACCCGCTCCGAGGTCGCCAACCCGGCCGCCCCGGCGATCGCACCGACGCCGGCGGCCCGCGCGCCTCGATGACTGGCCAGCGCAGCACCGGCCACCGCGCCGATGACAGCCGAGAACGCGACAGATCCAGTCCGCTCCCGCGCTGACGCCGCGCCGCCCGCTGCCATGTTCGGAATCTATCCACGCCGAGGGTCGAAAGCACTCTTCGGGTTCCCGGTCTTTGTTCGCCGACGGTGGCGGTCCCGGGCGCCGACCGTCGCCAACGGATGTCGTCCGACCTCGGCAACTATCGTCCGAACTGCTGAGCTCGCCAGCGATGGTCCCTGACTACGATCATGGCGTCATCCGGCCGCGTCGATTTGACTAGCGTTCGGTGCGGCGGGTCGAGGCAACACTGGTATCTCCTCAAGAAGGAGGTTTGTCGTGAGCCTTACAAGGCCGAGCAAGGTGGGTGCGGCGGTCGGAGCCGCGTGCCTCGCCGCGGGCGTGGGTCTGGCCGTGAGCCCGATCCCTGCGGCTGCGGGGAGCGGTGCGGAGCAGACGTAGCTGGTCCTCTATCACGCCGGCGCGTCCACGGCCGGTGCCGCGAGCGCGGTGAAAGCCGCCGGTGGCGTCCTCGTCTCCGACTATGCGCAGATCGGCGTGGTCATCGCTCGCTCGTCGGACAGCAACTTCGCCGGGAAGATCGAACGCATCACGAACATCGACAACGCCGTTGCCACGCAATCGTTCGGCGTTCAGCTACGGGACACCCAAGCAACCAGCGACTCGGCAGCGGCGACCCAAGCCGCCGCCGCGTGGGGCGACACGCTGTCGGGTCTGCAATGGGACATGACCCAGATCAACGTGCCCGCGGCCCACCAAATCAACAGCGGCAGCCGGAGCGTATTGGTCGGCGACATCGACACCGGCCTGGACTTCACCCACCCCGACCTGGCGGCCAACTACGACGCACGGCACAGCACGAACTGTGTCAGTGGCGCGCCCTCACCGCTGGCGGTCGGCAACGACGCCAACGGCCACGGCACCCACACGGCGGGCACCATCGCCGCGGCCGCCAACGGCATCGGCATCGTCGGCGTCGCGCCGAACGTGAAGATCGCCGGCATCAAGGCGGGCAACACCGACGGATACTTCTTCCCCGAGGCGGTCATCTGTTCGTTCGTCTGGGCCGCGACCAACGGCGTCCAGGTGACCAACAACAGCTACTTCGCCGACCCCTGGCTGTTCAACTGCCGCAACGACGCCGAACAGCGGGCGATCTGGAACGCGGAGCGGCGGGCGATCGGGTTCGCCCAGTCCAAGGGCGTGCTCGTAGTGGCGGCTGAGGGCAACGAGAGCACCGACCTGTCACATCCCGCGGTCGACACGATCAGCCCGGACTTCCCGCCCAACAGCGAGGTCGAACGCGACGTCACCAACGCATGCGCCGTCGTACCGGTGGAGGTGCCCGGCGTCCTGGGGGTCACGGCGACCGGCAACCTGCGGCTCAAGTCGTTCTACTCGTCGTACGGGATCTCGACCGCAGACGTAGCCGCACCGGGTGGCGACTCCATCCTTCAGATCACCGCGGCGGCACCCAACGGGCGCGTGCTGTCGACGTATCCAGCGGCCAACGCCTGCGTACGAAAGGTGGTCGACCCCACTGGGGCGACGTACTGCTATCTGCAGGGTACGTCGATGGCTGCGCCACACGCCGTCGGCGTGGCCGCGCTGATCCTCAGTGCACACGGAAACATGGGGTCAGGTCAGCTCGCCGCCGCCGTGCAGGGCGCCACCCGGCCACTGAGTTGCCCAGACACGTCTATCTATGCACCGTTCCCACAGAGCAGCGGCGAACCGCAGACCTGCCAAGGCGGCGCCGAGCACAACAGCTTCTACGGCTCCGGTGAGGTCGACGCGCTCCAGGCAGTCCGATAGCACCATCGTTGTCGCCGGCCCCGCCGCACCCGACGGGGCCGGCGATCCGTGTGTCTGGTGGAAGCGCGTTCCGGAACGGCCGAGCGGCACAACCGGAACACCAGCCGATCACCCGGCACCTGATCGCGGAACAGCAGCTTCAACTCGGGATCTTGCCAGCCGCTGCTGATCAATCGGGCCGCGTCGGTGCGGCCAGTGGATTACGTTGCAGGGCATGCCCGCGTTGTCCACGCCATTGCTGGCATCGATCTATTGCTGGTTCGCGCTGGAACTGGGCCTGCTCGTGCGCGATCTGGTTCGGCGGCGAGGCCGCCTGGGTCGGGACCGTGGCACCCGCATCGTCGTCGCATTCTCCCTCGCCGGATCGATCTGGATGGGCATCCTGCTGCGGGGATGGGTGCCGGCGTTGGATACACCCGCACCGAATGCGTTCGCCGCTGCGGGGATCGTCGTGCTCTGGGTCGGTCTGGCCCTACGTGCCTGGGCGGTACTGACGCTGGGCGGATCGTTCAGCACTTTCATTCAGGTCGACGCGGATCAGGCCGTTGTCACCCGGGGCCCGTACCGGTGGGTGCGCCATCCCTCGTACACCGGCCTGCTGCTGGTCGCCCTGGGATTCGGCCTCGCTGCGGGCAACTGGCTGTCCCTGGCGATCTGCGCCGTCATCCCACTGTTGGGACTGTTGCGGCGCATCGCGGTCGAAGAGTCCGAGCTGGCCCGTGTGCTCGGTGACGAGTACCGCAGCTACCAAAGGGCAACACATCGCATCGTGCCGGGACTGTGGTAGGCGGTCGATCGGAAACGCCGACGGGCAAGGTAGATCCGAACTGCGCAAGATCCGGCGCCGGGTAAGGCTGGATGGTGCAGAGTTCCGGGGACAGGACAAAAGTCTCGCATCACGCGGGGTTTGCGTTGGTCGGAGCAAGACATCCGATGGTCGGCTCTTGTCAAGTCCCGGGTCGGGGCATCGTGACGGGCCGGTCGACCGTGTTTGGGTGAACCAAAGATCGGCTGTGCGGACAGCGACGCTGGCGAGGTGGCCATCAGGGGTGACCGCCGGCCAGATTGCTGACGCGACGGGTCTGCCGATGCCAGACGTTGAGGCGTGCCTGGAGATGCTCGCGGCGCGTTACGTGGTTCGCCTGGTCCACGGCGGTCTGACCGCCATACCTCTTCGTCAGACCCCTGCAGGTTGATCATGGATGAAGACTCCCTTCGTCGTCCTTATCTGCCGCCTGGACAACAGGGACGATCGTCCACCTTCCGGTAGGCGATCACCCTGTGGCTTTAACCATCCCCGGTTTTGTTCATGCGACCCGTTTGTAGGCTCTCATGGCGAGGAGGTAGGCGATGATCGTGATGCTCGCGCACCATGCCAGGGCGACCCATATTTCGTTGCCGACGGGTTGGGCGTTCAGCAGGGATTGCAGCGTCTCCACGATGGAGGTGACGGGCTGGTTGTCCGCGAAGGCGCGAACCGGGGTGGGCATGGTGTCGGTCGGGACGAACGCGGAACTGATGAACGGCAGAAATATCAGCGGGTAAGCGAATGCGCTCGCGCCGTCGATAGATTTCGCGGTCAATCCGGGGATGACCGCGAGCCAGGTCAGCGCCAGCGTGAACAGCGCGAGGATGCCCGTCACCGCAAGCCACGCCAACACTCCCGCACCGGACCGGAAGCCCATGAGCAGGGCGATGAGAATGATCACCACGACCGAGATCGCATTGGACACCAGCGAGGTCAACACGTGCCCCCACAGCAGTGACGAGCGGGCCAGGGGCAGGGAGCGGAATCGTGAGAAGAGTCCGTTCTGCACGTCCGTGAACAGTCGCACCGCGGTGTACGAGATGCCGCTGGCGATGGCGATCAGCAGGATGCCCGGCAGCAGGTAGTTCACATAGTTGTCGGTGCCCGCCTGGATCGCGCCGCCGAATACGTAGACGAACAGCAGCATGAGGATGACCGGCGTGATCAGCACGGTGATGATCGTGTCCGGGCTGCGGAGAATGTGGCGCATGGACCGTCCGAACAGCACGCCCGTGTCGCGTAGCGTTTTCATTACTCGCCCTTCCTCTCGCCGACGATGGCCAGGAAGATCTCTTCCAGGGACGGCTGTTTCTCGATGTATTCGACCGTCGCGGGCGGGAACAGTTTCTTGAGGTCGGTGAGCGTCCCGTTGGCGATGATCCGTCCGCCGTGCAGGATCGCGATCCGGTCGGCGAGGTGCTCGGCTTCCTCCAGGTGCTGGGTGGTCAGCAGGATGGTGGTGCCGGCCTCGGCGAGTTGTTTGACCGTTCGCCACACCTCGAGCCGTGCTTCCGGGTCCAGCCCGGTCGTCGGCTCGTCCAGGAAGATCACTGCAGGCGTGCCGACCAGGCTCATCGCGATGTCGAGCCGGCGTGTCATGCCGCCCGAGTAGGTGTCGGCCCGGCGATCAGCGGCGCTAGTCAGTCCGAAACGTTCGAGCAGGTTGTCGGCGGTCTTCTTCGGGTCGGCGACACTGCGGATTTTGGCGATCAGCACGAGGTTCTCTCGCCCCGTGAGCATCCCGTCCACGGCGGCGAACTGGCCCGTCAGGCTGATGTTCTCGCGCACCTCGTCCGGTTCGCGTACCACGTCGAAACCGCGCACCCGCACGCTGCCGCCGTCAGGTTTGAGCAGCGTCGAGCAAATGTTGACGGTGGTCGTCTTGCCGGCGCCGTTCGAGCCGAGCAACGCGAAAATCTCACCGCGCCGCACCTCGAAATCAACGCCTTTCAACACATCCACCCCGGTGAAAGACTTCCGCAAGCCCTCCACCTGAATCGCCATGTCAGTCACTGTGAATCGTCCCTTTCTCTCAGACAACGGGTCATGGGAGCCTTGCAACACAAACCGAGGAAGCGCGATCTTTGCTGCGACGCCGGCCGCTTCAGTCTGCCCTGCGGGCTGGTTCGCGCCGGGCCTCCTGGGTGAGTTGACGCAGCAGGTGCCGGTCGAGATGGTCGATGCCGTCCTGGCCATCGCGGCTCGGCACCCGCCCGGCCGGCTACGTCCGGGCGGGCACCCGCCGGGTGGATCAATTGGACTCGACCGGTACCGAGGGTTGCACCGGCGCGGTCTCGGCCCCGCCCCGGTCGACGTCGCCGTGCCCTGGCCACCAGGCGGTGTGGCCGATGAGGGCAGTCAGCGACGGCACCAGGAACATCGACATCACGAACGCCGACAGCAGGATGCCGGCCGCCACGGAGAATCCGATCTGTTGCAGGAAGGAGACCGGGGCGAGGGCCAGCACCGCGAAGGTGCCGGCGAGAATCAGGCCAGCCGCGGCGACGGTCGGGCCGGCGTGCTGCACGCCGAGCGCCGCGGCGGCCCGGGGCTCGTTGCCGGCCCGGGCTTCCTCGCGCAGTCGGGCGATCATCAGGATGTTGTAGTCGGTGCCGATCGCGAGGACGAACAGGTACAGCACAATCGGCAACTGGAAGGTCACCCCGGGCCGGCCGGCCGCGCCCTGGAACAGGTAGATGGCGGAGCCGAGGGTGGCTGCGAAGTTGAGCAGCACCGCGAGCACCAGATAGGCCGGCGCGACAATGCTGCGCAGCAGCAGCGCGAGAATGATCGCGATGAGCAGCGCCGCGACCGGCAGGATCACCGACAGGTCGCGGTTGTTGGCCGAGTTGATGTCCGCGTAGATCGCCGTGGTGCCGCCGACCAGCACCCTGGTGCCGGGCGGTGCGATGGCGTGTAGGTCACCGCGCAGGTGGTCGTGGACCAAGGTGATCGCGTCGTTGGATGCGGGGTTCACGTTGAGCAGCAGGCCGAAGCGGGCCACCGTGCCGCCGGGCGCCTTGACCGGTGGCTGCACGCCGCCGACCCCGGAAACCGTCGCGGCGGCCGCAGCGAACTGGTCGAGTTGAGCGGGCGTCAGCTGACTTCCATCGCTGGTGGTCAGGTACGCCTGGGTGGGGTCGAGGGCCCCTTGCGGGAAGCCGCGCTCCAGATCGGCGGCCGCCTTTGCGGACTCGGTCGTGCTCGGGAAACCGGCCGCGAAGTCGTAGTCCGCCTTGAACAGCAGAACCCCGCTGGCAAGGGCGATCAGCACCAGGCCGGAAGAGGCAGCCGCCACCGCCGGCCGCCGGCCGAGCGCCGCGCCGATCCGCACGAACGCGGTGCCCTTCGGCTCGCGCCGCCACGCCTTCGACGGCCAGAACGTCGCCGGTCCGATCAGGCTGACCAGGGCCGGGATCAGGGTCAGCCCGGTGATCAGCATGACGAAGACCGCGATGGCGAGAGCCGGACCGAGCGACCCGAACCCGCCGAAGCTGGCCAGCAGCAACACCAGGAAGGCGACGATGACCGCCGCGGCGGCCGACGTGATCACCTCGCCGACCCGGGCGACCGCGAACACCATCGCGGTCTTTTTGTCGTCACCGGCACGCAGCCGCTCCCGGTAGCGGAACAGGAGGAAGAGCATGTAGTCCGTGCCGATGCCGTAGAGCACGATCAGCAGCAGCGTCTGCAGGCTCTGGTCGACGTTGAAGTCGAACAGCTTGCCGGCCGACGCGATCAGGTTCGACGAGACCTGCAAGACCACGCCGATGACGAGGATCGGCATCAGCGCGGCGATCGGGCTGCGGAAGATGATCAGCATCAGCACGATGATCAGCGCGAAGGTGGCCGTGCCGACCACCGTGAACGCGGTGTTGAAGGTGTCGTTGTTGTCCACGAACTGGGCCACCTGCCCGGCGACCCCCGCGCTCAGTCCGGTGCCAGCCAGGTTGGTCTTGATGGCGTCGCGGGTCTTCTTCACCGCGTCCATCTGCCCCTGATTGTCGGTCAGGGCCGCGGTGACGGGCACGGCGATCAGCTGCACAAGCTTGTTCGGTGCGACGGCCTGCGGGCCGGTCAGCGGCTGGCCGATCCCGGCGATGTGCGCGCCGGCGATCGCAGTGGCCAGCGAACCGACTCGGGCCTGGTCGGCCGCCGTCAACGGGCCACCGTCGGAGCGCTTCGCCACCACGATCGCGGTGGACGTGGCTTGTTCCGGGAACGCGGTCTTGGCCAGGTTGATCGCCTGCACCGACTCGTAGCTGTCCGGCAGGAAACTGCCCTGGTCGCCACTGGTGATGTCGGAAAGGCTGGGCAACAGGCCGATGATTAGGAACGCCCCCACCAGCCAACCGCCGATGACCCACCACGCCCGCCTTACGACGAACCTGCCCCATCTGTCGAACATCGATCTTCCTCCAATTGCTTCCGTTTGCGGGAAATCGCCGGGGGTCACTCCGAGAACTCCGGGCGTTACGGGTATCGCGGGCCGGCACGCCGCTGGGCGAGCTGATCGGCTTCTTCGAGGTGCTGCACGGCGAGGAAGATGATCACGGCGTCGGCGAGCAGGCCGCGGATCATCTCCCACACGACGCGTCGGCTGCGCGGGCCGAGGCCGGTGATGGGGCTCATCGCGGAAGACGATGCGCCGGTGCCGAGAAGTTGGCCCCCGGACAGTTCCTGCGCCCTCGCGTAGAGCCCAAAGTGGGTCAGGAGCGGTGGATGGTGATGTCGCCGTAGGAGGTGCGGCCACGAACCTCGACGGTCTGGTCGGTGTCGTCGGGCCGGGTGGCGTTGGTCAGCTGGTTGCGGACGTGGCCGAATCCTGTGTTGACCTCGAGCCAGGCGGCGGTGCCTTCGGCGATGCCGATGTCCAGGTTGCCCGCGGCGGTACCGAGGATGATCGAGCCGCGGATCACCTCGCCGAGGCGGATGCTGCCGTTGGAGGATTTGGCGTCGACGGCGGCGCCGGCGTGTTGGATGTGGATTTCACCGTTGGCGGCGCGGACCCGCACGTCGCCGGTGACGGCGTCGATGGTGGTGTCGCCGTTGGAATTCTTGACTACCGCGGTGCCGTCGACCTCGCCGATCTGGATCTTGCCGGAGCCGGTGTGGATCTCGGCGTCGCCTACGACGCCGTCGGCGGTGACGTTGCCGAACCCCGTGTCCAGGCGCAGCGGGCCGGTGTGTTCGAGCCAGACGTTGCCGATGGAGGTCTTGAGCCGGCACTGCCCGAGCCGGCCGGCGCAACGGTAGTCGCCCGCCTGCATCGCGGCGGACAGGTGGGAGCCGGCGGGCAGGTCGATGGACACGTCGACCGACCTGGTCTTGCGGGAGAAGTCGAAAGCTCGCGCCTTCGGGCCGGTGACCCGCAGCGTGCCGTTGGTGTAGTCGACGCGGACCTGCTGGGCGGCTTGCACGTCGGACTCGTCGGCGTCGTCGCTGGGGCGGACCTCGACGGCGGTGTCGGTGCGGTCGCTCGCGGTGATCCGTACGTTGCCGGCGCCGAGTTCGAGGGTGACGGCGATCGGTTCGGGCGTCTGATAGTGGGGCATGGTGGTCTCCGCATCCTGGGTGGGTGAGCGTGCCCGCGGGTCGAGGGCGTGTGAGGAAAGGTGGTTAGCGGACCCAGCCGGTGAAGCCCTGCTTGGCGCGTTTCCCGGTGCCGGGTGGCTCGGCGCGCTGATCGCGGTCGGAGCGCTGCAGGCCGGCGGCGGCGGCCCGGACCAGCCAGGCGTTGACCGAGCGTCCCTCCTTGGCCGCGGCCTGTTCGATCGCGGCCTTGAGCTGCTCGGGCAGGCGTACGTTGATCCGCGCGGCGGGGCCGTCGTCGGCGATCAGCGGCTCGCTGTCCGGCGCGCCGCCGACCGTCGCCGTGGTGTCCTCGGCGGTGAGGCCGAGCGGCTCGGCGGGTGGCGCGGTCACCACGAAGTGCGGGTCGCGGCCGCGCAGGCGCAGCTGCACCGAGCCGGGGGCCAGGTCCCGGGTGATCTCGTCGGCGGCGCCCGACAGCGCGTCCAGCAGCGTCATCCGGATCGCCGACTCGAGCGGCCCGGTCAGGCGCTCGACCAGCGCACGCGGCTCCTCGCCGCCGGCTTCGGCGAGGGTGGCGAACTCGCGTCCGAGGTTGCTCACATACGAGGTCAAGTCCATGGTGCCATGATGGCACACCGATGGCACCACCGCAAGCCATGTTGGCTCAACGCTGGTGCCAACATGGCACCCAACTGGCCTGTCCGGATGAAAGAGCGCAGGTCAAGCGTGCTAGCTTGCGCGCCGTGAACCACGAGGTCTGGGCGGCGCTGGAGGGGCCGTACGGCCCTGCCTCGGACGTGCCGCGGCTGCTGCGGGCGCTTCGCGCCGGCGACCCGCGGCGCTGGTTTACGACCGGGTCACGACGGTGGTGCGCCGGCACGTGGCGCCGGGGGTGGCGGTGCCGCTCCACCCGGAGGCAGTTGCGTTCGCGGGGCACTACGGCTTCGCGATCGGCGTGCTGGCGGCCTGTCGTCCAACGGGGAGGGGGCGGGTGGAGTGGCAGGCGGACATCGTGCGCGAGCACGTCCTGGCTGGTCGGCTGTTCGGCAGCCTGACCGAGGTACAGGCGGCGTTCGCCGCGTGGGTGCCGATGCGCCGGGCGCAGGTGCACCGCACGCACGGGTGGCTCGGCGGCAACGGATGCTCTGCGTTGTCTCACTGAATGTGGTTGTGAACCGCCCCAACCGCCCCAGCACACTGAACGGCAGCGGCGAACGGGCTCCCGCGCCGCGGCCACCGTCTCACCTGTCCGCACGCCGTTCACCGTGCCGCCCCGAACTGGTGCCGCCGCCGCAGCACTGTCAGCCGTGGTCCAGGGCCTCCGCCAGATCCACCCCGTCCAGCCGCGCGAGCACCATGGCCTGGAAGTGAGGGCACGACTGATAATCCGGGTGCCGGCATCGCAACGCGTGTTCAAGCAGCGTCTGCGACAGCGTCAGCCGGGCGATGCGTTGCCGCACCTGCGTCAGCTGGGCACGCAGCACCTCCCGCCGCCGGCCCCGATCCGGGGCGGCGAACAGCGCCCGCAACTGCTCCAGACTGAACCCGGCGTCCCTCCCAAGCATGATCTCCGCAACCCGGGTCACATCCGCCGGCCCGTACATCCGCCGCCCCGCCACCCGCCGCGCCGGCGACAGCAACCCCACATCCTCCCAGTGCCGCAACACGTGCGTGGCCAGCCCGAAACGGGCTGCCAGCTCCCCGATCGTGTACTCCACCACCATCCCGCCGGAGTTCATATCACCTTGATAGCAGCCCGGTTTGACTTCAGGTCGACCTGAAGTCACACACTCGTGCACATGACCGACACGCACACCGCCTACACCGACACTGACACGCTGATCCGGGTGCTCGACGCTGCGGAAACCATGCCCGCCGCCGCGCGGCTGCGCGCGCGCAGCTACCAGCTCCTGCGGCTACCCCCGGGCGCGACGGTAGTCGACGTCGGCTGCGGCACCGCACGCGCCGTCGCCGAACTGGCCGAGCACGGCGCCCGCGCCATCGGTGTGGACCTCGACCCGGCCATGCTGGCCGCCGCCCGCCGCCGGTTTCCCGACATCGACGTGCGCGCCGCCGACGCCACCGAGCTGCCGCTGGGCGACGCGCAGGCGCACGGGTACCGGGCGGACAAGGTGTACCACGTCCTGCCCGACCCGCACGCGGCCCTGGCCGAAGCCCGCCGAATCCTCATCCCGGGTGGACGGATCGTGCTGCTCGGCCAGGACTGGGACACCATAGTCATCGACTCCGACCAACCCGAACTGACCCGCCACATCGTGCACGCCCGCGCCGACACCATCCCCCACCCGCGCATCGCCCGCGCCTACCGCAACCTGCTCCTCGACGCCGGCTTCCACGACGTCGACATCGAGGTCCACACCGCCATATTCACCGACGCCACCATGCAGCCCATACTCGTCGGGCACGCCACCGCCGCACGCCAAACCGGCGCCATCACCGGCGACGAAGCCGACAACTGGATCAGTGAACAGACCCGACGCGCCCAGGACGACCGGTTGCTGGTCGCCATCCCGATGTTCCTAGCCGCGGCCACACGCTGACCGCACCGAAACGGGGACCGGCACCCACACCAAGATTGGCGCCCTTCGGAGGCGAGTCTGAGGGCCACGCCGATCACCCGCCGGACGATTTGATCAGGATGACCGTGCGCTACCAGCCTTCAAGCAGTTTCAGTGAGACGACACGCCGGACGCGTCAACTTCGGTGAGACGAGCGCACCTCAGCACTCCGCCGGCGACAGATTCAATGAGACGCAGCCCCGAACGTCGCCAGGTACAGCGAGACAGACGCAATCGGGTGTCCTTTCCGGCTGAAGACTTCGGATGATCAAGGCAGCGACCGGCGGTCCGAAAGGTAGGTCCAGACGACTGGGTGGCGAGTTGTTCGGAGTTACCTGTCGGAATCGAACGATCTTGTAGTTCGGTGCGGGCGGGCGGCTGCGCGGGTCAATGCTACGGCTCGTTTGCTTCCGGTGAGCCAACGTTCGGCGGCGAACATGGGTCGTCCGCCGCGTGGTTGGCGGGGTGCGGCTGGACGGGCCAGGGCATCGGGCTGACTGCGGTGTCGAGGTAGTCCAACTGTGCGGGATTGGGCGGCGAACAGGTCCCGCTGCAACTGCGCCAGCTCCGCCCGGGTGATCGCGCCCGTGTCGGTCGCGGCGGCGGTCACCCCGCGCCGCTGCCAGCGCCACCTCGCCGACATACCCGGTGGTGGTCAGCCCGCCCGCGCGGCCGCCGCGGCCAGCTCGGCGTACTCCGCGGCAGCGAAGCGCACGTGGGTGCGGTGGTCCCGATCTGGAAACGTGTACCGGCGAGACCGCGCTGTCACGCCCGGGATTGCGTCTGGTCGCCCGACGCGCCGCCGTACCGGCCCGGACTGTCGACGGCGACCCGGCCGTGCTCCCGCTCGATGGCCCGCACCGCAGCCATGGCCCGCGCGTAGTCGTTGCTGTCGCGCCAGACCTCGCCGTAAGGCGTTCACCCGGCCAGTGAGGATGTGCACGTGGGTGCCGCCGCGGCGAACCGCGACCCAGGGATGACGGG
>NZ_DASYTH010000166.1:0-4464 GCF_036002505.1 Actinophytocola sp. | reverse complement strand
TCATCGAGGTCGAAGGCTGGACGATCTTGACCGATCCGACGTTCGACGCCCCGGGGCGGAAATACAGCTTCGGCTGGGGGACGTCGTCGCGCAAGATCGCCGGACCGGCGATCCCCGTGTCCGACCTCCCGCCGATCGACGGGGTGCTGCTCAGCCACGACCACCACGGCGACAACCTCGACATCGCCGGCCGTGAACTGCTCGGCCGGGTACGGACTGTGATCACGATGGTCCCCGGCGCCAAACGTCTGGGCGGTGCGGTGCGCGGGCTAGAGCCCTGGGCCACAGCCAACCTCGAAGCGCCCTGGCCTGCCGACGATCGAAATCACGGCCACCCCCTGCCGGCACGGCCCGCCGCTCAGTCGGCCGGTCGCCGGCGCGGTGATCGGTTTCGCGCTCGCCTGGCCGGGTCAGGAGCACGGCGTCTTCTGGATCTCGGGCGACACCGTGCTCTACGACGGGGTCCGCCGCGTGGCCGACCGCCTGCAGGTCGACGTCGCGCTCCTCCACCTCGGCGCTGTCCGCTTCGGCCTCACCGGACCCGTCCGCTACAGCATGACCGCCGCGGACGCCATCGAGCTCGCCACCCTGATCCGCCCCCGCACCGCCATCCCCGTCCACCACGAGGGCTGGTCGCACTTCACCCAAGGAAGGGCAGGAATCGAACAAGACCTCGCCCATGCCCCCAAGGAAATCCGCGACACCTTCCACTTCCTGGAAATGGGAACCCCAACCACCGTCCCCTCCTAGCGATCTACCGTTCCGGTGCGACTTCGTACCCTCCCACGGGTCCGAGTCGCACGGAAACATGGCCAGGTCCGACCGGGCGCACAGCGGAGCCCCGACCGCGGCAGTGTACTTCCGGCCCAGGGGCCGAGCGGGGCATGCCCGCCGAGCGAGTTCTGCGAGGAAGGTGCCGCTGTGGTTCTAGGGGGCAAATGTCGGCCGACGTTGACACGACTTGCCTGTCCTGGCATTTCGACTACTTCACCCACGGGTTGAGCAGCAGAGACAACCCTGTACCGTGCCAAATCTCGTGTCACCGCGCTGACCTCGAATGTTGTGGGAGCGGTCATGCCGCTCGCTGGTATTCGTTGATCACACCACCGAGCACTCGGCGACGCCGAACCGGAGCCTGAAGGGGCACGATGGTCGATGGGTCGTGCTGCGGAGGCCGTTGCCCGAGGCCTTGGTGGGGCCGGTGCCGATTGAAGTGCCGGGCATATTCCGCCAGGACCGCGACCGCGTGCGCCTTGTTGTAGATCAACATCCGGTTGGTGCACTCCTCCCGGACACTGCGCACGAACCGCTCGGCGTAGGCGTTCGCCCGCGGGGTGCGGGGGAGGAATCTTGACGGTCGTCACGTCCTCGCAGGCGAACACCGCGTCGAACGCCGGGGTGTATTTCGCGTCCCGGTCCCGAACCAGGAACCGGAAGGAGCCGGCCCGCTCACCGAGATCCATCAGCAGGTTGCGGGCCTGCTGCGCGGTCCACGCCCCGGTGGGGGCGCGGTCACGCCGAGAACGTGCACGGTGCGAGTCCGCACTTCCATCACGAAGACCACGTAGAGCCTGCGCAGGCCGACGGTGTCGAGGTGGAAGAAGTCCGCAGCTAGCATGCCGTGCGCCTGGTTGTGCAGGAACACCCGCCAGGTCGTCTCCGCCCGGCGGGGCGCCGGATCGAGGCCGGCCGCGGCCAGGATGCGGCGGATCGTGCCGGCACCGACACGGTGGCCGAGCCGGAGGAGTTCGCCCTGGATGCGCCGATGTCCCCATTGCGGGTTTTCTCGGGCGAGGCGAATGACCAGGTCGCGGATGTCCGCGGCGACCGGTGGTCGGCCCGGTCGGTTCGGGTAGGTCCACTTCCTGGTGAGCAGCCTGCGGTGCCAGGCCAACACCGTGGCCGGGGTGACGATGCGGTGCTTCCTCAGCTCCCGCGGGAGCAGTCGGGTCAACGCGGACAGGATCGCGCGGTCTGCCCACGACGGCCGCGGTCGCCGGACCTGACCGCGCAGCACCGCAACCTCGTGGCGCAGCACCATGAGCTCCACGGTGAGCGCGCTCCGGCGACGTGCCAGCAGCGCCAGCCAGCCGAACACGCGAACCACGGCCAGATACAGCAGTCGAAACACCATGAGCGGCGATCCTGGCCTACCTTGTGAGAGCCGGCGAAGCCGCCGGTTACCGGCCCGCGCTGAGTTCTGGCACGGTACACGCTGCGCGTCGCTCCGCGATTGCCTCCGGCCACCCGTGACCCGGCCACTCCGGCAGGCTCTTGTGCTCCGCTATCGGTTCGTGGCTCTCCCTGCCCAACCCGACCCCGTGGCACGTTTGTGGCACAGTCCGCTGACAAGCAACCGACCTGGGCGTCATGTAACGGCAAGTGATCACGCACAAAGTCCTCACCGCTCGACCTGTCGGTGCCGGAAACCGTGTCACCCTATGCGACCTGCTTGTATTCGTGGATGAGTCCGCCGAGACGATCATGGCGAAGAACGCGAAGACTGCTGCCGGCCTTTGAAATTGATCTCCCGGCCGGTGGCGCCTGCGCAAGGGTCCGGTGAGGTCGGTGCCGGTTGTAGTGATCGGTGTACTCGGTCAGCACGTGACGCGGATGCCGCGCACCGAGGATCAAGAGCCGGTGGGTGCACTCGCGGCGGACGGTGCCGATCCGTCGCTCGGCGATCGCGTTCGCTCGCGGTGCCCGCACTGGCGTATTGATGATCCGAATCCCGATCGAGGTGAAGATCGCATCGAAGGCCGCGGTGACCTTGGTGTCCCGATCGCGGATCAGGAATTTCGCCGACTCGGCGTGCTCGCCAAGGTCCATGACCAGGGTGCGGGCCTGCTGGGCAACCCACGCCCCGTCGGATGAGCGGTGACGCCGGCCAGATGCACACGCCGGGTGCCGTGCCTGATGAAGAACAGCACATAAAGCCGACGCAGGAATACGGTGTCGAGGTGGAAGAAATCCACCGCGGCGATTGAGTGCGCCTGGGCGGCCAATGTCGCGCGTCAGACTTTGTGGCAGGGCTGTTAGGTCAGTCCTGAAGGAGAGTCCGACACATGGGTAGACCCCCTGTCATTCCGGTGGAGCAGAAGACCAGGATCGTGCTGGGCGTGCTGGCCGGCGAGATGACGATCGCCGAGGCCGCTCGGAAAGAGAAAGTCAGCGAGCAGTCGATCGGCCGGTGGAAGGCCGACTTCCTCGAAGCGGGCAAGACCGCACTCGCCGCGGGCCGGTCCGGACCGTCGACCCGAGAGCAGCAGCTCGAGGGCGAGGTCGCGGACCTGACCCAGGCGCTGGGTGAGGCCGCGGTCGAGCTGCGGGTCTGGAAGAAGTCCGCGGAGGGCCGCTTGGGCCCTTCGAGGACCTCGAGGTGATCCGCGTCGAGGCGGGCATGTCGACCGCGAGGTTCTGCCAGCTGATCGACATGCCCGAACGGACCTGGCGTCGCTGGCAGGCCAATGCTCGGGCCGGTGGACAGGTCAAGAGGCGGTGGCCACGGCCGGCCCGACAAGCCGCGAAGGAACGTGCGCTGGGACACGCGTTGGCGCATCCGGCCTGGGGGCACCGCAAGATCTGGGCGATGGTCCGCCACGACGGGCACATCGTGTCCGAGGCGACCATCCTGCGGCTGCTGCGCGACGAGGACCTGATCCTGCCCGCGCACTACCAGCGGGAGCGGCGCAAGCTCGCCGAACGCCGCAAGGCCGCGTTCGCGACCGAGCCGACCGGGCCGAACCAGGTCTGGCAGCTGGACTTTAGCGAGTTCGAGACCACCAGCGGCGGGACGTGGCGGCTGGCCGGCTGCCGGGACTACTGGTCCAAATACGAGTACCCGTTCCACGTCTCGCCGACCGCGAACCAGTACGACGCCATCGATGCCGTCGAGCTCGCGCTCACCGGCTACGAAGCGATGTTCGGCCACCCGATGCTCGAGGACTGCCCCGTCGACGTCGAGACCGGTGAGCTGCTGCCGGTGGTCACGATCGTCACCGACAACGGCGGCCCGTTCCGGTCGTTCCGGTTCGAGGCGTTCATCGCCGGCCGTCCCGAGCTGGCCCACGTCCGCACCCGGGTGAAGAGCCCCGGCCAGAACGGCTCACGCGAACGCGGATTCGGCACCCTGAAGTACGAGCGGCTCTACATCGACGAGATCGACGACGCCGTCATGCTCGCCAAACGAGCCGAGGACTACCGGATCGAGTACAACGAGATCAGGCCGCACGAGGCCCTGGCATGGAACCGGCCCAAAGAGGTGCACCTGGGCCTGGCCGACCCCACCATCCCGACATTTCAAACGACCGAAACCCTGCCCACTTCTTGACGCGGGACAATCGGTGTGGTCGCGGTTCAGGATGCTTCGCTTTCTTTGAGGTCGTTGAGGAGTCGGTTGAAGAGGTCGGCGCGGTGGGCTGGCCCTTGTTGGTGGCGTGGTCGTGTTGTGTTCTGCGTCTGACT
>NZ_DASYTH010000165.1:0-11031 GCF_036002505.1 Actinophytocola sp. | reverse complement strand
CAGGCTCGGGGCGACGACGATCGCGTGCACGTCGGCCGGGATCTCGACGCCGTCGTCCACGGTCAGCTCCACCCGCACGGTGTCGCCCTGCGGTGTGACGGTGTCGATGTGTCCAATCGAGACACCGAGCACCTTGACCTCGGAACCGGCGTACACCCCGACGGTCTTCTCGAAGTACGCGGTGAGCTTGGTGCCCGGGTTGCGCATGGTGAGCCACCAGAGCGCGACCAGCACCAGCGCGAGCACGCAGGCGAACGCGACCACGGTGGCGGCGCGGCGGTTGAACCGGGTCCGCATGATCATCGCGAGCCTCCCGGAGTCAACGGGACCTCGCAGCCCTGCGGGTTGATGTCGAAGATGCCGACCTTGGTGGGCGGCGGCACGAGCCCGCAGATATAGCCGTCGAACCACCGGCCGTTGCCCACCACGTTGTTGAAGATGCGGGCGAACGGGGCGAGGTTGTGCAGGCCCTGGCTCAGGTTGTCCTGGTTGCGCTGCAGGATCGTGGTCACCTTGGCCAGCTCGTCCATGGCCGGCTTGAGCTGTTTCTGGTTGTCCGCCACCAGTCCCTCGAGCTGGGCGGCGAGTTTCTTCGTGCCGTCGAGCAGGGCGGTGACCGCGTCCTTGCGCCGGTTCAGCTCGTCGAGCAGCAGCGTGGCGTCGGCGAACAGCTTCTGCAGCTGGCTGTCCCGGTCCGCCACGGTCTTCGACAGCGCCGCGGTGTTGCTGAGCAGCCTGGCCAGCTCAGTGTCGCGTGTGGACAGTGTGGCGGACAGCTGGGACAGGCCGGTGAGCGCGTCGCGCATGCTCTGCGGGGTGTGCGCGAACGTCTCGGAGATGACCTGGAAGCTCTGCGCGAGCTGGTTGGTGTCGATCTTGTCAACGGTGCGGGAGAGCTGGCTCACCGCCGGCACGATGTCGAACGGGGCCACCGTGCGCGCCCGGGAGATCACGTCGTTCGGGTTCTGCGGATGGTCGCCGAACGAGGTGACCGCGAGGTACTTGTCGCCGAGCAGCGTCTTGATCTGGATGGAGACCGTGCTCTGGTCCCCGACCGCGACGTCCCGCAGCTTGAAGTCGACCAGCACCTTGTTGCGCGCCAAGCGGACCTTGCGCACGTCACCGACCTTCACGCCGGCCACCCGGACCTCGTTGCCCGGCTTCAGCCCGGCCGACTCGCTGAACTCCGCGGTGTACGTGGTGCCGCCGCCGATGATCGGCAGGTCGTCGGAGTTGAACGCGGCCAGCACCGCCAGCACGATCAGCACCAGCGCCACGAAGCCGACCGTGGCCTGGTTGCGGTCCTTCATCCGTTTCATCAGGGCCCGCACCTCTCCGGCATCGGCGTGCCCGGGGCCGGCAAGCCCGGAATGTCCACGACGATGCCGAGGCTGGAGATGCCGACCCGGCCGGACGCGCTGCACAGGAAGTAGTTGAACCAGCCGCCGTAGCTGGCCACCCGGTTGATCGCGTCGACCTTGCCGGGCAGCGTGCGGAGGAACTTGTCCACGGTGTCCCCGTTCTGGGCCAGGTTCGCGGACAGCTGGCCGAGCGCGGCGATGTCGTCCTTGAGCGCCGGTCGCGCCGAGCTCAGCAGGCCGGCCGTGGAGTCGGTCAGCTCGCCCAGCGCGGTGATCGCGTCCCCGATGGGTTGGCGCTGCTCGGCCAGGCCGGTGGAGAGCTGCTGCACGGTGTCGATCAGCCCGGAGAGCTCGGTGCTGCGCGCGTTCACGGTGCCCAGAACGTTGTTCAGATTGTCGATCACCTGGCCGATCACCTGGTCCCGGCCGGCGATCGCGGTGGTGAGCGAGGCGGTGTGGCCGAGCACGCTGTCGATCGTGCCGCCCTCCCCCTGCAGTACCTGGATCAGCTCGCCGGCGAGCTTGTTCACGTCCTCCGGGTTGAGTGCCTGGAACAGCGGCTTGAACCCGTTGAACAGCAGGGTCAGGTTGAGTGCGGGCGCGGTGCGGGTCAAGGGAATCGTGTCGCCCGGCCGCAGGATCGCGTTGGGGTCGCCGCCACCACCGACGGCGAGCGAGATGTACCGCTGGCCGATCAGGTTACGGTACTTGATGGTCGCGGTGACGCCCGCCGGCAACCGGCGCGCCGCCTCGACCTCGAAGTGCACGTCCGCCCACTTGTTGCCGACCAGGCCGATCGAGTTGATCTGTCCAATGCGGACACCGGACATGCGGACGTCGTCGCCCACGTTCAGCCCGGTCGCGTCGGCGAACCGCGCGGTGTAGTCGCTGGTGCTGCCCACGTTGCTGTTCGCGATGGTCAGCCCGAGCAGTGTGGTGAGCGCGATCGTGACCACCGCGAAGATCGTGATCTTGATCAGCGGAGCGAGCAGCCCTCTCATCGCAGCTCCACCTCCGCTCCCCGGAACAGCGGCCCCACCAGCAAGGCGCTCCAGCCCGGGACGTCCTCCGGCATGACCCCGAGCGAGGGCGCGAGCAGGGCCGATAGGAGGTCACTCTCCGCGGGTGAGTTGGCCAAAGACTGGGGGGAGGTGGGCTGGTAGTCCTGCGGCCGGTCGGACTTCGGCGGCGGCGGTTTCGACGAGCCGTCCTTGAGCGGCCCGCCGGGCGCGTACTGCGGGAACCGGCCGGGCGGCTTGGCCACCGGGTAGCACTTCGGCCCACGCTTGTCCTCGTAGCGCGGAGTGTCCACACCGGGCACGTACTTGCCGCGGCTGGAGGTGATCTCGATGGTCACCCGGGACACGTTGGGGTGCGCCGAACCCTTGCCGAACGCGATGTCCGCGGCCGGGATCTCGTCCACGAGCTGCTGCAGCAGGCACGGGTACTCGGGCGCGTATTTGGCCAGCACGGCGAGCGTCGACTGCGCCGTGGAGCCGAGGCTGATCAGGTTGTTCTTGTTGGCGGCCAGGAAGTTCGTCAGGTCGACCGACGCCGTGGTGAGCGTGGCGAACAGGTCCTCCAGCCCGATCCGTTGCTGGGCGATGGTTTCCGTCGTCGTGGTCAGATCACTGAAGGCCTGCAACAGATCCGGCGCGGCCTCGGCGTAGGTGTCCGCCACGGTGGCGAGTTTCTCGATGTTCGCCCGCAGATCCGGCAGCGCCGGGGTGAGCTGCGACAGGTAGGAGTCGAGCTGCACCAGCGTGTCGCCGAACTGCTTGCCGCGGCCGGCCAGTGCGGTGGAGATCGCGTTGAGCGTGGCGGCCAGCTTCTCCGGCGCGACGGACTGCAACACCGGCATGACGTCGTTGAGTACTTTTTCGATCTCGATGGCGGTCGTGGTGCGGTCCTGGGTGATCACGTCGCCGGCGGCGATCGGGCGTGCCGGTTTCTCCGGGGTCTGAAGTGCCACATAGCGTTCGCCGAACAATGTCTTGGGCAGCAGGCGCGCTGACACGTTGGAGGGGATCTTGTTGACCAGACTGGGATCCAGCGCGAGGTAGAGCAGCGCGCGGTCGCCGGTGGGCTCGATGCTGCGCACTTCTCCGACGATGAGACCGCGCAGCTTCACGTCGGCGTGCACCGGCAACTGGTTGCCGACGTGGCTGGTCTCCAGCCGCACCAGCACGATCGAGGTGAACGACTTGCGATAGAAACCGATCGCCAGCGCCGCCAGCAGCCCGACGATCACCAGGAACACGAGGCCATAGAACTGGTACCGGACCGGCGCGCGGGCGTTCATCCGGCGATCCTCACCGTGGTGGTGGCACCCCAGATCGCCAGGCTCAGGAAGAAGTCCAGCAGCATCTGCAGCACGATCGCGGTGCGCACCGCCCGGCCGACCGCGACCCCGACACCGGCCGGACCGCCGGACGCCGTGTAGCCGTAGTAGCAGTGCACCAGGATCACCACCACGCTGAAGATGATCACCTTGAGGAACGACCAGAGCACGTCCCCTGGAGGTAAGAACAGGTGGAAGTAGTGGTCGTAAGTGCCGGCCGACTGCCCGTAGAACCACACCGTGACCTGCCGGGACGCCGCGTAGGAGCCCAGCAGTCCCACGATGTACAGCGGGATCACCGCGCCCACCGCGGCCAGCACCCGGGTGGTCACCAGGTACGGCACGCTGGGAATGGCCATCACCTCGAGGGCGTCGATCTCCTCGGAGATCCGCATGGCCCCGAGCTGCGCGGTGAAACCACAGCCGACCGTCGCGGACAGCGCGAGCCCGGCGGCCAGCGGCGCCACCTCGCGGGTGTCGAAGTAGGCCGCGACGAATCCGGTCAGCGCCGACGTGCCGAGCTGGTTCAGCGCCGAATACCCTTGCAGGCCAACGATGAGCCCGGTGAACACGGTCATCCCGATCATCACGCCGAGGGTGCCGCCGATCACCGCGAGCGCGCCGCTGCCGAAGAACACGTCGGACAGCAGCCGCAGCGTCTCCCGCGGGTAGTGCACGAGCGTGCGCGGAACCCAGGCCAGCACCCGCACGTAGAACGCCAGCTGCTGGCCGAGCGTGGCCAGCCCCTCCTGCGGCGCACGCGCGACCACCGCCGCGCGCTGCACGGCGACCGGTCGGGGTCGGGCTTCCAGGGCCGTCATCTAGGGCCATCACCTCGCAAGCTCGGTGATGGCTGGCCCTGCCACCTCGTTCCTCGGCGGCAGGGCAGTGTTGGATGGTTCGCTCGCAAGCTCGCTCACATGCCTTTCGGCGGGACGATCTGGAGGTAGATGCCGGTGAGCACGACGTTGATCAGGAACAGCAGCAGGAACGTGATCACCACCGTCTGGTTGACCGCGTCACCCACGCCCTTGGGCCCCCGGCCGGGGTTCAGCCCGCGGTAGGCCGCGACGATCCCGGCCACGAAGCCGTAGATCACCGCCTTGATCTCGCTGATCCACAGGTCCGGGACCTGGGCGAGGGCATTGAAGCTGGCCAGGTACGCGCCCGGAGTGCCACCCTGCATGACCACGTTGAAGTAGTAGCCGCCGACCACGCCCACCACGCTGACCAGCCCGTTGAGCAGCGTGGCCACGATCATCGCGGCCAGCACCCGCGGCACGATCAGGCGCTGGATGGGGTTGACGCCGAGCACCTCCATCGCGTCGATCTCCTCGCGGATCGTCCGCGAGCCGATGTCCGCGCACATCGCCGAGCCGCCGGCGCCGGCCACCAGCAGCGCGGTGATCAGCGGCGAGGCCTGCTGCACGATGGCCAGCCCACTGGCCGCGCCGATGAACGACTGCGCGCCGATCTGCTGGGTCAGCGAGCCGAGCTGGAGCGCGATCACCGCGCCGAACGGGATCGACACCAGCGCGGTGGGCAGAATCGTGACGCTGGCGAAAAACCAGCACTGCTGAACAAGCTCCCGGACCTGAAACGGGCGCCGGAACGTCAGCCGGGCGACGTCGACGCCGAGCGTGGTCAGCCGGCCCACCTGGGCAAGCCCACGAACGGCGACGTTTGACCCCGCTTCAACGGTCATATCTGGAAAACGACCATCGGACGATCAGGTTACCGAGAGCGCGTGGCTGGCGGTGGCGCCGCCGTCGGCCACGAACTCGGCTCCGGTGCAGTAGGAGCTCTCGTCGCTGGCCAGAAACACGATCAGGCTGGCGATCTCCTCGGCCTCCCCGACCCGGCGCAGCGGCAAGCGCTTGCCGACCCGGGTGAGGTCCACGTTGATGCCGCCCAGGGCGGTGGGCAGCATCTGCGTGTCGATCATGCCTGGGTGCACGGAGTTGACCCGGATCCCCTTGCCACCCAGCTCGAGGGCGGCCACCTTGGTCATGCCCCGGATGGCGAACTTGCTGGCGGTGTAGGCGACCAGGGTCGGTGCGGCGGCGAGTCCCTCGATCGAGGAGGTGTTGATGATCGAACCGCCACCGGCCGCGATCATGCCGGGGACCACCGCGCGCATGCCGAGGAACGTGCCGATCTGGTTGACTCGGATGACCCGCTCGTAGTCGGCGAGCTTGGTGTCGGCCAGCGGTGCGAAGTGCAGGATGCCGGCGTTGTTCACCAGCACTGTGACCTGGCCGACGGCGTCGATCGTCGCGGCCCATTCGTCCTCTTCGGACACGTCGAGATGCTGGAACTGCGCGGCGTCGCCCAGTTCGTCGGCGAGCTGCTTGCCTTCGTCGTCGAGGACGTCGGTGATGATCACCCGCGCGCCCTCTTCGACGAAGCGGCGCGCCGTGGCGGCGCCCTGACCGCGCGCTGCTCCGGTGATCAGCGCTGCTTTCCCGTCCAGCCGTCCCAAAAGATCACATCATCTCGTCGGTCAGCGGCATGAGCACGGTCTTCAGCTCGGTGTAGGCCTCGAACGCGCTCTGCCCGCCCTCCCGGCCGAGGCCGGACTGCTTGAACCCGCCGAATGGCAGGTGCGGCTCGATCTGGAACCCGTTGATCCCGATCGTGCCCGCCCGAAGCCTGCGCGCCAGCCGGAAGGCGCGGCGAGCGTCCGTTGTGTACACACCGGCGCCGAGTCCGTACTCGGTGTCGTTGGCCAACCGTACCGCCTCATCTTCGTCGGTGAACGGCACGACCGCGAGGACCGGGCCGAACACCTCCTCACGGGCGATCTCCATGCCGTTGTCCACGTCGGCGAACACCGTCGGCCGCACGAAGTTTCCGGCGGCCAGGTCGCCGTCCGGCCGGGTGCCACCGGTGACCAGCCGGGCGCCGCCCTCCTGGGCGCGCTCGATGAACCCGAGGACCCGCTCCAGCTGCCGGGTGTTGATCAAGGGGCTGGCCAGCACGCTCGCCTCGAACGGATCCCCGTAGGTGATCATGCCGGCGAGCATCTCGGCGGCGCCGAGGAACTGGTCGTAGACGTCCCGGTGCACCAGCGCGCGGGTGTGCGCCACGCAGGCCTGGCCGGACAGGCCCATGGTCACCGTGCCCATCGTGGTCATCGCGGCCAGGCCCACGTCGGGGGCGTCCGGAAACACCAGCGTGGGGCTCTTTCCGCCCAGCTCCAAGGAGACCCGCTTGAGCGTGCCGGCCGAGGCCTCGACGATCCGCTTGCCGACCGCGCGGCTGCCGGTGAAGCTGATCTTGTCCACCAGCGGGTGGGTGATCAGCGCCTCGCCGGTGGGGTCGCCCGGGCCGGTCACCACGTTGATCACGCCGTCCGGCAGGCCGGCCTCGAGCAGCAGCTCCACCTGGCGCAGCACGGAGAACGTGCAGTACTCGCTGGGTTTGAGCACGATCGTGCACCCGGCGGCCAGCGCCGGCGCGACCTTCTGCGCGAACAGCAGGAACGGCGCGTTCCACGGCAGGATCGCGGCCACCACGCCGATCGGCTCGCGGAACGTCATGGCCAGGTGGTCACCGCCCTGGTACGGCGGGAGGGTCTGGCCGCCGACCTTGTCCACCCAGCCGGCGTGGTGGTCGAACACGTCGGCGGCGCAGTCCACGGAGGGGGCGTAGATCCCGCCGAAGGACAGTGGAATGCCGTTGTCCAGGGCCTGCAGGGCACGCAGCTCGTCGGCGTGCTGGCGGAGCGACTCGGCGTAACGGTGCAGGAGGCGAATCCGTTCGCCGGCACGGGCGTGCGGCCACGGTCCCTCGTCGAAGGCGGTCCGGGCGGCGCGGACCGCCGCGTCCACATCGGACACCGTGGCGACCGGGAACTCGCCGATGGCCTCGCCGGTCGCCGGGTGCTGGTGGGTCCAGGTAGCGCCGTCCGCCGCGGCGCGCCAGGTGCCGGCGACGAGGAGCTGGCCATCCTTGAGGCCGATCTCGTCGCGGTGCGCCTTCAGGGTGAGCGTCACAGTTCCTCCCTTGTCGCGAACGTCCACTGTGGATCACGCTCGGCGAAGTAGTCTGCCACCGCGGAGGTGGAGTCGAAGCGCTGCTCGATGGTGGGCGGGGCCACGAGCCCGACCTGGCCGCCGTAGACGATGAACACCTGACCATTGATCGCATCGGCTTCGGGGGACGCCAGGAACGTGACGAACTCCGCCACATGGTCGACCGACCACGGATCTGGCCCGTCCGGGGCGGCGCCGAACACCGGGATCGTCATCGCGGTCCGGGCGCGCGGGCAGATGGCGTTGGCCCGCACCCCGTAGCGGTCCAGCGAGCGGGCGGCGGCCACGGTCAGCGCAGCGATCCCGGCCTTGGCGGCGGCGTAGTTCGGCTGGCCCGGAGCGCCCATCAGGAACGCCTCGGAAGAGGTGTTGACCAGCCGGCCGTAGACCGGTCCACCGGCCAGTTTGGACTGATCACGCCAGTAGGTGGCGGCGTTGCGGGACAGCAGGAAGTGGCCGCGCAGGTGCACCCGGACGACCAGGTCCCACTCCTCGTCGGTCATGTTGAACAGCATCCGGTCCCGCAGCAGCCCCGCGTTGTTCACCACGATGTCGAGCGAACCGAAATGGTCGACCGCGAAGGACATCAGCGCGTCGGCGGTCGACCGCTCGCCGATGTCCCCGGTGACGGCGACCGCCTTGCCGCCCAGGGCCTCGATCTCATCGGCTGTATCCATTGTGGACAAGTCGTTGACGACCACGCTGGCGCCCGCCGCAGCCAAGGCAACTGCTTCGGCGCGGCCCAGCCCGGCGGCAGCGCCGGTGACGATCGCGACTTTTCCTTCGAGTGCGGTCATTCGAACGTGACGATCTGGCGGATCAGGGTGCCGGGGCCGCGGAGGGCGTCGAGCCCGTCGTTGATCTCGTCGAGGGTGATCCGTTTGCTGATCATGCCGGCGAGGTCGAGCCGGCCCTCGCGCCACAGACCCAGCAGGCGCAGGTAGTCGCGCCGGACGGTGGCACCGCCGTAGAACGAGCCGAGGAGGCGCTTGTCGTGCAGGAACAGCTCCTGCGCACTGAACTCCACCATCGCGTCGGCCCGGCCGGCGCCGACCACCACGACCGTGCCGCCGCGCCGGGCGTTGTCCCAGGCGGAGCGGATCGTGGCCGGGATGCCCACCACGTCGAAGGCGTAGTCGAAACCCATGCTGCCGGCCAGCTCCGCGTTCAGCGCGGCCAGGCCGTCCGGCGTGGTGGCGTGCGTCGCGCCGAAGTGCCGTGCCGTCCCGTGCTTGTCCAGCACCGGATCCACCGCGATGATCTGCGCCGCGCCGGCCAGCCGCGCGCCCTGGATCACCGAGACGCCGACGCCGCCGCAGCCGATCACGACCACGGTCGAGCCGGGCTCCACCTTCGCCGTGTTGATCACGGCGCCGACCCCGGTCATCACGCCGCAGGCGACCAGCGCGGCGATCTCGAACGGGATGTCCTCGGCGATCTTCACCGCGCCGGCGGCCGGGATCACCAGCTCCTCGGCGAACGTGCCGAGGCCGGCGTAGCCGAACACCGGCGTGTCCCCGACCCGGAACCGGGGCGTGGTGAACGCGGCGATCGCGTGGATGGCGCACAGGTGGGGTTGCCCGCGCAGGCAGTTGGGGCAGCTGCCGCACGGCGGCACGAACGTGACGATCACGTGGTCGCCCACGGCGAGCGTGTCGACGAGGCTGCCGATCTCGGTCACCACGCCGGCGCCCTCGTGGCCGATGATGCCCGGCGCCAGGGCCGGCAGCGTACCGTCCATTGCGGACAGATCACTGTGGCAGACCCCGGTGGCCTTCACCCGGATCCGGATCTCGCGGGGCCCGACGTCCGCGGTGCTGACGTCGTCTCGGAGCTCGAGCTTGGTGTCCCCGATCTGGTTGAGCACGGCCGCTTTCATCAGGGGCTCTCCTCGTCGAGCGTGCCACGGGCGGTTCGCGACCAAGACTAGAACGTGTTCTCATTGAGAGCAAGCACGACGTAGACTGCCAGCGCAGACACCCTTGAGAACTGGTTCCAGGAGATCGCATGCGGATCGCGTACACCGAGGAGCAGGAGCGGCTGCGCCGCGAGTTGCGGGCCTACTTCGCCAGGCTGATCACGCCGGAGCGGCGGGAGGCGCTGACCGAGACGGGCGGTGAGTACGGCGACGGCGCGGTGTACAAGGAGGTCGTCCGGCAGATGGGCATTGACAGAATGCTGGTGCTGGGCTGGCCGGAGGAGTACGGCGGGCAGAACCGCTCGATGCTCGATCAGCTGATCTTCACCGACGAGGCGGCGCTCGCCGGGGCGCCGGTGCCGTTCCTGACCATCAACACGGTCGGCCCGACGATCATGAAGTTCGGCACGCCCGAGCAGAAGGCGTTCTACCTGCCGAAAATTGCCGGCGGCGAGGTGCACTTCTCCATCGGCTACTCCGAGCCCGAGGCCGGCACCGACCTCGCGTCGCTGCGCACCCGGGCGGTCCGGGCCGGCGACGAGTACCTGATCAACGGCCAGAAGATGTGGACCAGCCTCATCCAGTACGCCGACTACGTGTGGCTGGCCTGCCGCACCGACCCCAAGGCAGCCAAGCACAAGGGCCTGTCGATCCTGATCGTGCCGGTCGACGCGCCCGGCTTCTCCTGGACGCCGGTGCGCACGATGGCCGGGCCGAGCACCAGCGCCACCTACTACTCCGACGTGCGGGTGCCGGTCACCGCGCTGGTCGGCCAGGAGAACAAGGGCTGGCCGCTGATCACCAACCAGCTCAACCATGAGCGGGTCGCGCTCACCTCCGCGGCGCCGGTGCACATTGCCCTGGGCGAGGTGCGGGAGTGGGCGCAGGCGACGAAGCTGCCCGACGGCCGGCGGGTCATCGACCAGGAGTGGGTGCAGATCCACCTGGCCCGGGTGCACGCCAAGGTCGAGTTCCTCAAGCTGATCAACTGGCGGATCGCCTGGGGCGTCGGCCAGGGGCTTAGTCCGGGGGGCGGCCCCCCGGCCGGGGGTCTGGGGGCTGGGCCCCCGGTCAACGCTGTCCATGCCTCGGCCACCAAGGTGTTCGGCACCGAGTTCGCCACTGAGGCCTACCGCCTGCTGATGGAGGTCCTCGGCCCGGCCGCCTACGTGCGGGCCGGCTCGCCGGGCGCGGTGCTGCGCGGGCGGATCGAGCGGATGCACCGGTCCTCCCTGATCCTCACGTTCGGCGGCGGCACCAACGAGGTGCAGCGCGACATCGTGGCCGCGCTCGGTCTCGGCCTTCCCCCGGCCAAGCGGTAGTGCGATGAAGGGGGCCTTCCTCTCGCCCCGCGCGAGAAAGGCCCCCATCATC
>NZ_DASYTH010000164.1:0-27597 GCF_036002505.1 Actinophytocola sp. | reverse complement strand
CGCAAAGAGTGTTCGATCAGCCCGATGGGGCGAATGGGCAGTTCGGTGTGTTGGCCCTTGACATCGTCATATTGGCCGCTCAGGTTGCCATGTTGGCTCGTGGCGTCGCTGTGTTGGCTTGGGGCGTCGTCGTGTTGGCCGGGTGTGTGTCGGAGTTGCCGTCAGCGGTGTCCGGCGGTGTCGTCACCAGCCAACACACGCACGCCAGACGCCAACACAGCGACGTGGCGCGCCAACACGGCGACGTGAGACGCCAACATGGTGACGAAGTGTGGCTGCCGTACTAAGACGGCCCAGCTTTCGATCGTGGCGAAGTCGTCGCCGGCGGCGGGCGGGCCGGGTGGCTCGTTCGGGACGAGGAGCTCGAGGAGGGCGTCGCCGGCGACGGGTTCGAGGATGTCGAGGCCCAGAGCCAAAGCCACACCGGCGACCTGGTGGGTGAGCCGGTCGGCGCCGAGGCGGAGTGCGGCGTCGGTCAGGGTGACGGCCGTGATCATCCCGTCGAGGTTGACCGTGACCTCGACGCCGCACTCGCCACGGGCGGTGCCGGTGATCTCGCTCATCGCGGGTGCACCCCGCCGTAGAACGTGGACGGCGACAGCGTGTGGGTGACCCGCTGGACCCGGTCGCTGGAGTTGCCCTCGATCAGCGTGACCTGGTTGCCGTGCACGCTTTCCACGATCCCGATGTGCGTGCTGGTGCTGGGACTCTGCGGGCCGGTGCCGAACAGCAGCACGTCGCCGGGGCGGGCCTGGCTCAGATGGTGGCTGTCGTAGGCCAGATGGTGCTGCTGGCCCCAGTGGTAGACGTCCCCGGTGAACGCCAGGCTCGGAATGTCCACACCGGAGTGTCGCCAGACCCAGGTGGCGAACAGCGCGCACCAGGATACGGACGGGCCGTACTTGTTCTGGTTGCCCGGCCCTTCGTGGTAGCCGAGCTGGCTCTGCGCCACTTTTTTGATCTTGTTGGTCGTGCCGGAGTGGGTCTTCGGCTGGCTGCCGGGCTTCTTGGGTTTGCGGTCCGGCCGGTCCTTCTTCTTGTGCTTGGGTTTGGCCTGGTGCCGGGTCTTCGGGTCGACGATGCCGTCCTGCTCCACCGTGCGCTCGAGCGCCTTGAGCTGCGTGGCCGACTCGCGGAGCTGGTGCTGCACGGCGGCGAGCTGCTTGGCCGACTCGCCGGTGTAGCCGCGCACCAGGTCGACAACCTGGCCGACCGCCCGCATCAGGGCCGCCTGCGCGCCCGCACCCTTGACCGCGCGCCCGGCGTCCAGCGCGGCCGTCGCCTTGGACAGGTACTCGTCCACGAGACGGGTGACCGCCTTGTGGCCGCCGTCCACGGATGTGGCGGCGGTCGCCACGATGGTCGCGCCGCTCGTGGTGGAGCTCGCGGTCACGTCCAGGGACCGGGTCATCCGGGTGGCCCGGCGATCGAAGGCGCTCGCGTTCTGGCCGTTCCAGTGGCTGGTGGCGGTGGCGGCGTTGCGCCGGTGCTCGTCCCGGTGCTCGGTGACCGTCCGGGCCGCGGTCTCCAGCGCGTGCTGGACCCGCTGCACGTCGTCGGCCTTGCCGGCCAATCGGTTGCGGTGCTCGACGAGCTGCTCCGCCACCTTCAGGGCGATCTGTCGACTGTCCATTATGGATTCCTAGTTGATGAGGTCCAGGATGTCCTGGGCCAGCTCCTGGTCCTGGGTCTGGTAGGTGCGCGCGGTCTTGGCCACGCCGTCGCCGAGTGTGTCCGCGTTCTTCGCCACGCCGTCGAGCTGGCGGAGCAGGGCGTCGGCGAAATGGTTGAGCGCCACGGCGAAACCGGTCTCCTTGCCGATCCGGCCGAAGGCGTCCTCGTCGATCGAGCCGACCGGCTTGACCGTGTGCCCGGCCAGCCGGTTCAGCTCGCCGGCCAGCTGCCTGGTGTGCCGCGCGTAGGCGGTGAGCTCGGTGGTGACGACGCTGTATCCGGGTTTTTCCACGAGCGCAACGATGTCCGCCGCGGGCCCGCCCGGCCAGCGCTCGTGCACGGGCAGGCAGGCGCGTTGCTCAGACGGAGTGGACGGTGACGCCGATGCCGCGGAAGAAGTGGGTGAGGCGCTCGCTGACGCCGGGTCCGAGGCAGGTCACCGTGGTGCACCGGCCGCCGAGCGCGGCCCGCACCTTCGGGTAGACGAACCGGCTCGCCGCCAGGTGCTTTCCGCGCAGCGCCAGGTTCGGGCCCGGCCCGGCCAGCGCCCGCCCGTACTCCACCGCGACCGCCTCGGCGGCGGCGAACAGCCCGCCGCGGTCCTCGGCATACGCCCGGCGGCGCGCCGCGTCGAGCACCTCCTCGAGCAGCTCGGACCCGGCGACCACGACCGTCGGCCGGAACGTGCCCAGGTCGCCGGCGGTGCCCAGGGCCAGCGTGGTGCGGGTGTAGATCCCGCACAGGGCCAGCACGCGGGCGGCGTGCTGCGCCGGCGGCGCCGCGACCAGCATCGCGTTCCCGGCACCGAACAGGTGCCGGTACCGGGCGATCGTCGAGCGCACCTCGCCCAGCAACTCACCATGGGTCAGCCCGGCCGTCGCCTGGTCGCCCGCCCGCACCGCGAGCCGTCGCGCGTGTGCCGTGCCCTCGTCGACCGCGGCGCCGCGCGCGGTCAACCCGTCCAGGTCCGGCGGCGGCCCGTCCGGGTCGCTCACGTAGCCGGCGGTCCAGATCGCGAACTCGGCGACGGCCCACTCGTAGCTCGCCTCGGGCGGCGAACCGACCCGGTCGCCCGGCGCCCGCCCGCCGGCGATCAGTCCTTTTGCGACACCCAGCACGTGTGCGGCGAGCTCCCGGGCCGTGACGTCCAGCCAGGAATGGTCGAGGTGCCGGCGCACGCTGACCGCGTCGGCGAACCGCTCGGCGTTGGCCCACACCATGTCGGTGAGGCTCTCCTCGTCGGTGACCGACACCCCCGTGCTCGACACGTCGACAAACCTAGTGCCGGCCCTCGTGAGAAGCTGCACGGGTGCCCGACCTGGACGTCGTCGACGAGACGTTTCTCGCCGTGCCGCCGAAGCTGGTGGCCGCGGTGTTCGCCGAGCCCGCCGCCTGGCGCCGGCTCTGGCCCGACCTCGACCTGCGCGTCTACGCCGACCGCGGCGACCAGGGCCAGCGCTGGACGGTCAGCGGCGCCCTCACCGGCACCATGGAGGTCTGGCTCGAACCCGTTCTCGACGGCACCCTGCTGCACTACTTCCTGCGCGCCGACCTGCCCGCCCAGGCCCGCCCCCGGACCCTGCGCCGCGAGCGCACCCGCCGCCAGCTGGCCGCCAAGGCCATCGCCCTCGGCCTGAAGTCCGAGCTGGAAAACGGCCGCCGCCCCGGAGTCGCGCCGGAGCCCACGTAATGTTGTACGCGCGCTGCGCGATCGAGGTTAGGGAAATGTTGCTGTGCGGGTTCATGTGGTGTCTGACGTGCATGGGAACGTCGACGCGCTGGCCCGGGCGGGCGACGGGGCGGACGCGCTCGTCGTGCTGGGGGATCTGATCGACTTCGTGGACTACCACGATCATTCGGGCGGCATTCTCGGCGCGATCTTCGGGCCGGAGAAGGTGGCGACGTTCGCCCGGCTGCGGCGGGAGCACCGGGCGGCGGAGATCGTCGAGTACGCGACGTCGTTATGGGCGAGCCTGACCGACCCCGCGGGGGTGGTCGAGGAGGCGGTCCGGGAGCAGTACTCGAAGCTGTTCGCGGCGATGACCGCGCCGACCTACGCCACGCCGGGCAACGTGGACACGCCGGCGCTGTGGCCGGAGTACGCCGGGGAGAACGTGCGGATCGTGGACGGCGAGGTGGTCGAGCTGGGCGGGCTGCGGTTCGGCTTCGTCGGCGGCGGGCTGCGCATCGTCACCGTGCGGCGCCGCCGGCCCGGGGTGTTCCGGCCCTACCTGCGCACGTCGGCGGAGTTCACCGCGGCGGTCGAGGCCCTCGGCCCGGTGGACGTGGTGTGCAGCCACATTCCGCCGGATGTGCCGGAGCTGACCTACGACGTGGTCGCGCGCCGGTCGGAGTACGGCTCGGCCGCGCTGCTGGAGCTGATCCGCACCCGCGGGCCGCGCTGGTCGCTGTTCGGTCACGTGCACCAGCCGCTGGCGCCGCGGATGCGGGTGGGGCGCACCGAATGTGTGAACGTCGGGCACTTCCAGCGCACGGAGCGGCCGTACGTGCTCCGCTGGTGAAACCTGTAACCTGCCCCGCATGGCCGATGAGTCCACCCAGTCCATCGTGGTCGACGCCCCACCGGAAGCGATCATGGCGGTCATCGCGGACTTCCCCGCGTATCCGGAGTGGGCGGGCGCGGTCAAGAAGACCGAGATCCTGGAGACCGCCGAGGACGGCACCGCCAGGCAGGTGCGGTTCACCCTGGACGCCGGCCCGTTCAAGGACGTGTACACGCTGGCCTACGACTGGGCCGCGGACGGGCTCTCGGTCGACTGGTCGCTGGTGAAGGGGCAGATGCAGCGCGCCCAGAAGGGGCAGTACCTGCTCACCCCACAGGGCGAGGCGACCCGGGTCACCTACACGCTCTCGGTCCAGCTCGTGGTGCCGATGATCGGCCTGTTCCGCCGCAAGGCCGAAAAGGTGATCATGGACACCGCCCTCAAGGAGCTCAAGCGCAGGGTCGAAGGCGGCTAACGCCGTTGCGGATCCTGCTGTTCACCGGCAAGGGCGGGGTGGGCAAGACCACCCTCGCCGCGGCGACCGGCGCCCGCCTGGCCGCCGGCGGGTGCAAGGCCCTGGTGGTGTCCACCGATCCGGCGCACTCGCTGGCCGACGCGTTCGGCGTGCCGCTGGACGGCGAACCGTCCGAAGTGGACAGTTCGTTGTTCGCCGCGCACGTGGACACCCGGCGGCTCGTCGACCGCTCCTGGCACGAGCTGCGCGGCCAGCTGCGCACCGTGCTGGCCGGCGCCGGCCTGGACGCGCTGGACGCCGAGGAGCTGACCGTGCTCCCCGGGGTGGACGAGCTGCTGGCGCTGACCGAGGTGGCGCGGCTGGCCGACACCGGGCCGTGGGAGGTCGTGGTCGTCGACTGCGGTCCGACCGCGGAGACGCTCCGGCTGCTGGCCCTCCCCGAGGCGGTGTCCACGTATCTGAACCGGATGTATCCGGCAGAGGGGGGTCTGGGGGCTGAGCCCCCAGGTGAGAATCGCGGTCCAGTCGGCCGTCTCGCGGCTCACCTGGCGTCGCTGCGCCGGCTGCTGACCGACCCGGACGTGGCCAGCGTCCGGATGGTGCTCACCCCCGAGCGCCTGGTCGTCGCCGAGACCCGGCGCACGCTCACGGCGCTGGCGCTGCGGGGCATTCACGTGGACCGGATCGTGGCGAACCGGCTGGTGCCGCAGGGTCGCCTCGGGCTCGGTCCGGCGGCGCACTGGCTGCGGACCCGGCGCGCGGAGCAGGACGCGGTGCTGGCCGAGCTGGCCGCGTCCACCCCGCTGACGGTCGACGCCGTGGAGCATCGCGCCGCGGAACCCGTTGGCACGGCGGCACTTCTGGAGCTCGCGGCGGAGCTGTACACCGCGTCCGACCCGCTGGATCGCGTCCACGTATCTGGACCGCTGCTGGCCGTCCGGGCGGAGGGGGCCGGCTACGTGCTGACCATCGCCATCCCGCTGACCGATGCCACCGACCTGGATCTCGTCCGGGTAGGGGACGATCTCGCGGTGACCGTGGACGGCGTCCGGAGACTTGTCGCGCTGCCCGTATTGCTGCGCCGGTTCACGGTTGTGGACGCCGAGTCCGACGCCACCGGCCTGACGCTGCGCTTCGCACCGGAGCGGCCGTGACCACCTCCGACACGCGGGGCCCGGGTTCGCGCCTGGTCGAGGAGCTGCGGCTGCTGCTCGACGCCGTCGCCGACCGGGCCGGGCCATGGCTCGACCAGGTGGCCACAACCGCACACGAGGAGCACGCCGAGCCCGCCGGCACTCCGGGCTGGTGCCCGGTGTGCGCGGTGCTCGCCCTGGTCCGGGGCGAACCTTCGGAACTCGCGACTCGTGGGCTGGAGCGGGCCGCCGACCTGGTGGCGCTCCTCCGTGCGGTCCTCGCCGACCGGTGGGAGCCCGGGGTGCCGCACATGCCCGGCTTCCGGCCACCGCCCCGCGAGTCGCCCCGGGTGCAGCGGATCCCCGTGCGCCGCAAAGGAAACCCCGGTTGACGGCCACGGTCGGGGTCGACATCGGGGGCACCAGTGTGCGGGCGGGCCTGGTCGACGGATACGGGACGGTGCTGGACACCGCGCGGGCGCCGACGCCCACCGGCGAGGCCGCGCTCGAGGCGGCCATTGTCGCCGTCGTGACGAGCCTGGTCGAGCGGCACCGGGTGGGCGCGGTCGGGCTCGCCGTCGCCGGGTTCGTCACCCGGGACCGGCGCTCGGTGATGTTCGCCCCGCACCTGGCGTGGCGGGGCGCGCCGGTGGCGGACCGGATCGCCGACCGACTCGGCCTGCCGGTGGTCCTCGAGCACGACGCCAACGCGGCGCTGCTGGCCGAGTACCGGTTCGGCGCGGCCCGCGGCGCCCGGGTCGCCGTCCTGGTCGCCATCGGCACCGGCATCGGCGGCGGGCTGCTGCTCGGCGGAGCCCCGTTCCGCGGAGCCCACGGCGTCGCCCCGGAGCTCGGCCACCTGTGCCTGGTGCCCGGCGGCCGCCCCTGCTCCTGCGGCAAGTCCGGTTGCTGGGAGCGGTACTGCAGCGGCACCGCGCTCAGCACGACGGCCGTCGAGCTGCTCGCCCGCCACCCCGGCCGTTCCACGGTCCTGGCCCGCGAGGCGGCCGGCGACTCCCGCGCGGTGACCGGCCGCAAGGTGGCCGCCGCCGCCCGCGACGGCGACCCCCTCGCCCAGCTGGCCATGGCCGAGCTCGCCACCTGGCTCGGCGAAGGCCTGGCCCTCGTCGCCGACGTCTACGACCCCGAGGTCGTGGTGATCGCCGGCGGCGT
Organism: Actinophytocola sp.; assembly: GCF_036002505.1. GTDB lineage: Bacteria > Actinomycetota > Actinomycetes > Mycobacteriales > Pseudonocardiaceae > DASYTH01. Next base: position 20,638 of record NZ_DASYTH010000164.1, on the reverse strand, counting down.
CTCCGAGTCCGCCCCGCTCTTCCTCGACGACGCCCGCGACCACTACAAGAAAGTGATCACCGGCGCCGGCTACCGCCCCCTCGCCCGCATCCGCACCGCCCAACTAGGCGACGACGCCGGCCTCGTCGGCGCCGCCGCCCTCGCGGCGGAACTGGTGCGCTGAACGTCCAACACGGTTGCCGGAGCGTCGAAATCGCCCACGCGGGCGGTCGTCAGATCTGCGCGCCGTGGTCGTGGTCGGCGTCGGGTGGGGTGCGGCGGATGCGGAGGAACAGCAGGCCGAAGCCGCAGACCAGGGCGAGCAGGGAGATCGGGGTGGCGATGAGCGGGTCGAGCCCGATCAGGCCCGGGGCGACCAGCAGCAGGACGCCGACGACCACCAGGAGCAGGGCCAGGACCGTCATTGGGCGCAGCCGGGGGAGCGGCGGCGGCTCGGGCGGGACGTAGTGCTCGTCGTCGCTGCCCCAGGACCAGTCCCAGTCGGTCTCGTGGCCGCGCCAGGCCTGGATCGGCGCGGTGGGCTCGCCGGTGGTCACCTCGCCGGGGTCCACGACGGTCGGGACCTCGCCGGTCGGCTCGTCCGCCGTGATGTCGGCGCCCAGACCCTCACGCTCCAGGTCCGCGATGATCGCGTGGAACGCGGCGTCGACATCCTCGGGTCGGTCCGACACCTCGGCCCTCCTCAACAACGACTAGGCCGTGCAGCTTGGTGATGGGGCCATCGTCGCACGAACACGCGTCCGGGTGGTCGGCCGTCCGCGGGGATTTTGCCGAGTGATCTTAGCCCCGCGGACACCTCGGCCCGGTGTTTCCTCGTTATGTACCGTGATGACATCGAAGTCTCCGTAACAGCTGTCGGCGTTACGGTTCCGGCGCCGGGATTGTGCCAGGTGCGGGGCCTTCGTAGGCTCGTCCGACGGGCGGGATGGCGGAACGGGAGGCGCGGGTCGCGGTGCTGTACTGGTTGATGAAGCGGGTGTTCCTCGGCCCGGTGCTCCACCTGTTCTTCCGGCCTACGGTCGAGGGCGCGGAGAACATCCCCGCTACTGGCGGCGCCCTGCTGGCCAGCAACCACCTTGCCGTCGCCGACTCCTTCTTCCTCCCGCTGAAGCTCCGGCGGCGGGTGACGTTCCCGGCCAAGCTCGAGTACTTCACCCAGCCCGGCCTCAAGGGCAAGCTCAAGAAGTGGTTCTTCACCGGCATGGGGCAGATCCCGATCGACCGGTCCAGCGGCAGCGCCGCGCAGGCCGCGCTGGACACCGGCATCCGGCTGCTGCGTGAGGGGCACCTGCTCGGCATCTACCCGGAGGGCACCCGCTCGCCGGACGGCCGGCTGTACAAGGGAAAGACCGGCATGGCCCGGATGGTGCTGGAGGCCGGCGTGCCGGTGGTCCCGGTGGCCATGTTCGACACCGACAAGGTCAACCCGATCGGTTCCAAGATGTGGAAGCCGCACAAGGTGCACATCAAGATCGGCAAGCCGCTGGACTTCTCCCGCTACTACGGCCTGGCCGGCGACCGGTTCGTGGAGCGGTCGATCACCGACGAGATCATGTACACCCTGATGGAGCTGTCCGGCCAGGAGTACGTCGACATCTACGCGGCCAAGGCCAAGGAGCTGATGGGCATGGCCTCCACCGGCCCGCTGGTGCCGCGCCAGGCCTCGCCGGCCGAGGTCGACCGGGTTTCGGAGACCAAAGCCGGCTGACAGCAAACCGATAAGCTCGCTCGATGCGGTTCTTCTACGACTGCGAGTTCATCGAGGACGGGCTGACCATCGACCTGGTCTCGATCGGTGTGGTGGACGACAACGGGCGCGAGTTCTACGCGGTGTCGACGGAGTTCAACCCGGACAAGGCCGGCCCGTGGGTACGCGAGCACGTGCTGGACAAGCTCCCGCCGCCGGCCGACCAGGCCTGGTGCGACCGGGCCACGCTGCGCAGCCGGCTGATCAAGTTCCTCAGCCCGCACGGCGAGAAGGTGGAGCTGTGGGCGTGGTTCGCCGCCTACGACCACGTCGCGCTCGCCCAGCTCTGGGGCGACATGCCGGCGCTGCCCCGGGCGCTGCCCCGGTTCACCCGGGAACTGCGGCAGCGCTGGGAGGACGTGGGCAAACCGCCGCTGCCCGACCCTCCGCAGGACGCGCACGACGCCCTCGCCGACGCCCGGCATAACCTTGCGCGGTGGCGGGTAATCGAGGCCGAACGTGTTCGGCTGGGGTTTCCTGCCACATAGCAAGGAGCCGTGAGCAGGCCCTCCAAGATGCCCGGTGAACGGGAGGTAACGGCCTGCTTACGGCGGATTGGTATCTATCGGCACAGTACCGAGGGCGGATTGCTGCACCGATCCAGAAGGTGGCACCCTGTCAGCCGTCACCGTCGCCCTTACTGGCGACCAGTCCGCCTCGAGCGTCCGGATGGAGGATCGGCACATGCGCGTTGGTTTGCTCACCGGTGGTGGTGACTGCCCCGGGTTGAACGCCGTCATACGAGCGGTGGTCCGCAAGGGGATCGAGGTGTACGGCTGGGACCTGGTCGGGTTCCGCAACGGCTGGCAGGGCCCGCTGGAGGGGCTCACCAAGTCACTCGGCCTGGCCGAGGTCGAGGACATCCTGGTCCGCGGCGGCACGATCCTGGGCTCCTCGCGGACGAACCCGTACAAGACCGAGGGCGGCGTCGAGAGGATCAAGCGTGTGCTCGCCGACCAGGGCGTGGACGCGCTCGTGGCGATCGGCGGGGAGGACACCCTCGGCGTCGCCAAGCGGCTCACCGACGACGGCGTGGGCGTGGTCGGCGTGCCGAAGACGATCGACAACGACCTCGCCGCCACCGACTACACGTTCGGCTTCGACACCGCGGTGCACATCGCGACCGAGGCCATCGACCGGCTGCGCACCACGGCCGAGTCGCACCGGCGCGCACTGGTGGTCGAGGTGATGGGCCGGCACGCGGGCTGGATCGCGCTGCACTCCGGGCTCGCCGGCGGCGCGAACGTGATCCTGGTGCCGGAGCGGCCGTTCAGCGTGGCGAAGGTGGTCTCCTGGGTGAAGCGGCGGTTCGAGCGGGAGTACGCGCCGATCATCGTGGTGGCCGAAGGGGCGAAGCCGGAGGGCGGCGCGGAGATGCTGCAGAGCGGCGAGAAGGACTCGTTCGGGCACGTCGCGCTCGGCGGCATCGGGGCGTGGCTGGCCGACGAGATCTCCCGGCACACCGGGGCCGAGTCGCGCGCCGTGGTGCTCGGCCACGTCCAGCGCGGCGGCACGCCGACCGCCTACGACCGGGTGCTGGCCACGCGGTTCGGCCTGCACGCCGTGGACGCCGTGCACGACGGCGACTTCGGCGTCATGGTGGCGCTGCGCGGCACCGACATCGTGCGGGTCAAGCTGGCCGAGGCCACGGCGGAGCTGAAGACCGTGCCGCTGGAGCGCTATCAGGAGGCCGAGGTCTTCTTCGGCTGAACAGTCCCGCCTCTCCGGAATTAACTGCTGTCGTTACGTTCCAGCAGACGGTGCGGTTGTCAGGTGGATTGTGGCTGGGTGCCGTCACGGTCCCCTGAGGTTCCGTTGATCCGCAGCGCAGGTCCGCACACGGTGTGCGCCCAGGCATAGGGTGGCCGGCATGGATGTCGAGGAGCTGCTGTGGGCCGGGGCGGACGCGCAGGCCGCCGCGCTGCGGGACGGGTCGGTGTCGGCGGTCGGGCTGACCGAGGCGGTGCTGCGCCGGCTTGATCAGGTCAACCCGGTGCTGAACGCGTTCCGGATCAGCTATGCGGACGCCGCCCGGGACGCCGCGAAGGCCGCGCAGCAGCGGATCGACGCCGGTGAGCGCACGCCGCTGCTCGGGGTGCCGGTCGCGGTGAAGGACGACCTCGACGTGGCCGGCGACGTCACCGGCATGGGCGGGCGGCCGCAGTTCCCACCGGCCGAGCGGGACAGTCCGGTGGTGGCGCGGCTGCGCGCGGCCGGCGCGGTGATCGTCGGGCACACCCGGGTGCCGGACCGCTGCCTGTGGCCGTTCACCGAGACGCTCACCCACGGCGCGACCCGCAACCCGTGGGGCCTCGACCACACGCCGGGCGGTTCCTCGGGTGGTTCGGCCGCCGCCATCGCCGCCGGGATCGTCGGTGTGGCAACGGGTTCCGACGGTGGCGGCTCGGTGCGCGTCCCGGCCGGGGCGTGCGGCGTCTTCGGCCTGAAGACAACCCGCGGGCTGATCCCCAGCGGCGACGACGAGGAGCACTGGCACGGGTTGTCGGTGATCGGCCCGCTGGGTCGAAAAGTGGCCGACGCCGCCGCGATGCTGGACGTGGTGGCCGACCTCCGCGCGGCCCTGGGCGAGGGCGACACCGGCACCTACCGGGCGGCCGCGGACGCCGACCCCGGCAGCCTCCGGATCGCCCTGTCCTGGCGCACGCCACTGGGCAAGCCGATCATCGAGGCGCAGCGCAAGCGGGCCACCCTGGAGACCGCGGACCGGCTCCGCGCGCTGGGCCACACCGTCGAGGAGACCGACCCGCCGCTCGGCGCGGCGCCGCTGCCGCAGTTCCTGGTCCGCTACTTCCGCGGCGTGTCCGACGATCTCGCCACGCTGCCGCACCCGGAATGGGTGGAAACCCGCACCCGCCGGATCGCCGCGGTCGGCCGGCGCATCCCTGATGGCACGCTGGCCAGGACGCGCGCCGCCGAGTCCGAATTGGACAGTCGGATGCGAGCGTTCTTCGCCGACTACGACGTGATCCTGCAACCCGGCTGGACCGGCCGCCAACCCCGGGTCGGCCGCTACCACGGCCGCGGCATGTCCACCACGTTCGCCGGCGTCTCGATGGGCATCCCGTACTTCCCCACCTGGAACGTCCTCGGCTACCCGGGCGCCGCCGTCCCGGTCGGCTTCGACTCCCTCGGCCTCCCGATCGGCGTCCAGCTCGTCGGCCCCGCCTTCGCCGAGCGCCGCCTGCTCTCCCTGGCCGGCCAGTACGAGCGCGCCCACCCCTGGGCCGGTCACCGTCCGGCCATGGCTTAGGGCTGGTACGGCGGCAGCGCCCAGTCCCAGGTCGGCATGGGCGAGTCTGCGGGTGCCTCCACCCCCGGCTGGGAGAGCATGACGGCCATCCGGGTGCCCCACTCCAGGTAGCCCACGAACGACGCGCGGAACTCCGGGTCGTCGGGCAGACCCACCTCGTCGGCGGTGTCGATGAGCAGGGCCACCCAGCGCCGGCGCTGGGTCTCGGTGAGCGCCCGGCCGAGGTGGCGGCCGATCATGTGCGCGTGCCCGCCGCGCTGGGTGGAGTAGTCCTTGGGGCCGCCGAACACCTCGCCCAGCCAGGCCGCCACGTGCTTCGGATGCTCGGCGTCCATCCCGGCGAACACCGGCGCCAGCACGTCGTCGGCGCGGACGTGCTCGTAGAACCGGTCGAAGAGCTTCCGCAGCGCCTCGGCGCCGCCGGCCCACTCGTACAGCGTCGGCGTTTCCTCCGTCATACGCGGAAGGCAATCATCGTGCCGCGTATCGATCAAGTATCCCGACCTCATACCCTTGCGGTGTGAACTGGACCGTGGACGTGCCGGTGGACACGCTGCCCGAGCTTCCGCCGCTGCCGCCGAACCTGCGTGCCGCCCTGGACGAGGCGCTCGCCCGCCCGGCCGCCCAGCAGCCCGACTGGCCGGAACCCGATCAGGTGCGCCAGGTTCGGACCCTGCTGGAGAGCGTGCCGCCGATCACCGTGCCGCCCGAGATCGACCGGATGCGCGAGCGGCTGGCCGCCGTGGCCCGCGGTGAGGCGTTCATGCTGCAGGGCGGGGACTGCGCGGAGACGTTCGCCGACAACACCGAGCCGCACATCCGCGGCAACATCCGCACCCTGCTGCAGATGGCGGTCGTGCTCACCTACGGCGCCAGCCTGCCGGTGCTGAAGGTCGCGCGGTTCGCCGGCCAGTACGCCAAGCCGCGCAGCAACGCCAACGACCACCTCGGCCTGCCGGTGTACCGCGGGGACATCATCAACTCGCTGGTGGCCACCCCCGAGGCGCGCACTCCCGACCCCGGCCGGATGATTCGCGCCTACGCCAACGCCGGCGCGGCCATGAACCTGCTCCGCGCGCTCACCGCCGCGGGCATGGCGGACCTGACCAACCTGCACGACTGGAACAAGGACTTCGTCCGCACCTCCCCGGCCGGCGAGCGCTACGAGGCGCTGGCCACCGAGATCGACCGCGGCCTGCGGTTCATGGCCGCGTGCGGCGTGACCGACTCCACCCTGCACACCACCGAGATCTTCGCGTCCCACGAGGCGCTGCTGCTCGACTACGAGCGCGCGATGCTCCGCATGGACACCACCGGCGACGAGCCGCGCCTCTACGACCTGTCCTCCCACTTCCTCTGGATCGGCGAGCGCACCCGCCAGCTCGACGGCGCCCACATCGCCTTCGCCGAGCTGCTCGCCAACCCGATCGGCGTCAAGATCGGCCCGACCACCACCCCCAGCCAGGCCGTCGAGTACATCAAGCGCCTCGACCCCTACAACACCCCGGGCCGCCTCACGCTGATCAGCCGGATGGGCAACGCCAAGGTCCGCGAGGTCCTCCCGCCGATCATCGAGGAGGTCACCGCCTCCGGCCACAAGGTCATCTGGCAGTGCGACCCGATGCACGGCAACACCCACGAGTCCTCCACCGGCTACAAGACCCGCCACTTCGACCGCATCGTCGACGAGGTCCAGGGCTTCTTCGAGGTGCACCGCCGCCTCGGCACCCACCCCGGCGGCATCCACATCGAGCTCACCGGCGAAGACGTCACCGAATGCCTCGGCGGCGCCCAGGACATCTCCGAAGCCGACCTCCACGGCCGCTACGAAACCGCCTGCGACCCGCGCCTCAACACCCAGCAGTCCCTCGAACTCGCCTTCCTCGTTGCGGAGATGCTCCGCTCCTGAGCCGGGGTTTCTCGCTCACACTCCGGCGAGCAGCTCCTGGCACCGCGCCTGCTGGTGGAGCAGCTCGACGATGTCGGCGTCGGGTAGTGCGAGCGCGGCGGTGAAGTCGCGCAGGGCGGCCTCGAGCCGGCCCGCCGCCGCGTACGCCATCCCGCGGTTGAGCAGGACGTCCGGGTCGTCGCCGGTGAGCTCCAGCGCTCGGGTCAGGTCCTCCGCGGCGGCGAGCGGGTTGCTCAGGCGGTAGTGCGCGACGGCGTGGTTGACCAGCGCCGCGGGATAGTCCGGGTCGGCGGCCAGAGCGGCGTCGAGCTGCCGGAGCGCTGCGGCAGGCTCGTCGCGCTCCAGTGAGATGCCGCCCCACAGGCAGAGCAGCCGCGGCTCGTCGGGTCTGATGGCCGCGCCGGCCACCACGTCCGCCTCGGCTTCGTCGAGCATCCCCTTGTCCAGCAACACTTCCGCGCGGCACAGCCGGGTGTCGAGGTCGTCGGGCTCCATCTCGAGCACGTAGTCGAAGTCGCCCAGCGCGCCGTCGACGTCGCCGGTCTGCACGCGGGCGGTGCCCCGGTTGTAGTACAGCTCCGGGAACGGCGGGGCCAGCGCGACGGCCCGGTCGTAGTCGGCCAGCGCGGCCGCGACATCACCCCGCCGGCGGGAGATCTTGGCACGCTCGCTGAGGTAGTCGGTGTAGTACGGGTCCAGCTCGATCAGCGTGGTGAAGGCGGCGTATGCCTCGTCGCTGCGGCCGAGCGCGGCGAGCAGCCGGGCCCGGTTGTAGAGCAGCTGGGAGCGGTGCAACGCCCACTCCCCGGCGCCGAGCTCCGCGTCCAGCCGGGCCTGGCATCCGGTCACCAGCTCGAGCGCCCGGTCCAGGTTGCCGCGGTGCATCTCGATCAGCGCGAGCCCGTTGGCGTGGAAGACCTCCAGGGTGCGCCGCTCGTCGGGGTCGGGCAGCAGCGAAGCCAGCGCGCATGCGTTGTTCTGCCAGCCGAGCGCCGCATCGTGGTCGCGCGGCCGGAAGAACCGGGTGTACAGCATGGCGATGGCGTAGCTCGCCGTCGCGTGCACCTTCGGTGAGGTGTAGCGGCGGCGCAGCTCCTGGTACAACTCCATCGCCTCGTCCAGCCGGCCGAGCCCGACGAGGGCGGAGCCGGTGTGGTTGGTGACCAGGCGGAACCGGTCCGCGTCGGCCACCGGGTCGGCGATCGCGCGGAACCGCGTGCCGAGGTCGACGACCGACGCGGAGAACCCAGCCTCCACGCAGAACTGGAAGGCCTCGAACAGGGCCCGCAGGCCGGCGCCGCCGGGGTCGGTCCCGTGCTCCCGGTGGTAGGCGAGGGCGCCGACCAGGGTGCCCCGCGACGCACCGGACGTCAGCTCCGCGGCCCGCCGGTCGTGCAGCGTCCGCCGCAGGTGCGGGTCGGCAGCCAGATACGCCGCGTGCTCGGCAGGGTCGTCGCCGGTGCCGTCGGCCCACACGTAGGCCCGCGCCAGCTCCTCCGGGGTGCGGCGGTCCGGGCCACGGTCCCCGGTCGCCGCGCGGACCGGCCGGGCGAATCGGGCCAGCACCCCGGCGAGTTCGGTAGGCAACTCGGCGCCCGCCTCGGACGCCACCACCCGCAGTTCGGCTGGATCGGCCCGGCGGACCAGCAGCGCCACCAGTTCCTGCGCCGTGCGCTCGGCGGCGCGGAGGTCCTCGAACACCAGGGACGGAGCGGGCGCACCCGTCGCCGCCAGCCGGCGGGCGTGGTTGATCAGGAACGTGACCACGCCCTGGCTCATGCATCGGATCATGGAGACGCCGTAGTAGCGGGTGCGCTGCTCGAACGGCCCGGCCGAGGCCAGCGTCCGCGGCGCCGGGCCGATCAGCTCGGCCAGCTCGGGCATGCCGTAGAGCAGCTCCATCCGGTGTGCCTCGATCAGCTCCGGCCACCGCTGGCGCGCCTCGGGAAGCACCGCGCGCAGCACGGTGTCCACGCCGGTGTACGGGCCGCGCAGGTTCCGGTGGCAGGACGCGATCACCGTGTGCGGGCCGTGCTCGGCCACGCAGCGCAGCCGGTCCGCCCGGCGCTCGCCGGTGATGTGCAGGTGCGGCATCTCCATCACTCCGCGGCTGTCTGATATGGACGGTTAGGCGCTGCCTCCCTGCGCTTGCGTTTGGCCAGGTATACGGCCAGGAACACCCATCCGGCATTGAAGACGAGGGAGAACACGGCGTCGGCGAACTCCAGGTCGAACCGGCCGGTGCCGAGGTGCCGCGCGATTGTGCCCGCGTAGTACCACACCACCGGCACGGTCGCGAGGATCGTCAGCGCGAGCATCACGGCGATCCCGAGCACGACCAGCGGGCCGTACCAGCGGCCCATCCGCCGGTCCCGCTCGCTCCACTGCCGCTCGTCCACCATGCGCTCCGGCCGGCCCAGCAGGCGCCAGATCCGGTTACGCAGCACCGTGGTGCTTACCTCGTGCAGGTCGTGGCTGCGCAGGGCGGTGGCGAGCACGTAGTACAGGTCGGTCCGCAGGTAGAACTGGAACTGCCAGCCCAACCGCATGACCACCGTGAAGGCCAGGGCCAGGGCGACGCGCCCGGCAAGGGAGAACGTGCCGTCGGCGTGCCGGGTCGCCGCAGCGAGCAGCCCGAGCAAGCTCAGCACCACCACGTCGGTGGCCATCCCGGACAGCAGCGGCAGGTACCGCTTGCCGCCCGGCACGCTCAGCAGCCCGTTCATCCGCGTCTCGAACACGACGTAGGTGAACCGGTTGCTCATGCCGAGCCGGCTGGCCAGGCCCAGCCGGCGGGCGGCCAGCATGTGGCTGGCCTCGTGCAGGAAGATCAGCGGCACCTGGCCGACGGTGATGCCCAGTTGCACCAGCACCAGCGACGAGGTGAAAAAGATCTGGTGCGGATTGGGCAGCAGTTCGTGATGCCCGGCGGTGGCGACGACCCACGCGACGACGATCGCCGCGTAGCACAGCCATGCCGCAGGCGAGAACACCAGGCGGCCGAGCCGGCGCAGCCGCACCCGTTGCGGCGGTGGGGTCTCGGTGCCACCGGCCCGGACGAAACCCAGATCCCGCAAGGTTTCCAGGAAGTCATCGATGTCCACCGGCTCGCCGAAGGTGGACTCGTACCACCGCGCGGCCTCGTCCAGCGGTTCGCCGTCGGTGAGCCGGCCGAGCAGGGCGGCACCGTCCGAGGGCAGCACGGCGTACGAGCCGGTGTCCTTGCGGCCGACCACGACCTCGTCGCCTTCGGGGACAAAGCTCAACTCGTGGAACGCCACGGTCGTGTCGCGCATCGGGTCTCCTCCGCTCACCATGCTCGAGGGGGCCGTACTTACTCGCCGGCCCCCTCTCGCAGCCTGGCTCAGGCGTTCTGCACGTACGGGATGTCGCAGGTCGCGGTGGTGAGACGAATGTCGCCGGCGCGGCGCACGGTGATCTTCTTCATCCTGGTGGCGGTCTTCATCGGTGGACCCTCCCTATGATTTGGACAACCGCTCGATCGATCGCGGCATGAAATAGATAGCACCCGGACGGTGCTGTTTCGGCTGGTCTGGAACAGTTTCGGAACAGCGAGCGAACGCTACGCCCGTTTGGCCGATGCGACTGCGCGCTCCGTTCCGCAATGATCTGATGGCGGGATCCTGGTGGCAGCAAGGTGTTGGGGTAGCGGTGATGGAGTCCTCGACTGGCAGCAGCTCGAGATCGGCGGCCGAGTTATTGGGCCGGGAATTGTTCCGGCTTCGCCAGGAAAGGGGACTGTCGCTACGCCAAATGGCCCGCGCTCTGGGTATGACGGCACACAGCGGACTGGTCGACTACGAACGGGGATATCGTATTCCACCGAATGGTCTAATGGCTTCTTACGCCCGGGCGTTGAACCCGAAGGATGACCGGCTGCTCGCGCTGCACCGGGCGGCCCTGGCCGAACGCGCGCAACGCAGGATCGCCCATTTCACGCCCGAGCCGGATCACCCGGCCGGCAGCCATGTCGAGATGATGCACACGCTGGCCGAGGGGCTGGAGAACCTCGCCCGGCTGCTGCGTTACGTGGCCGCGGCCTGGCCACCATCGGTGGAGACCCTGACCCACGCCGCTACCGTGCCTCCACAGCGAGCTTGACGCCCAATCCGATGAGAACGGTGGCCGTGACGCGGTCGAGCCAGCGGCGGAGGCGGGCGCGGGCGAAGAGGTGGCGGGCGCGGTCGGCGGTCCAGGCGAGGAGGGGGAGCCAGACGAGGCCGATGGCGAGGTGGATCGCGACAAGGAGGAGGCCCCAGGCAAGGTTGGCGGGGCCGCCTGGCAGGAACTGGGGAAGCAGGCTCATGTAGAAGACGCCGGGCTTGGGGTTGAGCAGGTTGGTGCCGAGGCCGGCGCGGAAGGCTTTGGCCAGGCCGGGTTTGGTGGTTGGGATCGCGGCGGCGTCGGTGTGGTGCCGGTGGCGGATCGTCTTCCACAGCATGGTGGTGCCGAGCCAGACCAGGTAGATCGCGCCGAGGATGCGCACGATGTCGTAGGCCAGCCGGGACGCGGTGAGCAGCGCCGTCAGCCCGGCGAGGCTGGCGGTGGCCCAGATCAGGCAGCCGGCGGTGGTGCCGAGCACGACCGCGACTCCCGATCGCCGCCCACCGACCAGGGAATGCCGCACCACGAGCATGCTGTCCAGGCCGGGTGTGACCACCGTGAGCAGGGCGATCAGCGTGAAGCCCAGCAACGCCGTGGAACTCATGACTCTCCGTTCAGTTGACCCCGGGCATGACCAGGGGCAGCCCGGCTTCCTCGGCGGCCTTGGCGAGCCGCTTGTCGTAGGTGATGAACTCGGTCACGGCCGGCCCCAACATCTGCGCGGTGGCCATATGCAACGCATCGAGGGTTCGCAGGTTTCGGTGGGGGAGATCGCCGGCAAGGTCGATGATCGTTCCCACCGGCAACTTGGCGATCTTGTTCAGCAACTGGTCGGACTTCGCCCGGGTCGACTCCCGCTGGCCGTCACGAATCAGCGTTCGACACACCTCGACTCTGGTCAACTCGCTACTGATCATGTTGGCGCCAGCCGAAGCGAGATGTTCGGCCAGCGCGCCGCTGTGTTCCTCCCTTCTGATCAACTTCACGACCGCACACGCGTCGAGGTAGATGATCAATGCGTCTCCTCCTCGCGCATCTCGATCAGAACCTCGGACAGTGGCCGCTGACCCGGTTCGGCGGGCAGCGGCGGGTTGTCCAGCAGGTACTGCCGCAGCTCGACCTGCTGCTCCCGCCAGTCGGGCGGCAGAATGCCTGCCTTGATCAAACCTCGCACGGTGGCCTCCTCGACGTCCGGTGGTGACAGCACGGCCACCGGTTCTCCGTTGCGGGTGACCTCGATCGTCTCGCCCGCGTCGACCCGCTCGAGCACGTGCGCCGTGTGCCGCGACAGCTCGCGCACGGTGATCTGGTGCCGCAACCGCTCCTGGGGAAAGACGATGTCGATCGTGGGCAGGTTGGGCGGCACTTCGGGTAGTTCGGGCAGCATGGGGGGAGGGTACCAAGGTGTCTGACGGACGCTCAATGTCAGACAGTCGACCGTTGGGGTGACCCACTCTGGCGGCTCGTCCGTGAAATGGCTCGATAGCTGGGAATACTCAGGCACGGTCGTTGTCATGAGCGAGACAATATCATGGATGTCTGACGCCTGTGCGCGTTGTCTGACGGCGTGTCGGGATGGCTGTCAGGGGAAGGCGACGAGGATGACCTTCGTGCCCGGCTCGACGCGGTTGCCGGCCCCCGGGGACTGGGCGAACACCTGGCTGTTGTCGTTGTTCGGGCCGAGTTGCTGGACGTCCACCTCGAGCCCGAGACCCTCCAGGGTGGTCTTCGCCTCGCCGACGGTCTTCTGTCCGACATCCGGGACGGTGACCGCGTTGGACACGATCACCGAGACCCGCAGGTTGTCATCGTCGTCGAGCTCCTTGTTGGCCGGCGGATCGGTCTTGATCACGTGTCCGCCGTCGACGTCGGGGGAGAACTCCTTCTCGCCGTCGAACGGCTGGAAGCCGGCGTCGGTCAGGATCTTGAACGCCTCGTCCCTGGTCTTGCCCCGCACGTCGGGCACCGGCTTCGGCTTGGCGCCCCTGCTGACCACGATCGTGACCCGCGCGCCGAGGTTGAGCTGGGAGCCCGGCTTCGGGTCCAGCGTGAGCACCGCGCCCTTGGGCACGGCGTCGTCGAACTCGTTGCGGCCGTCGTCCGTGCCCGGGGTCAGCTCGGCGTCGGTGATCAGGCTCTTGGCCTCGTCCACGGTGGCGCCGCGCCGCACGTCCGGCACGACCGGCCGGCCGCTGGAGACGACCAGCTTGATCCGGTCGCCGCGGAGCGCCCGCATGCCGCCGGCCGGGTCGGTCCGGATCACCTTGCCGGCCGCGACCGTGTCGTCGCGCTTCTTCTGGACGTCCGGGTTGAGGCCGGCGTCGCGCAGCGCCTGCTCGGCGCCGTTCTGGTCCTGGCCGGTCACCGCGGGCACCGACGTCCAGCGGCCCGACGTGAACCACCAGGTCGCGGTGCCGCCGCCGGCCAGCAGGAGCGCGCCGAGGAGGCTCCACAGCACGATCCGGTTCGCCCGTTTCCGCGGCCGCGGCACCGGCATCGGCCGCCCGCCGGTGCGCGGGTTGCCGTACGGCGGGCTGGGCGGCGCCGGCGGGGGCGCGGTCAGCACCGGCGCGGCCGGTTGCGAAAGGTCGGTGCGCAGCATCGCCCGGGTGCCCTGCGGCCCGACGGCCTGGTAGCCGGCCGGCATCCGGCGCACGGTGGTCGCCGAGCTCACCGGATCCGGTACGAGGGTGGCCTCCGGGTCCGGCAGCTCGAGTCCGAGCGCCCGCACCTGGTCCTCGGCCGGCACCGGGATCGTGCGGTCCACCAGGTGGTAGTGCGGCACCGGCACCGGCACCCGCGGGATCGGCCCGGCCGCGCGCACCCGCTGCAGGTCGATCAGGAACGCGCCGGCGTCCAGCGGGCGGCTGGCCGGGTCCCGCCGGGTGGCCCGCTGCACCAGCTCATCGACAAATATCAGTCCCGAGCCCGGCGCCGGGACGTCGTCGTTGACGTGCCGGTAGGCGATGGACAGTGGGGTGTCGCCGACGTAGGGCGGGCCGCCGGTGAGCATCTCGTAGAGCAGGATGCCGGCCGAGTAGACGTCGCCGCGGCCGGTCGCGGCGCCGGTGGTGACCTGCTCGGGGGAGAGGTAGGCGACGGTGCCGAGGATGACGCTGCTACTCGTGGTTCCGGCGCTGGCCATGGCCCGGACCAGGCCGAAGTCGGCCACCTTGACCACGCCGTTCGCGCCGATCAGCACGTTCTCCGGCTTCACGTCGCGGTGTACCAGGCCCTCCCGGTGCGCGGCGGCCAGCGCCATGAGCACCGGCTCCATGATCGACAGGGCCAGCGGGGCACCCAGCGCGCCGCGCTCGGTGATCAGGTCGCGCAGCGTGCCGCCGTCGACCAGCTCCATCACCAGGAACACGTGGTCGCCGTCGAGCCCCTGGTCGTGCACGGCGACGACGTTCGGGTGGTGGATCTTGGCGGCGGACCGGGCCTCGCGCTCGAACCGCTCCACGAACGCGTGGTCGGCGGCGAACCGCGGATCCATGATCTTGATGGCGACCGGGCGGTCCAGCCTGGTGTCCAGCCCGCGGTAGACGGCCGACATGCCGCCGCGGGCAAGCAGCGCGTCCACCCGGTACCGCTGCTCGAGCAGGGCACCCGCCAGGCTGTCCTCCACGATCGTCGATGGTACGGAGCGCCACGTGAGCGCGGGGTCGGCTCGCCGATTTGTGACGCAAGAGCCGGCGTGCCTACTCGTCGCCCATCAGACTTTCGTATGGCATGGTGTTCGCGTGAGCGGAGCTTGCGGAGCGAACCATCAAGCACTGCCCCGCCACCGAGGAACGAGGTGGCGGGGTTGCCAGCACCGAGCTTGCGAGGTGCTGGCGTGAGTCCGATTCCGTCCGCCGAGGACACCCTCGATCCCGGCGTTGAAGTGCTGCAACTGCCCGATGTCGCCGCCCGGCTCGACCTGCCGGTCACCCGGGTCCAGCAGTTGTTGCGGGACGGTCAACTGCTCGCCATCCGACGTGGCGGCGCGTTCGCCGTCCCCGCCGTCTTCCTCACCGACGACGGCGCCGTCGTCAAGGGCCTGCCCGGAACCATCACCGTGCTCACCGATTCCGGCTTCACCCCGGACGACATCATGCGCTGGCTGTTCACCGCCGACGACTCCCTCCCCGGCACCCCCATCGACGCCCTCCGCACCAACCGCGGCACCGAGGTCAAACGCCGAGCCCAAGCCCTCGCCTTCTAGGGCGCCTCAGCGGGGGACATACTGCCCTCGGTGGGGAACGACGAGTTGGTTGCCGGCTGAGACGTCGCCGTCCACATCCACGGCGTCGCGACCACCGTCGGGTAGGTAGGCAACCAGCCGGGCCCGGTCCGAGTGGCGAAGGAACAGGACGAAGGTTCGATCGACGATGGTTAGCGTCTCGGTCGTGTCGTTGAACGCCAGAATCGTGGGCTGAATACCGATGGCTCGTTGCAGGCGCCAGATTTTTCGAGCCTGCTTGGTCAATTTCTCGACAGTGTACTCTTCATTGGCGGTCTCGTTCGGGTATAGCCGCTGAATTGATTCGAACATCTCTTCCATCGTCGCGGCCCGCAGGAGCACCTCCGGTTCGACGGTCAGCAGGTAGTGCATGATCCATTTGCGGCTGAGGCTAGGCCGGCCGTAGCGGTACTTCTTATAGGTCGAGTAGGACGTGATGAACCGCCGGAACCGGGGAGAGTTGACCGCGAGCACCTTGTTCACGGCGTCATCGACGAGCGCAACGTCATCCACCCGAACCCGGCGGTCAAGGTTGGATGTGATTCCCGCCGATGCGCACAGCCGGTAGCACAGCTCCTGCAGCAGGCCGACGCTGCCCTCCGCGGCGGCGACCAGCCGCCCCTTGATCTCGTCCGTGAACTGAACATTCAGGAGTTCCTCACCTGCCCTGACCACCTCGGCCAGACCGTCGGCGCTCCAGGATCCGGCGTATATCGACAGGACCCGGCCCGCCAGGTTGCCATTCAGGTTGACCAGCCGGTCCTCCTCTTCCCAGGTGCCCATGATGATGACTTTGATGGAGCTCTTCTCATAGATGACCTTCAGGTCCTCGGCTATTTCCCGCTGGTCACCCACACCCAGGTACTGGAAGTCGTCGATGATTACGGTCTTCTCGAAACCGTTGTCGGCCACGACCCGGAGGACGTCGTTGATATTTCCGATGTCAATATCGATCGTGCGCTCTGTCGTTTCTGAATCCGACTTGAAATCCCCCGAGAATATGCTCACCTTGGCGCCGATGCCGCGCGCTCTCCTTCTCTTTCGCTCAACGGCGACCGACGCGCCAGTCTCTCGCAGCAGCATTCGGTACACGTCGTACCGGCGTTGCCCGTAGGCGCAGCGAATCACGCAACAGGAATCCTGATCCAGATGTTTCCTTGCCAACGTGGACTTGCCCTGCCGGTTGCCGCCGTACAGCACGATATGCTTGTCCTCCGCCAGGGCGGCGAGGAACTGCTCATCCAACGTCCTCGGGGTGTAGCTGAAAGGAATGTTTCGGCTCACGCCATAGACGTCGCCAAGAAAATACTCATCCACGACGCTGCCTCCTGACCCACTCGCTCGTCACCTGACTCCTATATCGCCGTAGGTCGAACCGTCGTGTCCGTCCGACACACCGACGACTCTGGGCACTAGTTCTTGAAGCGGCGCGTCTGCTCAGTGACTCCGGGCATGGCGGTCAGCGCAACTCTCCGGAGGAGGCCGGTGGCCGCGACCGCGAGGCGGCGGCGCGGCGGCACGGTGACGCGGCGGTGCAGGATCGCGTAGCCGGCGGCTTCGATCTCGTCGAGGATGCCGCGGTAGAGCGTGGCCGCGGTGCGCACGCAGGGGCGGGATTCGGGGCGGAGCAAGGAGATTCCGGGTTCGGCGCGGCGGTAGACGGCGCGGGTGTAGGCGACGAGGTGGGCCAGGGCGGCGCGGACCGGGGGGTCGGTGGTACCGGTGCGGTGTGCCCACTCCAACCGGGCGCGGTCGACGCCGAACGCGGCGAGCTCGTCCGACGGCAGGTAGAGCCGGCCGCGGTCGAGGTCCTCGCCCACGTCGCGGAGGAAGTTGGTGAGCTGGAACGCCTCGCCGAGCGCGGCGGCGGCCGGCGCGGCCTCCTCCTGCGGGCCCACGGTGCCCAGCACCGGAAGGAGCTGCAGGCCGATCGCGCCGGCCGAGCCGTACATGTACCGCTCCAGGTCGGCGAACGTGGCGTAGTCGGTGACCGTGAGGTCCATCCGCATCGATTCGAGGAACTCGGTGAACAGCTCCACCCGGATCCCATACCGCCCCACCGTGTCCCCCACAGCAACCAGGAACCGACTTGTCGCGGGAAGTGCCCGTGACAAGTCCGACCTGTCGCGGGAAGTGCCCACGACAAGTCGGAGATCTTCGGCCAGCGAGTCGAGCGCGGTGATGCGGTCCGCGGGCGGCACTCCGGGGGCGTCGACGATCTCGTCGGCGACCCGGGCGAAGCCGTACAGCGCGTGGATGGCCGGGCGGCGGTCGGCCGGAAGCAGCCGGGTGGCAAGGAAGTATGTGCGGCCGTGCCGCGCGTTGATGCGCCGGCACAGCTGGTAGGCAGCGTCCAGATCCGTCAACGCTTGCAGCTGACCCACTGTCCCGGCGGGCAGCCCCCGGGGTTGCCGGCCACCAGTTGCTGCTGCAGCGCGTACGCCGACGCCGCGTTGTCCGTGGCGGTGACCAGGGAGAACGTGCACAGCGCCTGGTTGACGGCCAGGCACGGGCGCAGCTGCGCCTTGGCGTGGTCCTGCCAGTACTTCGTCCCGGCCACGCCGTACTTCCACACCTTGTCGGCGTACTTCACCGTGTAGACGTAGTGGCTGCCCTCGGTCTTGCGGTTCTTCGGGTCGGCGGGCTTGGCCGAGGCCTGGGTGGTGACCGAGCCCAGGTCAGGGGCGTCGGCGAGGACCAGCGGCGCCCAGGACGCGCCGTACGGGTGGGTGCCGACGACGGAGTGCGCGCGCTGCCAGAAGTTGACCCACTCCGGCGAGGACAGCGTGCAGGTGGCCGAGCTGGGCTGGCCGGGCGCGACCGGGCCGACCTCGGTCTCGCAGGAGCCGAGCGGGGCGTTGTCCCCGGTCCAGTCCGCCTTGACGTGCACCCGCACCGGCACCTTCGCCGTGTTGGTGAACTCGACGATGAGCGAGCAGCTGCTGGCCCCGCACTGGTCGAACCGGTGCGGGCCCTGATTGACCGTGGTCAGCGCGTCGACCGCGGTGTTCAGCCCGGCGGCCTGGTTGGCCAGCTCCTGGTAGAACTTGACGGTGTCGGCGGAGGTGTCGGCCACGTCCGCGACGAGATCCTTGACCCGGGTGTTGTCGGTGGCGCCGAGCCGGCTCAGGGTGAGCCTGGCCAGGCCGTACGGCGGCTGGGCGGCCAGGAAGATCGCGCCCGACTCCACCGGGATCTTGATCACCTCGACGCCCGACTCGGTGGTCTTCGGCCGCTCGGCCAGCGCGCCCTCGCCCGCCGTCTTGGGCTCCTTGGCCAGGTCCTGGCTGAGGCCGTCCGGGGTGAACATGTCGCCGAACTCCACGCCGAGCAGCACCGAGGGCAGCTTGACCCAGCGGTCCGCGATCGCGGTGCCCTTGCCGTCGCCCTCGCCGATGCCGCGCAGCGCCGCCCAGAACGCCGCCGGCGCCTTCACGAACAGCGACTTGTTGATCATGAGAATGGTGGCCGGGTTGCCGTCCGCGGTGATCGAGCCGAGCACGTCGCCGGCCGACGACACGGTGACGTCGAACGTGATCTTCTCGTCGGACGCCGAGGTGAACGTGCCCTTGTAGTGCACCGCGCCGGCCTCGCCCAGGTTCAGCAGGGACTGCGCGATGGACTCGGCGGCCGACGGCGGCGGGATGACCACGGGCACCGGCGCGCCGCTGACCGTGTTGCTGCACGCGGTGACCAGCAGGGCGACCAGACCGAGCAGCGCGACGAGCCTGGACCACCCCCGGCGTCCCTGAATCATCCGCGCTCCCACCTCCTGCCGCACGTGACCCAGTGTGCGGCATCGCGAACCAAGCCGTAGCAGTATCGCTTTTCGGTACTCACCCTGTCATCGGGTGTCAGGTCTCAAACGATGCGTTCTACCGCAAGTTTGCCGGAAATCAGGACAGGTGGAATACCGACCCCCGGCGTGGTGCCGCAGCCGGCGAGCACGGCGTTCTCCAGGCCGGGGACCAGGTTTCGCGGCCGGAACGGGCCGGTCTGTCGGACCGTGTGGGCCAGCGAGAACGGGGTCCCGGCGCCGAGCCCGGCCGCCGCCCAGCCGGCCGGCGTGACCAGGCGCTCGACCTCGACGGCGCCGTCGAAGCCGGCCAACCCGCGGGCCTCGAGCACCCGACCCAGCTCGGCGCGGTAGGCGGGGCCGACCCGGGCCCAGTCGATAGGACCGACCTCGAGGTTCGGGCACGGGGCGAGGACTGAGACCAGGTGCCGGCCCGGCGGCGCGAGGGCCGGGTCGGTCGCGGTCGGGCGGGTGACGAGCAGCGACGGGTCGCTCATCAGCCGCCCGGCCGCGGTGATCTCGTGGAACGTCCGGTCCCAGTGCGCGCCGAAGAACACCGTGTGGTGACCGAGCTCCGGCCAGGTCCTAGTCAGCCCGGCGTGCAGCACGACGGCCGACGGCGACCAGTGGAACCGGCGGCGCGGGGTGATGCCGAGCAGCCGGTAGCTCTCCGGAAGATCCGGGGTGAGCACCACGGCGTCGCCCGGGACGCGCTCGCCGCAGTGCACGGCCGTGACGCGGGAACCCTTGCGCTCCAAGCGATCCACCCGGGTCGAGTAGTGGAATACGGCGCCGGCTTCGGCGGCCGCGGCGGCCATCGCCCGGGCCACCGCGCCGACCCCGCCGCGGGGGAAGTACACGCCGGCCACGGTGTCCATATAGGCGATCACGGCGTAGGCGGCCAGCGCCCGGGCCGGCGGCACGCCCGCGTAGAGGGACTGGAACGAGAACAGCCGGCGCAGCCGCTCGTCACGCAGGAACCGGCCCACCGCCGGGCCGAGCCGGCCGAAACCGCCCAGCGCCACCAGGTTCGCCAGTTTCGGCACGAGCAGGTCGAGTGGCGAGTCGAGGTTGGCGCCGATGAACGTGTCGCGCTGCACCCGGTACAGCTCGGTGAGCCAGGCCCGCAGCCGCCGGTACCCCTCGGCCTCCCGCTCGCCGGCCACCCGCTCGACCTCGCCGGCCATCGCCTCCTCGCCGGTGTGCACCGCGATCGTGCTGCCGTCGGCGAAGTGCGCCAGGTAGGCCGGATCCAGCGGGACGAGGTCGATCCGCTCGCTCAGCGACGTGCCGACCGCGGCGAGCGCCTCGTCCACCAGCTCAGGCATGGTCAGCACGGTGGCACCGGTGTCGATCACGTAACTGTCCATTGTGGACGAACTGGCTCGACCGCCGGGTGTGGCCGCGGCCTCCAGCACGGTCACCTGGCGGCCCGCGCCGAGCAGGTGCAGCGCGGCGGAGAGCCCGGCGAGGCCCGCGCCGACCACCACCACATGGTCGGTCCGGCCCGGAACGCGCCGCACTCAGCGGTCCCGGCTCGTCGCCGCCACGGCCAGCTCGGCCAG
>NZ_DASYTH010000163.1:0-17113 GCF_036002505.1 Actinophytocola sp. | reverse complement strand
GTCTTCAACCGGGTGCGGTACTCGCGTTCGAACGTGCGCAGCTCGTCGATCTTCTTCTCCAGCGAGGTCCGTTCCGCCTGGACCTGACCGAGGATCTCGTTGTGCTGCCGCTGCGCGTCACGCTCCAGGGCGGTGGCCTTCTCCCGGGACTGGCGTTCCAGCGTCTCGGCCCGGGTGCGCGCGTCGTTGAGCATGGTCTCGGCGCGGGTGCGGGCCTCGTTGACCATGGCGTCGGACTTCGAGCGCGCCTCGGAGAGCAGTTGCTCGGACTTGGTGCGGGCCTCGGAGAGCATGCTGTCCGCTTCGGACTTGGCCTCGCCGGTGAGCCGGTCGGCCATCTCCTGGGCGAGCCCCAGCACCTTGGCGGCCTGCACGTGGTGATCACCGCCGGCGCCGGGCGAGGTCTGTTCCAGCGCGCTCGGCGGCGGCACGGGCGTCAGCCGGCGCGGCTCCTCGGGTCGCGGCACCGCCACCGGCGGGTGCATGCGCGCATCGTCGAGGTCGGCGCGGGCGGACTCGAGCTGCGAATCGAGCTGCTCGATCTGCTGGCGCAGGTCGTTGTTCTCCTCGATGAGCCGCGACAGCTCGACCTCGACCAGGTCAAGGAAGGCGTCCACCTCGTCCTCGTTGTAGCCCCGCTTGCCGATGGGAGGCTTGCTGAACGCTACGTTATGAACGTCAGCGGGGGTCAACGACATCAGATCACCTCACGCACTCCGTGGCTGCTGGTCACCCGTCCCCGTCTCAACCGGGATACGCCAGTCGCATCCCGATGAACACGACCAGCAGCAGCACCATAATCGATAGGTCCAGCCCTACGCCTCCGATCCGGACCATCGGTATCACCCGACGGACGAGTCGGACAGGAGGATCTGTCACTGTGTAGATGCTCTCGAGCGCGACCGCAACCCCACCCGCTGGGCGCCACTCCCGCGCGAACGCACGGACGAGCTCCACCACCACGCGTGCCGTCAGCAGCAGCCAGAACGCGAACAGCACCCAGTACAAGGCAAGTCGCACCGGTTCCACATGTCAACTCTGCCATCTGTCAGCCACGGGTGAGCAACCCACCCTCGGCAATCCGTCGCTTGTCCTCCGCTGATGGATCGACATTCGGCGGTGAGATCAAGAACACCTTGTTGGTGACCTTGTCGATCGAACCACGGAGAGCAAACGCCAGCCCGGCCGCAAAGTCAACCAGCCGCTTGGCGTCGGCGTCATCCATCTCGGTGAGGTTCATGATCACCGGCGTACCCTCGCGGTAGTGCTCGCCGATGGTCCTGGCCTCGTTGTAGCTGGTGGGGTGCAGGGTGACGATCCGGCCGAGCGGATAGCTGCTCGGCGCGACCGGCTCTGGGCGGGGTTCGGTGCGCACTCTGGACACCGGCTCCCTCCTGGTCTCGACGGCGAGCGCGCCGTGCACGGGAGCGGGCGGGGAGTCGGTGGCCCACACGGGGCGTGACCGGTTCCGGCTCGCCGGCGGCTGGTACTCCTCCTCGGGTTCGTGTAGAGAGCGGCGCCGCGACGGCTGCGGCTCGTAGTCGTCCTCGTCGCTGAGGTAGCTGGGCCGGTGACCGTATTTCCCGTAGTCGCGGGCGTCGTAATCGTCGGCGTCGTACTCGTCGAAGTCCTCAGCCGGAACCATGCCGAAGTAGGCCTTCAGCTTCTGCAGCGTGCCCATCGACCTGCCTCGCAACTCCCGTTGGGACTCCCTGAACTTTTCTTTCCTCAGGGGGAGGCTAGCCCGCGGGCGCCGAGCAGCGCGGTTCCGACACGCACGCAGGTCGACCCGTGCGCGATGGCCGAGTCAAGATCGTCGGTCATCCCGGCCGAGATCACGGTGGCCTCAGGATGATCTTTACGCAGCCGATCCGCCGCTCCGGCAAGGATCTCAAACGCCGCGTCCGGCTCGATGGCGAGGGGTGCGACAGCCATGATCCCGCGCAGCGATAGTTCACCTGATCGTGCTAACCCGTCCGCGAGTGTCGGCAGTTCCCCGATCGGGCACCCGCCACGGTTCGGATCGCCGTCCAAGCTCGCCTGAATCAACACATCAAGCGGGCCGGCGCGATCGCCTGCCTCCCGCGCCGCGGCCACCCCCCGCTCCAGCGCCTCGCCCAACCGCAACGAGTCCACCGACTGCACCTCATCAACCCAGCGCGTCACGGCCCGCGCCTTGTTCCGCTGCAACCGCCCCACCAGATGCCACCTGACCCGCACCTCCGGCCGCAGCTCAGCCAGCTCGACCGCCTTCGCGCCGCCCTCCTGCTCCCGGTTCTCCGCCAGATCCAGCACACCGAGATCGGTCAACAAGGCGGCATCCAGAGCCGGCCGGGTCTTCGTCACCGCGAGCAACCGGATCTCCGAGGGATCCCGCCCCACCGCCCGCGCCGCCGCCGCGATCCGCGCCCTGACCTCGGCCAACGCGGCGGACAACTCGGCACGCCGGGCCTCCAGGTCAGTCACCGTCCGGCTCCACCCAGGTCAGCGCGGCCAATCGCCCAGTGGTCCCGTTTCTGCGGTAACTGAACAGTGAACGGTCCTCAAAAGTACAGCGCGGGTCAATCCCGATCTTCCCTACACCGACGTCGGCGAGCTGCCGCCAGAGCCCGGCCCGGAGATCCAACCCGGGAGTGCCCGACCGGGTCCGGCAGGCGCTACCCGGCAGGTGCGCCTCCACGTCGTCCCGCATCGCCGCCGGCACCTCATAGCAGTCCCCGCACACCGCCGGCCCGAGCAGCACCTCAACCCGATCAGCGGAGGCGCCGGCGGAGATCATCGCCTCCAGCGCCGCCGGCACCACCCCGACCCGAGCGCCCACTCGACCGGCATGCACCGCCCCGACAACCCCAGCCACCGGGTCGGCCAGCAGAACCGGAACGCAATCGGCCACCAGCACCACGGGAGCGATCCCCGGCGCCGCGGTCACCAACGCGTCGGTGACCTCGACCGGCGCATCCCGCGGCCCGTCGACGACCACCGCGTTCCGACCGTGCACCTGCTCCATCCAGATCAGGTGATCAGGCGCCAGCCCCAGCTCGTCGGCGAGCCGTTTCCGGTTGGCGGCAACGGCTTCCGGGTCATCGCCGACCCCGTGAGCCAGGTTGAACGAGTCGTACGGCGGCTGCGAGACCCCGCCGGCCCGGGTGGTGACCACTCTCCGAACGCGCACGGTTGAAAACTACCTAGCGGCGCATGAAAGGGGGGACATCCACCTCGTCATCGGGATCGTCCACGACTGGCATGGCCCGGCTGGGCAGGCTCCCGGGCGTGCTGCTGCGCTGACCCGGAACGCCATTGCCGGACCCGGGCGTGTTACCCCACAGCGACGAGCCCGTGGACGTGGTCGTCGGCGGGTACTGGACGGGCGGCGGTGCCGGCACGGGCGGTGGGGCCGGCGCCGGGGGTGGAGTCGGACGCGGCGGGCTGACCTGGCCGGCCGTGCCGGAGGCCAACGACGTCGCTGAGCCGCGGGAACCAACCAGGGTGGGGTCGAGCTTCTTGTGCGTGGGAGTGCCGGCGTCGAAGCCGGCCGCGATCACGGTGACCCGCACCTCGTCGCCGAGCGAGTCGTCGATCACCGTGCCAAAGATGATGTTGGCCTCGGGGTGCGCGGACTCCTGCACCAGCGAGGCCGACTCGTTGATCTCGAACAGGCCCAGGTCGGAGCCGCCGGCGATGGCCAGCAGCACGCCGTGCGCGCCGTCCATGGACGCCTCGAGCAGCGGCGAGTTGATCGCCTTCTGTGCCGCCGTGACCGCCCGGCCCTCGCCGCGCGCCGAGCCGATGCCCATCAGCGCGCTGCCCGCGCCGGACATCACGCTCTTCACGTCGGCGAAGTCCAGGTTGATCAGACCCGGCGTGGTGATCAGGTCGGTGATGCCCTGGACACCGGACAGCAGCACCTCGTCGGCCGAGCGGAACGCGTCCATCAGCGACACACCGATGTCGCCGAGCTGCAGCAGCCGGTCGTTCGGGATCACGATCAGCGTGTCGCACTCGTTGCGCAGATTGGTGATGCCCTCGTCGGCCTGCTTGGCCCTGCGCTTGCCCTCGAAGGAGAACGGGCGGGTGACCACGCCGATGGTGAGCGCGCCCAGCTTGCGGGAGATGGAGGCGACCACGGGCGCGCCGCCGGTGCCGGTGCCGCCACCCTCGCCGGCGGTCACGAACACCATGTCGGCGCCCTTGAGGACCTCCTCGATCTCCTCCCGGTGATCCTCGGCGGCCTTGTACCCGACCTCGGGGTTGGCGCCCGCGCCGAGACCCCTGGTCAGCTCGCGCCCGATGTCCAGCTTGACGTCGGCGTCCGACATGAGCAGCGCCTGCGCGTCGGTGTTCACCGCGATGAACTCGACGCCCTTGAGCCCGACCTCGATCATCCGGTTGACGGCGTTGACCCCACCGCCGCCGATGCCGACGACTTTGATCACCGCCAGGTAGTTGTGCGGGGGCGTCATCGGTTTCGCCTTCCTGATCGTGGCCTTGCGTACTCCCCCGTCTCGGACGGCAAACTCTGGACCTCTACAAGAGGTTGAGAGTTATGTCAACCCGAAGACGTTGCCCAGACGGTAGGCAAGGCTCTTGATCCGATCCAGCCGCCACGCCGTGCCAAGCCCAAGGTGTTGTCACTCACCGGTCAATCCGTCGGTCATCTCCCTGATCAGATCCAGATGCCCGGCGTGCCGAGCGGTCTCCTCGATCATGTGGAGCAGCACCCAGCGGACGTTGAACTGCTTGCCGTTGGGCGCGGTGATCACGTCATCGAGGTCACGCTCGGCGACGTACCGCCGGCTGACCTCACACTGCGCCTGGTAGGCGGCGACCAGCTCGGGCAGGGGCGTGTCCGCACCCTGCTTCCAGTCCACGTCGGGGTCCGCCGTGCTGGCCTCGTCCCAGCGGTCCGGCTCGCCGCCGACCACGTTGGCGAACCACCATTCCTCGACCAGGG
The DNA here is from genome assembly GCF_036002505.1 of Actinophytocola sp. GTDB lineage: Bacteria > Actinomycetota > Actinomycetes > Mycobacteriales > Pseudonocardiaceae > DASYTH01. The sequence goes on along the minus strand of NZ_DASYTH010000163.1, from coordinate 12,162 downwards.
TCAGGTGCGAGACCAGGCCCGCGAGGGTGACCAGCTTGGACGGCACCAGCGAACGGCGCGCCTGCTCGTCGGTCAGATCGCCACACTTCCACACCACGGTCGCCCGGAGGAAGTCCAGGAAGCCGATGAGCTGATCACGCTCACCGCCCACGGTAGGCGCCTGCGGTCGATCATCAGGTTTGGTCATCCGGCCACAGTAGGGAAGTCGGCCGTGGTGACGTCATAGATTTTCCCCGGGCGGGTGAGCAGGGGAGCCAGGACCGCGGCCTTGCGCTGGGAGTTCTCGGCGCTGCCCCATTTCACGACGCGGCCGTCCCCCAACACCAACTCCACGTCACCCCCGGTCTTCGAACTCACCTTGACCAACTGCGCCCGCAACTGCTGCGGCGCGGCGGCCAGGATGGTCACACACGCCCGGGTGGCCGGATCATCAGGAGAAGCGCTGGGCACAGCCAGCTCCGGCAATCCCGCGGGCCTCTGCTTGACGATCTCGTAGTCCAGGCCGGTGCCGTCCACCAGGTGCACGCCGTCGGCGGAGGGCACCACCGCGACCGGGGTCCGCTCGGTGACCGCGATCTCGACGGTGCCGGGAAAGGATCGCGACACATCGACGGAGAAGACCTTGGGGAGCTTGGCAACCCGGGCCCGGACCTCGTCGGTGTCCAGGCGCACCAAGGGGGTCCCCGGCTCGATGGCCGCCGCGGCCCGCACGGTGTCGGCCGGGATCGTCCGCGCGCCAACGACTTCGACCGCGTGCACACCGAACAACGAGGTGAACACGACCAGGTAGCCGAGGGCGAGGACGGTGACCACGGCCAGCAGCGCCACCCACCGGCGCCGGCGGAACCGGTGCCGGTCCGGGATCTCCTCGTCGGCCTCGTCCTCCTGCGGGTGCAGGTCAGCGAGCCTGGTCATCGCCGGTCCAGCTCGGCCAGGATCTCCGGCCCGAGCATGGTCACGTCGCCGGCGCCCATCGTGATCACCAGATCACCGTCGCCGGCCAGCCCCGCGACCAACTCGGGCACCCGCTCGAACGACGGCTCGTAGTGCACCCGCGTGGTGACCGCATCGGCGATCAGCTTGCCGCTGACACCGGGCTCCGGCTCCTCCCGCGCGCCGAACACGTCGAGCACCACCACGTCGTCCGCCAGCGACAACGCCTCAGCGAACTCCTTCGCGAACAGCCGGGTCCGGGAGTACAGATGCGGCTGGAAGATCACCACGAGCCGGCCCGGCGAGCTCACCGGCCGCACCGCCCGGAGCTGAGTGGCCACCTCGGACGGGTGGTGCGCGTAGTCGTCATACACCCGCACCCCGCGCGACCGGCCCTTGAACTCGAACCTCCGGCGCACTCCGCCGAACGCGGCAATCCCCTCCAGCAGCCCGGAAAGCGGCGCGCCCAGCTCCAGCCCGGCCAGCAAGGCGGCCGTGGCGTTCAACGCCATGTGCTCCCCCGGCACCGCCACCCGCAGCTCAATCTCCCCACCCGCCAAGGAGATCCGCGCCACGCCCCCGCCCCTCGACGGCTCGTACGCCACAACCTGGGTGTCCAGAGCGGACCGTCCATACCGGCGCACCCGCACGCCCGCGGACTCCGCCCGATCGGCCAGCGCGGCCGACCCAGGATCGTCAGCACAGGCCACCAGCAGCCCGCCCGGTTCGATCCGCTTGACGAACTGGTCGAACACCGCGATGTACGCCTCGACGGTGCCATGGTGGTCGAGGTGGTCGGCCTCCACATTGGTCACCACCGCGACCCATGGCGAGAAGGCGAGGAACGATCCGTCGCTCTCGTCGGCCTCCGCCACGAAGATCCCACCGCTGCCGTGGTGGGCGTTGGCACCGGACTCGTTGAGGTCGCCGCCGATGGCGAACGACGGGTCGAGCCGGCAGTGCTGCAGAGCGACGGTCAGCATCGAGGTGGTGGAGGTCTTGCCGTGGGTGCCCGCCACGCAGGCCACCCGGTACCCAGCCATCAACACCGCCAAAGCTTCGGCACGGTGCAGCACGGTCAACCCGCGCCGCCGCGCCTCGACCAGCTCCGGATTGCTCTCCTTGATCGCCGTGGACACGATCACCGCGCTCGGGCCGCCGTCAAACAACCCGAGGTTCGCCGCGTCCTGCCCGACCGCGATCCGCGCGCCCTGCACCCGCAGCGCGTCCACCGCCCGCGACGGCTTGGCGTCCGAACCGGACACCTGCCTGCCGCGGGCCAGCAGGATCCGGGCGATGCCGCTCATCCCGGCACCCCCGATGCCCACCAGGTGGGCGCGATCCAGCAACGACTCGCTCACGTCGCCTCCTCGCAGGCTCGGAGCCGCCGCGAGCGGACGCCCTGTGACATTGGTTCGCTCGCAAGCTCGCTCAACCGACCACCTCGAGCACCATCCGGGCCAGCACGTCAGCCGCTTCACGGTGACCGGTCCCCCGCGCCGCATCGCCCATGACCCGCAACCGCTCGGCGTCGGCCAGCAACGGGATCACCGTGTCCGTGACCGTCCTCGGGCTCAGCTCCTCGTCGCTCACCAGCACCGCGCCACCCGCGTCCACCACCGGCCGGGCGTTCAGCGCCTGCTCACCGTTGCCGTGCGGGAGCGGGACGAACACCGCGGGCAGGCCCACCGCGGACACCTCGGCCACGGTCATCGCGCCGCACCGGCAGAGCACCGCGTCGGCAGCCGCGTAGGCCAGATCCATCCGCTCCAGGTACGGCACCGCCACATACGCCGGCGCGCCCGGAACCTCCTGCACCACCAAGGTGTTCTTCGGCCCGTGCGCGTGCAGCACACCGACGCCCGCGTCGGCCAGCGACCGGGCCGCGGCGGACACCGCGGCGTTGATCGAGCGCGCCCCCTGCGAGCCGCCGAACACCAGCAGCGTCGGCGCTTTCGGGTCCAGCCCGAAATGCGCCCGCGCCTCGTCCCGGAGCTTCGCCCGATCCAGGTCCAGGATCGACTGGCGCAGCGGGATGCCGATCACCTCAGCCTTCGGCAACCCGGAGTCCGGCACCGCCACCGCAACCCGGTCGGCGAACCGGGCGCCGATCTTGTTCGCCAACCCGACCTTCGCGTTCGAGTCGTGCACCACGATCGGCGTGCGCCCGCGGGCAGCCAGGTACGCGGGCAACGCCACATACCCACCGAACCCGACGACCACGTCGGCCCCTACCCGGTCCAGCACCTCGCGGGTGATCTTCACCGCCGACCGCACCTTCAGCGGCAGCTTCAGCAGGTCGACGTTGGGCTTGCGGGGCAACGGAACCGGGGGGATCAGCTCGAGCGGGTAACCCCGCGCCGGGATGATCGTCTTCTCCAGCCCGCGCTCGGTGCCCAGCGCCACCACCCGCGCGTCCGGTCGCGCCCGCATGACCGCGTCGGCAAAGGCGAGCGCGGGCTCGATGTGCCCGGCGGTCCCCCCGCCCGCGATCACCACGCACAGACCCTGACGAGTCGGTTCTGTCACCGCAGTCTCCCCCCGCGCCCGTGGGTCACCTTGAGTGCCGCGACGTCGCCTTGCGACTCACTCACCTTCTGGTTCCTCCTTGCGGCCGCCGGGTCTTGCGCTTCGGCGGCTGGTAGGGATCGGGTGCCGGGAGCCGCATCAGGCGCCCGAAGCGGCCCGGCCCCTGAGAGCGTAGTGCGGCCACCGCTTCGGGCTCGTGGCGCGCACAGTTCGCCAGGATCCCGAACACCAGCATGGTGATCACCACCGAGGTGCCGCCGGAGGAGATCAGCGGCAGGGTGATGCCGGTGACCGGGAGCAGGCCCACCACGTAGCCGATGTTGATCGCCGCCTGGGCCACCAGCCAGACCGTGAGCGTGGCCGCGACCATGCGGATCCACGGGTCGATGTTGCGGGTGGCGATGCGCATCCCGGTGATCGCGAGCGCGGCGAACAGGCCGAGCACCAGCAGGCAGCCGAGGAACCCCAACTCCTCGCCGATCAGCGCGAAGATGAAGTCGTTGTCCACGTTGGGCAGGTACTGCCACTTCGACGGGCCCTGGCCGAGCCCCTTGCCGAACAGCCCGCCGTCGGCCAGCGCGTACATGGCCTGGGTGGCCTGGTAGGCGGCGCCGGCCGGGTCGTCCTCGGGGCTGAGGAACGCCAGCACCCGGGAGAGCCGGTAGTCGGTGCCGATGGCGAGCACCACCACGCCGGCCAGCGCGCCCAGCGCGAGCGCGCCGAACAGCCGCATGGGGGCGCCGGCGAACCAGAGCAGGGCGATCAGCACCACGCCCAGGGTGATCGTGCCGCCCAGGTCGGGCTGCAGCATGACCAGCGCGAACATGACCAGCGCCGCGGGCACCACGGGGACCAGCAGATGCCGGTACTGGTGCAGCACCGCGCGCTTGACCACCAGGATGTGCGCCCCCCACAGGGCCAGCGCCACCTTCGCCGTCTCCACCGGCTGGAACGAGATGGGCCCGAAGGTGAACCACCCCTTGGTGCCGTTGATGGCCGAGCCCAGCGGGGTGAGCACCAGGACCAGCATCAGCACGGCGAGGCCCAGCCCGGCCGGGCTCAGCGCGCGGATGCGGCGCAGCGGGATCCGCAGCCCGATCCAGAACAGCACCAGCCCGGCCAGCACGTAGATGACCTGCTTGCGGAACACGGTGTACGCCGAGGACCCGTCCCGGTTGAGCGAGATCACCGCCGACGCGGAGAGCACCATGACCAGGCCCAGCACGGTCAGCAGGCCGCACACGGCGAGTACGAGGTGGAACGACGCCAGCGGCCGCCCCAGCCAGGCGGTCAGCGCCGACCGCACGGTCGCCATGGTCCCGGTCCGCCGCACACGTTCCTTCCGGGTGCGCGTGCGCTCCTCGACCGTGGCCACTACGCCGCTCCGTGCAGCCGCTTCACCGCCGCGGCGAACGCCTCGCCCCGCGCCGCGTAGTCCCGGAACATGTCGAGCGAGGCCGCCGCCGGCGCCAGCAGCACCACGTCACCCGGCCGGGCCATGCCCCGTGCCGCCCGCACCGCCGCCGTCATGGGGTCATCGTCTCCCGGACCCACCTGGTACGTGGGGATCTGCGGCGCGTGTCGCGCCAGCGCCGCGGCGACAACCCCGCGGTCGGCGCCCATCACGACGGCACCACGCAACCGCGAGGCGGCCTCAGCCACCAGCGCATCGATCGACGCACCTTTGAGTTGGCCCCCGACCAACCAGACAACCGACGCATAAGCCCCCAGAGAGCTGGCCGCGGCGTGCGGGTTGGTCGCCTTGGAGTCGTTGACGTACCGGATGTTCTCCCATTCCCCCACCACGACGGCGCGGTGCTCACCCGGCTGGAACGCGCGCAATCCCTCGGCCACCGCCGCGGACGGCACCCCGTGCACCCGCGCGAGCGCCGTGGCGGCCAACGCATTGGCCACGTTGTGCAGGCCGGGCGCCCGGATCTCGGCGACCTCGGCCAGCCGCTCCGCCCCGTCGACCAGCCAGCCGTCCACGATCCCGAACCGGTTGTCACCCGGTTCATCCAGCGTGAAGCCCATGGCGCCGGGATGGCCAGCCGCCAGCAGCGTCGACCACACGTCGTCGGCATTGAACACGGCACTGCCGGCCCCGGTGTAGATCCTGCCCTTGTCCGCGGCGTACTCGTCCAGCGAGCCGTGCCAGTCCAGGTGGTCCTCGGCCACGTTGAGCACCACGGAAGCCTTGGGCCGCAACGAACTCTGCCAGTGCAGCTGAAAGCTGGACAGCTCGACCGCCAGCACCTCGTGTCCGGCCAGCACCGCGTCGATCACCGGCAGCCCGACGTTCCCGCACGCCACGGCGTCGACCGCGGCCGCCCGCAGGATCGCCGCCAGCATGCCGACCGTCGTCGTCTTCCCGTTGGTACCCGTGACGGCCAACCACACCGGGTTCTCCGCCAGCCGCCACGCCAGCTCGACGTCCCCGATCACCTCGACCCCGGCCTGCTGAGCTGCGACCAGCAAGGGACTGTCCGGCCGCCACCCCGGGCTCGTGACCACCAACTCGGTACCCGCAGGCGGCTGCGCCAACCCCGGAACCAGCTCCCCCGGCAGGCCCTCGAGCCGGGAAACGTCAGCATCCGTGACGGTGACGAGCGCACCCACGTCGGCCAAGGCCCGGGCGACCGAGCGGCCGGTGACCCCGGCGCCGGCGACGAGCACCCGTCGGCCGCGCACGTCAGCCCCCCGTCGCGGTGAGCCACTCGCTGTAGAACAGGCCCAGCCCGAACATCGCGCAGATCCCGGCCAGCAGCCAGAACCTGATGATCACCGTGGTCTCCGCCCAGCCGGCGAGCTCGAAGTGATGATGGAACGGCGCCATCCGGAACAGCCGCCGCCGCGAGGTGCGGAACACCGCGATCTGCAGCGTCACCGAAAGCATCTCCACCACGAACAGCCCGCCGACCACCACCATCAGCAGCTCGGTGCGGCTGGTGATGGACAGACCCGCGACCAGCCCGCCGAGCGCCAGCGAGCCGGTGTCCCCCATGAAGATCTTGGCCGGCGCCGCGTTCCACCACAGGAAACCGATGCAGGCGCCCATGGCCGCGGCCGCCACCACCGCGATGTCCAGCGGGTCGCGCACGTTGTAGCAGCCGACCGTCGGGTCCTGCACGCCGCAGTTGTAGCGGAACTGCCAGAACGAGATCACCACGTAGATCGCGAACACCAGCGCGGAGGAGCCACCGGCCAGCCCGTCCAGGCCGTCGGTGAAGTTCACCGCGTTCGACCAGGCGGACACCGCCAGGTAGCAGAACACCACGAACCCGATGGTGCCGAACGAGATGATCGAGATGTCCCGCACGAACGACAGGTGCACCGAGGCCGGGTTGAAGTTGTGCTCGTCGGCGAACTGCAGCGCGAGGATGGCGAACACCACCGCGACGGCGAGCATCCCGACCATCTTCCCGGTCTTGTTCAGCCCGAGGTTGCGGCCCTTGCGGATCTTGATGAAGTCGTCGAAGAAACCGACGATGCCGAGGCCCGTGGCGAGCAGCAGGACCAGCAGCCCGGAGGCCGTCGGCGCCTCGCCCCGCGGGGCGGACAGCCCGTTGGCGAGGTGCGCGCCGATGTACCCGGCCCACATCGCGATCATGATCGCGACGCCGCCCATGGTCGGGGTGCCGCGCTTGGACTGGTGACCCTGCGGGCCCTCCTCGCGGATCTCCTGGCCGAAGCCCTGCCGCGAGAAGAACCGGATCAGGTACGGGGTGAACAGGATGGAGACGACCATCGCCACGGCCGCGGCGATCAGAATGCCCTTCACGCCGCATCACCGCCGGCCAGCAGCGCGTCGGCGACCCGCCACAGCGCGGCCACCTTGGACGCCTTGATCAGCACGACGTCGTCCGGCCGCAGCTCGGCCGACAGTAACTCGGCCGCCGCGGACACGTCAGACAACAGAACCGACTCCCTTCCGGTGAATCCCGCGAGCACCGGCGCGGCGACCTCGCCGACCACCACCAGCCGGTCGACCCCCAGCCGCGCCGCCAGCCGCCCGATCTCCTCGTGCGCGGCGTCGCTCGACTCGCCGAGCTCGCCCATCATGCCGAGCACCGCCCACGACCGCCGGCCGCACCCGGCCATCGCGGCCAGAGTATGCAGTGCCGCGCCCACGGATTCCGGATTGGCGTTGTAGGAGTCATTGAGCACGGTCACCCCATCAGGCCGCGTCGTGACCTCCATCCGCCGCGCCGACAACCGCCGCGCACCCGACAACCGCTCAGCGACCTCATCGACACCGGCACCCAGCTCAACAGCCACGGCAGCACACGCCAGCGCGTTCCCCACGTGATGCGCCCCGTACAGCCCCAGCCGCACAAATGTCTCACCGACCGGCGTGAACAGCCGGAACGACGCCCGAGCCTGATCATCAAGCGCAATGTCCACCGCCCGGACATCCGCGTTGTCCGCGGTACCGACGAGAACCACTCGAGCCTGTGTCCGCGACGCCATCCCCCGGACAACCTGGTCGTCCGCGTTGAGCACCGCCAGCCCGTCCGCCGGCAGCGCCTCGACCAGCTCCCCCTTGGTGCGCGCGATGCCCTCGCGGGAGCCGAACTCGCCGAGATGCGCGGTGCCCACGTTGAGCACCACCCCGATTCGCGGCGGCGCCGTCCGGCACAGTGCCGCGATGTGTCCCGGTCCGCGCGCTGACAGCTCCAGCACGAGATACCGGGTGGCTTCGCCGGCCCGCAGCACCGTCCACGGATGACCGAGCTCGTTGTTGAACGATCCTGGCGGCGCGACCGTCGCCCCCATCGGCTCCAGCGACTGCGCCAGCAGGTCCTTGGTGGACGTCTTCCCGGACGACCCAGTGACCCCGATGGTCACCAGACCCCGCGCGGCCAACCGATCCGCGACAGCGCGGGCCAGCTCACCCAAGCCCGCCAGCACCGCCGCACCCGAGCCGTCCCGGTCACCGGCCAGTGCCACCGACCGCCGGTGCCCGTCCGAAACCGGGGGAACGATCACCGCGGGCGCGTCCACCGCCCGCGCGGCCAGCACCCCCACCGCCCCGGCCGCGACCGCCTTCGGCGCGAAGTCGTGCCCGTCCACACGTTCCCCCGGCATCGCCACGAAAAGCCCGCCGGGCCCGACCTCCCGCGAGTCGAACTCAACCGACCCGGTGACCCGCTCGGCACCGTCCGCACGGTACAGCCGCCCACCCACAGCCGCCGCGATCTCGGCCAGTGTCAACGGAATCATCGGCCCACCACACGCCGGATCGCCGCGCGCAGCTCGTCCCGGTCGTCGAACGGGTGCACCACCCCGGCGATCTCCTGCCCGGTCTCATGACCTTTCCCCGCGATGACCACGACGTCACCCGCCCCGGCCCGGTCAACCGCGGCGTTGATGGCCGCCCGCCGGTCCCCGATGTCGATCACCTCACCGCGCTCCCCGGCCGGCACCGCCAAGGCGCCGGCCAGCATCGCGGCCCGGATGGCCGACGGGTCCTCGCTGCGCGGGTTGTCGTCGGTCACGATCAGCAGGTCGCTGCGCCGGGCGGCCGCCTCCCCCATCACCGGGCGCTTGGCGACGTCCCGGTCTCCGCCGCAGCCGAGGACGACGATCACCTTGCCGCGCACACGTTCCCGGATCGCGTCCAGGGCCAGCGCCACCGCGGCCGGCTTGTGTGAATAGTCCACGACGGCGGTGAAGTCCTGGCCGAGCGCCACCCGCTCCATCCGGCCCGGAACCTCCACAGTGGACAATCCGGCGGCGATGGCGGCCGGCTCGACCCCGAGAGCGTGCAGGCAGGCGGCGGCCACCAGCGCGTTGGTCACGTTGAACCGGCCCGGCATGGGCAGCGTCGCCGGCAGCACCAGCCTGTCCGGGCCGTGCACCACGAACGACTGCTCACCGGAAACCGTTGTGGTGTAAGCGGACGCGGTCCAGTCAGCGCCGCCCTCGCCGGACACCGTGACCGTGCGCGGGGTCAGCAAACGGCGCCCCCAGTCCCCGTCCACGCACACGATCTCAACCGTCGAACGCCCGTCGAACAGGGCAGCCTTGGCCTGGAAGTAGTCCTCCATGTCCTCGTGGAAATCGAGGTGATCCTGCGAAAGATTGGTGAACGCGCCCACCGCGAACCGCGTCCCGTTGACCCGGCCCAAGCTCAGCGCGTGGCTCGACACCTCCATCGGCACATGGCTCACCCCGCGCTCAGCCATCACCGCGAACAACGCCTGCAGGTCCGGCGCCTCGGGCGTGGTGAACGCGCTACCCAGCCGCTCGCCGGCGATCCGCGTCTCCACGGTCCCGACCAGCCCGGTGGTGAGTCCGGCGGCCCGCAACCCCGACTCGATCATGTGCGTGGTGGTCGTCTTGCCGGACGTGCCGGTCACCCCGATGACCTTGACCCGCAACGACGGCTCGCCGTAGATCCACGCCGCGAGCACACCCAGCGCGCCGCGCGGATCGTCGTGCACCAGCACCGGAACCGGAGGATCAGCCAGCCGGCGCGCGCCGTCACGGTCGGTGAGCACGGCGACGGCCCCGGCCTCGACGGCCTGCCGGGCGAAGTCCGCACCGTGGACGCGGGCGCCGGCAAGCCCGGCGAACAGGTCGCCGGGAAGGACATGCTGTGCACGCAGCGTCGCACCCGTGATCAGCGGTTGCCCCGGATCACCCGCAGGCGTGATCAGCTCGGCGCCGGCCCGGCTGACCAGCGTGGCCAGCGGGACGGGTGTCGTCTGGGTGGGTCGGGGTGGCGCCGTGGCGGCCTTGCCGACCAGCTTGGCGGGCACGTCGCGAGAGGCTACCGATGTACGGAGCGCAGCAAACGGCCCGGGGTGATCGCACCCGCCCCAGCAGCACCACAATGCGGCTGTATCGACCACGTGTTCACCCCTGTCGACCAGTCCTTGCACGCGGCCACCGAAGCCCGGCGGGTCCTCGGGCATGTTGGCCGCTGGCGTCGCAGTGCTACGCAGCGCGCCAACACGTCGACGTGAGGCGCCAACACGGCACGACGTGCGGCCGCCGTCCTAGATCAACTCACGAGACCGCGCTTGCTGCTTCTCCGGCGGCACCTAAGCCCAAGCCCGCCTTGTCGAACTCATCCAACAAAGCCGACCTCCGCCGATGCCGCTCCCGCACCACCGCCACAAATTCCTCAAACTCCCCCAACCGCCCCGACTTCTCCGACGCCTCCCGCAATTCCAGAAGCAGCGAAACCGCCTCCCGATAAACTCCCCGACCAGTCCGCTGCAAGCATTCATGTATCAACCCGCGATACCCGGGAAGAACATCGGCCGGATGCTGCCGAACCCGAATACGCGCAATCTCCAGCCAAGCACCCGAAGAGCACCCGTACTTCTCCGCCGACTCCCAAGCAGACTCCGGGTCCCCGTCGTCGATCAACGCGCCCACCAGATCATCGGGAGCAGAACGGAGAACGTCCACAGCCCACGGCCGCAGCTCCGCCCAACGCCCCAAGCCGAGCGCGGTCTCCCGGAGCTTCGCGTACTGGTCCCGGGTGGGATGCGTCGTGAGCTGAGACCGTCGCAGCTCCAACGCATCCGAGGCCCGACCGCCCTCGAGATAAGCGTGGACCAGGAACTCCGCCAACCAGGGCGTGTGGTCCGCCGACGACACGCCGAGAAACGCCGCCGGGCTGGGGAGATCCTCGGGCAGCGGCGCCTCGACCGGAGCTCCGTCGAGTTTGGCCAGCCGCTCGCGGATCACCAGCAGGGTCAGCGCCTGGCGGATGTCCCCGTCGGCCCGCGCCGTCCAGGCCTCCTCGACCAGCGTGCGGTACGCGGCCAGGCCCGCGTCGCCGAGGGCGTCGGCGAACTCGGACAGCGTCACGGTCGGCCAGCCCGGGCTGTTCAGCTCCAACTGGAACAGCCACGCCGCGAGCTTCGGGCCGTTGGGGCGGGCGGCGGCGCAGGCCCGGGCGTAGAGGGTGAGGGCACGCTGGCACGCCTGGGTGACCACGCCGGCGGTGTCCTCCATGGTCACCAGGCTCTCCGCGATGCGCTCCACCGCACGGCGGGCCAGCGGCCGGGCCTCCGCGGCGTGGCCGTCGTCGATCAGCGCGGCGACGGTGTCGAGGAACTCCCCGGCGGCGCCGGCATAGTCGAGGCTGCCGGCGTGGTCGACCGGGGTGCGGGCCCAGAGCACCGCGTCCAGCCGGCGGTGCAGCGCGGTGATCTGAGGTAGCGCCGCGCCGGAGTCCACCGGGGTCGAGCCGAGCACGGCCAGGCCGACCGCCACGCAGTGCTGGCAGAAGTCGCCGGACGGGCAGGGGCACTCACCGAAAAACCCGGGCGAGGCCGGGCCGAGGAACACCTCGTACGGCGCGGTGCCGTCGACGACCGCGCGCACGCCGTCGTCGGTGGGCCGCACCTCGATCACCGAGGAGACGAGGTCCCGGCCGCGGGCGAACGTGCGGGGCCCGGCAGCGATCCGCAGGTCGACCTCGCTGAACCACACCACGCCCTCCAGCCCGGAAATGTTGGCCACAGTCTTTGGTCGCCTCAGGTGGCCGGTCACCGGACCACTCCTCGGGCAGACCTCGTTCCTCGGCCTACCCTCGTCGCGGTAGGCCAACTCCCTCGCCCGGCATTCCGCAAGCTTCATACCGCGCCCTCCAACTCGGGAATGTTGGCCATGGTCGTGGGTCACCTTGGCTGGCCGGTCACCGGACCACTCCTCGGGCAGACCTCGTTCCTCGGCCTA
>NZ_DASYTH010000162.1:0-11316 GCF_036002505.1 Actinophytocola sp. | reverse complement strand
AGATGGGTGAGCCGGTCGACGGTGAAGACCCGCTGCCCGTTGACGAAGGCCGAGTAACCCTCCGGCACGCCCGGGTAGTGGGCGACGCCGTCCGCCGGGTCGTCCCAGACGACGCTCAGATCCACGTTGCGGTACTTGAGGTTGGTGACCGTGAAGTGGTCCCAGCCGATGTCGACCGGTGACAGCTCGAGCCGGTCGTCGTTACGCGGCCGCAGGCCCGCCACGTCCTCGATCACGGTCCAGTTGTTGCTGCCCAGGATCGTGTGGTGGATGCCGGAGCGGCCGTCGATGGTCTGGGTGGCCGGATTCCAGTTGAACCAGAACTCGTTGGTGTCCGGGAACTGGGTGTTGCCGCGGATGAAACCGGCCCAGGCGTTCCAGTACAGCAGCTTCTTGTAGTCCTCGGCGGTGATCGCGTTCGTGGTGTAGTTGCGCAGCACCGAGGAGAACAGCCGGAACTGGACGGTCGAGTTGATCTGCGAGAAGTTGTTGGAGCCGGGGAAGCCGTGGCTCGCGGCGTCGGCCTTGTCCGCCTGGTTGGCCGTGTAGAACGGGAAGATCGGGTACTGGGCCGGGTCGGCGAACAGCCGCAGCGCGTTGGTGTACGGCTGCTCGTTCGGGATCGCGCCGACCGAGAACGGGTAGTAGTTGTTGATTTCCTTCCACGGGTCGTGCTCGTTCGTGGCCACCACCCGGTGCTCGAACAGCTGGTCGTCCGGGTTCCACAGCACGGTCAGGATCGCCTGTCGGATCCGCTCGGCGAGCGCGCGCATCTCCGTGGCCTTGGCGGTGTTCCCGAGCTGCTCGTAGGCCTGGGCCGCGGCGAGCGCCCCACTGTACTGGTACGCGGACTCGGCGCGGTCCAGGTTGTTGCCCGGCCGGAAGTCGAAGGAGACCGCGTCGGCGTCGTTGCCGGTGAGGAAGCCGGCGTTGTACTCGATCAGTCCATTGTGGTCACGATCGTAGAAGTCGAGCTGCCCCTTGACGTCACCCTCGGCGTAACGGGCGAGGTTCTCCACGATCGGGGCCTGCCCGCCGTGGATCTGGTAGCTGCGCCAGGCGGCCTCGGCGATGTACTGGGTGTAGCTGTTGCTCCAGTTCTCCGGGTCGCCCGGGTTGTCCATGAACCGGCCGCCGCGCGAGGACTCCCCGGTGGACACCCAGGGGCCGTAGGAGTACATCGGATCGCGCAGGTACTTGAGGTCGTCGATGAACATCGGCACGGTCAGCGCGATCGCGTTGTTGTAGCCGAGGACGCCCTCGAGCGAGGTGGGGAACTGGAAGTCGTTGCCGGGGATGTCGGCGTCGACGAAGTTGAAGCGCATCAACCACCAGCGGTAGTAGATGTACTTCTTGATCGCCGGCTCGGGCACGTCGATGTAGGGGATGTTGTCCGCCCACCACTTGTTGTAGGTGCGCACGTGGGTGGCGAACGCGTCGCCGGCCGAGCGGGCCCGGTAGGCCTCGTACTCGGTGCGGGAGTCGGGGATCTCCTCGGCCGGGAAGCCGAGCTGCACCTTGACGGTGACCGTCTGTCCACTCTCGACGGTGACGGAGCCGGTGAGCCGGCCACCGCTCGGCGTCAGGCCCTGGCCGGACAGGCGCGGGAACACCGTGGTGAGCCGCTCGCCGCGGGAGTTCAGCACGTCGTGCACCCCGGTCAGCTCGGCGCCTTCCGCGGTGCGGGCGAACGGGGAGTCCACGGTCAGCGGCAGCGTCTGGGTCGCGGTGCCGGTGTTGGTGATCGACACGTTGGTGACGGCCACGTTGTTCTGGGTGATGAACTTGCGGACGTCGGCCCGCAGGCTCAGGTTCGCGTTGGTGTAGACGCCGCTCCAGTAGCTGGGGGTCTGCAGGCGCTGCGCGGGGTTCTCGGCGAAGCCGCCGGGGCCGATCGTGATCGCGTACCCGTTCTGGTTGGCGAACGCGTCGAAGAACTCGTTGTAGTAGGCGATCCGGCCACCGAAGCCGATCACCGAGTTGCTGTGCTGGCGCAGGTAGACGGCCCGGCCGCGGGTCATCAGCCAGTTCCCGGCCGGGTCCGGGCCCGTGCGGGCGAGCAGCCGGTCCATCCAGAAGTCGGTGCCGGCCGACTCGCGGTCGTAGATCGCGCGCAGCATGTTGCCCGGCGTGTACTGGACCGGTTCGACGGGCAGGTTCGGTCCGGTGAAGGTGGGATAGCCGAGGGTCTGCTCGGCCTGAGCTGGTGTGGGTGCGGTCAGCGCGCCGGTGGCCAGCGCGGCAGAGAGCAGGGAAGCCAGCAGTCTCCGGATTGTGGCCACGTTGCCTCCCGAAAACGTTTTCGGCTTCTTGACCGTAGGTGCGCCCGTAGACTGTGTCAAGATTCGAAACGTTTCCTGGAAAGGATCTTGGTGGCCAGGCAGCGCACCCAGGCGGTCACGCTCGCCGACGTGGCCTCACTCGCCGGCGTATCGGTGGCCACCGCGTCCAAGGCGCTCAACGGCCGCGGCGAGGTCGCCCCGGCAACCCGCACCCGGGTGCGCGCGGCGGCGGACAAGCTGGCGTTCCAGCCCAACGCGCTGGCCCGGGCGCTGATCTCCGGGCGCACCCGGACGGTCGGCCTGCTCACCGACGACATGGCCGGGCGGTTCGCCATCCCGATCCTGCTCGGCGTGGAGAACGCGCTCGGCAACGAGCAGATGTCCGTGCTGCTCTGCGACACCCGCGGCGACGCGATCCGGCGCCAGCACTACATCCGCACGCTCCTGGCCCGCCAGGTCGACGGCTTCATCGTGCTCGGCGACAGCAACGACCTGCGGCCCTCGCTCACCGGCGACATCCCGGTGCCGGTCGTCTACGTCTACTGCGAGTCCGACAGCCCGGACGACCTGTCCATCCTGTCCGACGACGCCGGCGGCGCACGGCTCGCCATCGAGCACCTGATTTCCTTGCACCGCCGACACATCGGCCACATCACCGGCCCGTCCAGCTACCGCGCCGCCCGCGACCGGGTCAGGGCGCTGTCGGCCGTCCTCGCCGAGTCCGGGCTGGCGCTGGCCGGCGAGCCTCTCTACGGCGAGTGGTCCCAGGCCTGGGGCCGGCACGCCACCCAGATGCTGCTCGCCGCCCGCCCCGAGCTCGACGCCATCTTCTGCGGCAACGACCAGATCGCCTGCGGCGCCGCACAAACCCTGCACGACCTCGGCCGCGACATCCCCGACGACGTCGCCCTCGTCGGCTACGACAACTGGGAGATCTTCGCCGCCGACTGCCGCCCCCCACTGACCACCGTGGACCTCAACCTCCAACGGTTGGGCGCCACCGCCGTGGAGCGCCTCTTCGCCGCCCTCGACGGCGAACACCCCACCGGCGTCCTCCGCCACCCCTGCCAACTGGTGATCCGGGAATCGACCAGCCCTCTCAGTACAACCGGCGAACCCCTCCGCTGATCGCTGTTTCAGGGCGTTGATGCTCAAATATGAACGTCAACGCCCTGAAACGACGATCAAGCCGCCGGCCTTCCCGCCAGAGCCCGCCGGACCTCGGCTATCACCTGCACCTGTCGGCTGGTCACGTCATGCCAGGTGAATCGGAGAACCGTCCACCCCGCCAGGACGAGCGCATTCTGCCGTTGCCGATCAAGCCGGAACCGGTCGACATCCGAGTGCCATGCCCAACCGTCCACCTCGACCGCCACCCGGGCCACAGGAAAAGCGAGATCGACCTCATAACTACCGACACGGTAGCCACACTCCCAACCGTCGACCCCCGCCTCTCGCAACAGCGCGATCGCCACTCGCTCGGCTTCCGATGCCGCCCGATCGCAGGCCGCGCGCAACAACTCCACGGCCGCCATCGACCCGGCACGACCCAGGTTGCGGCAATGCGCCTGGCGAAGATCCTCAAAGCCGAGGTTGCGCTGCAGAGCCCGATCGAGCAACCGTGGCCCCTGATGGCCCAGTTCGACAGAGGACTCGAGGACCGTCAACGGCACCGCGGTGACCCAGATACCATTCTTCTTGACCCGGTCCACGGCTCCGAGATCACGGCGCCGCAATCGCAAGCCGGGTCGCGTCGTGCGTTTCAGACTCTGCGGCACCGTCAACCCCACGGCAGATGGCGTATCTGGCCACAGCTTGAGCCACCACGCAGCCGCCAGCCCGCTCACCGTCGCTGTCGGCCCGCCCCACAGTGCCGCTCCAACTATCCGCGCCGCCGGTGTCAGCTCATGATCAGCGGCCAGATAGACGCGCGGATACATCCGCATCCATGCCCCGGCGCTCACTCGCCGGCTGATCGCTGCCGAGCTCATGCCTTCGTTCAACGCCTGGGTCCTGCTGATGACTCCGGCCTGTCGACGGAGCACCGTGTCGATACTCATGCCGAGCATCGTGCCGGCGACCACCGACAAGCTTCCGGATCGGTATCTCGCGGGCGCTGCTGGATGGGCAGGTGCTCCACCGGTGGACGACCGGCGGTGCTGCGTCGAGGCGGCTGGTGCGTTGATCGCGACGCGGCGATGTGGAGAACGAAGTCCTGGTCGAGTCCGCGTTCAATACGGTGGTGCACCGCTGGGCGGCCGCCGGGGGTCGTGGACGAGAACCGACCCCTCACCCGGCTCGGCGCCTGGGCGCTGCCACGAGCACTGGCGTGGGCGTGGGGCGAGGGCTTCGACTCGGAACCGTAAGGGGGTGAGCGCCGCCGCGGTCGGAAGCCCTCGGGGTGCGGTCCTCGGGCGCGGCGGCGCTCAGGTCTGTGCCGACCTCATCCCGTGCGGTCGGTCACGGCACACGGGATCGGTCCGGTCGCCGCGCTGGTGAACGTGAATCCGCTCGGTAGCGGGGAGTCCGCCGGGCGGTTGGCATAGATCCCGAAGAACGCCGTCATGCCCGGGGTGATCTGGGCGGTGTTGGACATCGGCCGGAGTGTGGCCACGTCGCCGTTGCGCGAGAGGGTGCTGCTGAAGGTGCCGATCAATGTCTGCGCGGCCGGCAGGGTGAAGGTCGCCGTCCAGTTGGTGACCACGACCGCCGCGGTCATGTTCTCGACGAAGAAGTTCAGCAGGTAGATCTCCGGACTGATGGTCTGCCGCACGACCCGGCAGGTCGGTGCCGGCAGGGCCAGCGTGGTGAACGTGACCGGGTCGGAGCGCTGCGACCGGTTGCCGCTGGGGTCGAGCGCCACCACGACCGCGGTGTACGTGGTGCCCGGCGTCAGCGGCTGCAGGTAGGCGTAGGTGGGCTCGATGAGCGTCGAGGACCAGTCGGTCCAGACCCCGTTGACCTGCCGCTGCACGACGTAGCCGGCGACCCGGTCGTTGTCGGTCGAGCCGCCGGTGTTGATGGTGGCGGACACGATTCCGATCGGGTTCACGCTCGGGGTGGCCGGCTTGGTCGGCGGGACGGTGTCCGGCTGGGTGGCAGCGTGCGCAACGCCTGGGACGGTGCCGGCGCAGAGCAGGGCGAGCACGACGACGAACCGGCGAGCGAGCGAACCCAGGCGATGCTGCATCGCACCATGCTCAACGCCGTGGCGCCGCCGGTGGTCCGATCCTGGACACGGCTGGACAGGATCAGGGCTGGTTGAGGCGGTACTCGGCGTGGACCAGGTCGAGGAGCTCGGTGACGGAGGTGTCGCGGGTGGGTTTGTCGAAGGTGATCTCGCCGTGCTGCAACAGGTTGACGCGGTCGCAGACGTCGACCACCTGGCTGTAGTTGTGGGCGATCAGAATTATCGCGATGTCGCCGCGGGCCTTGAGTTGGGCCAGCAGCTTCAGGATCAGGGTGCTTTCCTTGGCGCCCATGGCGGCCAGGGGTTCGTCGAGCAGCAGCAACTTGGCGCTGGAGTAGACGGCGCGGGCGACGGCGATGGCTTGGCGTTGGCCGCCGGAGAGCAGGCCTACTTCGGCGGTGACCGAAGGAATGTTGATGCCGATGGAGTCCAACGCTTCGCGGGCGCGGCGGCGCATTTCGCGGCGGCGGAGGAACGGTAGCGGGCGGTGCACCAACTCCTTGGAAAGGTGCATGTTGAGGTAGACGGGGAGATCGTTGATCAGGGCGAGGTCCTGGAACACGGTTTCGATGCCGAGGGAGCGGGCGTGGACGACGGAGCGGAGGTGGACGGGCTCGCCGTCGAACAGGATCTGGCCGCCGTCGGGTTGGTGGAAGCCGGTGAGGATCTTGATCAGGGTGGACTTGCCGGCGCCGTTGTCGCCGATCAGGCCGAGGATCTCGCCGCGGCGGACGTACAGGTTCACGTCGGTTAACGCCGAGACCGGGCCGAAGCCCTTGCTCAGGTGCTCGGCGCGGATCACCTCGGGGATGCCGTTGGTGTCGGTCATGTCAGGCTCCGGGAGCCGAGTCTGGCTCGGGCCATGATCAGGCCGGCGTTGAGCGTCATGGCGACCAGGATCGCCACGCCGAGCACGACGTTGAACGCGATCGCGCTGATCCCGACCACGTTGAAGCCGATCTTGACCATGGCCAGCAGCAGCGCGCCGAGGAACGCCCCGATCACCGTGCCGGACCCGCCGAGCAGCGCCGTGCCGCCGATCACCGCGGCCGCCACGGCGAAGAACATGTAGTTGAAGCCGCCGTTGGTCGGGTCGATGGAGCCGACCCGGATGCCCTGCAGGATGCCGCCGATCCCGGCGAACGTGCTGGTGATCGCGAAGTTGGTGATCTTCACCCGGTTCGTTCGGATGCCGGATTCGGCCGCGCCCAACGGGTTCCCGCCGGTCGCCTGGGTGTACACGCCGAACCGGGTGGCCGAGAGCACCACCTGCATCAGCGCGACGATCACCAGCACCCAGAGCAGCTCCGACCACCGCGCCCCGCCGAACACCTCCACCACCCAGTGATCCGTCGGCGCGGCCACCGGGCGGGCGTCGGAGATGATCAGCGTCATGCCCTGCAGGAAGAACGCCATGCCGAGCGTGGTGATGAACGACGGCAGGGTGAGCACGGTCCGGATCAGCCCGTTGATCACCCCGATCAGCGTGGCCACCAGCACCGCGCCGATCACCGCGAGGAACAGCGGCGCCCCGTTGACGGAGAAGAGCATCATCACGAACGGGGTGAGCGCGTACACGTGCCCGGCGGACAGGTCGATCTCGCCGCAGATGAGCAGCATCACCTCACCGGCGGCGATGATCGCCCACGGCGCCAGCTCCTGGGCGATCGTCTGGTAGTTCCCGACGGTGTTGAACCCGGAGCTGCTTGCCGTGAAGTAGATCGCCGCGACGATCGTGACCAGGACGATGCTGAGTTCCTTGACCCGCATCAACCGGAGCAGAAAGTTCATCAGCGGTTCAGCACTTGTGCCGGCGGGAGCGGGATCGCCTTCGGCATGTTGATCACATCGGTCTTGTTGCCGCCCTCGAACTTGCTGTTGGCCGAGAGGTACCCGTCCGCGGTCTCCTTGGTGACGAAGGTGAGCCCGGTGTCGGTCACCGGCGGCGCCACCAGGGTTCCGGACAGCCGGTACAGGTACAGGTAGAGCACCGGCAGGAAGCCCTGCAGGTACGGGGACTGGTCGATGGTGAAGTCGAGGGCGCCGGACTTGACCCCGTTGAGGGTGTCCTGGAGCAGGTCGAACCCGCCGCCGTGGATCTTGCCGGTGAGCCCGCGGTCGGTGATCAGCTTGGCGCAGGCCGCGGTGCTGCCCGCGTCCACCGCGTAGATTCCTTTGGCCCCTTGGTTTCCGGTGTACGCGGCGGTCAGCGCGTTGAGCTCGGCGGCCTGCTCGGCGCCGGTGTTGATGGACTTCACGGTGACGCCCGGCGCGGCCTGCTTGAGCGCGGCGATGATGCCGTCCATCCGCGGCTGCACGTTGTTGCCGCCGGGCTGGGAGATGCCGACCAGGATGTCGCCGGAGGTGACGTCCTTGGCGATGCGCTGCCCCATCTGGAACCCGGACAGGTAGAGGTCCTGGCCGACGTAGGTGAGCGGGTAGTTGTTGGACGCGTTCGCGTTGTAGGCGATCACCGGGATGCCCTTGGCCAGCGCCTGCTTGGTCAGGTCCACGAACGCGTTGTTGTCGGTGAGCGCGATGGCGATGCCGTCGGCGTTGTTGTCCACGGCCGTCTTCATCGCGCTGGCCATCTCGGCGACGTTGCCGTTCTCCGACCCCTGCCACGCCGGTTCAGGGATGCCCAGCAGGGCGGCCGCGTCGGCGAAGCCGGTCCGGGTCGGGGTGAAGAAGGAGTTCGTGGTCACGTGGTTGACGAACACGAACTTCCACTGCGGTGTGCTGGGGAACCGGCCGGCACCCTTGTTGCCGCTGTTGTTGTTCGCGCCCTCCTGGACGCTGCTGCACGCGGCAAGCAGCGCGCCGGCGGCGGCCGCGCCGGTGCCCGCGCCGAGGAACCGCAGCGCCGCCCTGCGCGACGTGGTGCTGGTTACGTCCGTCATCGTCGACCCCGCATCCGTACTCGGCGAGTAGTGCATGAATCATTTGATGATTGGTCCATCTAGTCAAGCCCCGGCGTGCGCCTGCCGCCGCTCCCAGCCCGCACTGAACAGGTTGAAGCTGACCGGGACCCGCGGGTGCTCGGCCAGCACCTCGTGGTTGAGCTCGACCCCGAGCCCAGGCTTGTCCGGCAGCGCGAAGTACCCGTCCACCACCGCGGGCAGGCCGGGCACGCACTCGTTCACGAACGGGTCGGCGAAGTCGTTGAAGTACTCCTGGACGGCGAAGTTGACCGTGGTCGCGGCCAGGTGCACGTTGGCCGCCGTGGACACCGCGCCGCCGACGTTGTGCGGGGCCATCAGCAGGTAGTGCGACTCCGCCTCGCCGGCCAGTTTCTTGGCCTCGAGCAGCCCGCCGGAGTGCGTGATGTCGGTCTGGATGATGTCGGCGGCCTGCAGCTCGAACAGGTCGCGGTAGTCGAACCGGGTGTGCAGCCGCTCGCCGGTGGCGATCGGGATGTCGGTGTGCGCGGCCACCTTGGCCAGGGCCTTGAGGTTCTCCGGCGGTACCGGCTCCTCGAGCCAGGCCGGCCGGTACGGGGCGAGCAGCCCGGCCACCCGGATGGCGGTGGCCGCGCTGAACCGGCCGTGCATCTCGATGTAGATGTCCACATCGGAGCCGACCGCGGACCGGACCGCTTCGACGAGCGAGATCGACCGGGCCGTCTCCTCGGCGTCCAGCTCGAACATGCCGGCGCCGAACGGGTCCAGCTTGAGCCCGCGGTAGCCGCGCTGCACCACCCGGCGGGCGGCCGCGTGGAACTCCTCGGGCGTGCGCTCCACCTGGTACCAGCCGTTGGCGTAGGCCTTGACCCGGTCCCGGACCGCGCCGCCGAGCAGCTTGTACACCGGCAGGCCCAGCGCCTTGCCCTTGATGTCCCAGCAGGCGATCTCCAGGATGGCCAGCGCCGACATGGCGATCTCCCCGGCCCGGGCGAAGTCGTGCCGCACCATCCGGTGCACCAGGCTCTCCACGTCGAACGGGTCGCTGCCGACCAGATGCCGCGGCACCGCCTCGCGCAGGAAGCCGTGCAGCGCATCGGTGTGGTTGAGCATCCGCACCTCGCCGAGGCCGGTGATGCCCTCGTCGGTGAGCACCTCGACGATGGTCAGATTGCGCCATGCCGTTCCCAGCACGTGCGTGCGTACCCCGGTAATCTTCATGTGGACTCCCGAATCGTGACGCTCTCGTGACGTCGGACCGTGTCTATGCAGACGTGGATTCTGCACAACGGAGGTCTGTGGTTGCGTTGGTCTGTGATCAGCGGACCGGTTGGTCACGTGGGCCAGTGGGCGCGAGGGCCGTTCGCTTCCGGCCCAGCGAGGGCAGGCCGGAGGCCTGCCCGGGTGGTCGGACCGGCGACCACCCGCCCAGCCCGCACCGAACATCCGCGAACGCTGCCCTCGCTACGGACACAGTCCACCACTCCCAACCGGTGCTGTGCATAATCCACGATGATGCTAGGACGTTTGACTTTATGTATCAATCATTCGATGATTCGCAGGTGACCGTCGGGGACAGCCCGCTCGGCCGGCATCGCACGATGCACGGCCAGGTGGTGGAGTGGCTCGGCCGGCGCATCGTGTCCGGTGAGCTCTCGCACGGCGCCCAGCTGCCGAACGAGGCGGATCTGGCCGCCCAGCTCAAGGTCAGCCGCGGCGGCATCCGCGAGGCGGTCAAGGCGCTGGCGGCCAAGGGGCTGGTCGAACCCCGGCCGCGGCTGGGCACCCGGGTGCTCCCCCGCGACCAGTGGAACCTGATGGACCGCGAGGTGATCACCTGGCACGGCACGGCGTCCACTCCGGACTTTCTGACCGACCTGCTGGAGCTGCGCCTCATGGTCGAACCGGGCGCCGCGGAGCTCGCCGCCGGCCGGGCCTCCGACGAGCAGCTCGCCATGCTGGAGTCGGCCTACCTCGGCATGGCCGAGCACGCGCCGGGGCTGCCGGACGCCGAGGACGCCTTCGTGCAGGCCGACCTCACGTTCCACCTGACCCTGCTGCGGGCCAGCGGGAACCAGCTCGTCGAGCAGCTCGGCCGGTTGCTCGAACCCGGCCTGCGGCACGGCCTGGAGGCCAGCTCGCACGCGCCCGGCGGGGTGGCGGCCACGCTCCCGCTGCACCGTGCGGTGCTGCTGGCCGTCCGCGGGCGCCGGCCGGCCGCGGCCAGCCGGTCGATGCGCCGCCTCCTCGCCACCACCACCACAGCCGTCCAGCACATGCTCGACCAATGAACCCCGGACCCGGGTCGGCGTGTTGGCCGTCAGCGTTGACATGTTGGCGCCTGGCGTCGCCATGTTGGCGCGTCACGACGTCCACACCGCGCCATGTGCCAACACACCGACGTGGCAAGCCAACACAGCGACGTGAGAGGCCAACACACCGATGAGCATGCTGCGTGCGGTAGTCATCGACGAGCCGGAGCGGTTACGGGTCGCGGCCGCCGAACCGCGCCCGCCCGCCCCCGGCGAGGCGCTGGTGCGGGTGGCCTGGTCCGGCATCTGCGGCTCGGACCGCGAGCTGCTCGCCGGCGGCCGTCCCGAAGGGTTCGTGCGGTACCCGGTGGTGCCCGGGCACGAATGGTCCGGCACCGTGGAGTCGGTCGGCGACGTCCGGGACTCCGCCCTGGTCGGCCGGGGAGTCGTCGGCGAGGGGTTCCGCTCCTGCGGGCACTGCGACGCCTGCCGGCGCGGTGACAACAACCTCTGCACGGCCCCGTATGACGAGACCGGCTTCACCCAGCCGGGCGCCTGGGCGGACTACCTGACCCTGCCGGCGCGCCTGCTGCACGTGCTGCCGGAGGGCAGCGACCTGCGGGCCGCGGCCGTGCTGGAGCCGGCCGCCTGCGTCGCCGCGGCCTGCCTCAAGGCGGCGCCGGTGCCGGGCG
>NZ_DASYTH010000161.1:0-5173 GCF_036002505.1 Actinophytocola sp. | reverse complement strand
CTGGCGCGGCGTAGCCGGGGCGTGCCGGACAAGTGGGAGCACGACCAGGTTGAGCTCGTCCCGTTCGATGTGGACTCCGTGGTGCGGCACCTGCTTCAGCCGGACCGGGTCGACGAGTGGTCCTCGGTTGGGCCGCCGCTGTTTTACCTGGCGCTGATCCGACGATACGGTCGTGCCCGCGTTGAACGTGTGGCGGCGCGGATCGTCAGATCGTTGAACGAGCCGCCCCGAGGAACCCGGGATGTCCCTCGAGGCGGCCCGCGTCCGGCCGGCGCTAGTCGACGCTGATGCGGTACTCGACGCCGCCGGAGTCCCGGCCCTGACTGTCGGTCTGGGACAGTTGCAGCCCGAACTGTCCGCCCGCCTGCTTCTCACCGGCGGTGAGCTCGACGAAGGTCTGCAGCTTCTCTCGCGGGTTGACCAGCAGGCCCTGGATGCGCGCGTTCACCGGGTTGACGACCTGAACCTGGGTGTCCCCGACCGGGACCACGCCGACGCCCTTCTGTCCGGACTCCCGCCAGCGGGCCGCCAGCACCGGGCCGAGGTTGACGATCACCTTTCCGTCCACGGCGAACGGCCGGCCGACCGGGGCGATCACCAGGTCGGTGCGGATCGGCCGCGGCTCGGGATTGCGCACCAGGAACGGCTCCCGCGTGATACCGAAGTGCCGCAGGCGCACGGTGTCCACGTTGTGCCAGGCGATGTTGTTGTTCTGCCACGCGTTCTGCCAGGTGGTCGGGCCCTCGGCGAAGGTCATCGGGTCGCTGCCGGAATCCCAGCGGGCGAGCAGACAGAAGTGGGTCGGCGAGGTCGGCACGTTCCAGGGAATGGGGCCGACGATGGTGCCCCCGGGCGGCACGATGGTGAACAGCGCGCTGATGTCGTTCCAGTCGTCGGTCGCGGTGCCGTCCCAGTACGCAGCGCCACCCTGGTCCGTCCAATATGTGCGCAGGGTGCCGAAGACGTTGCCGGTCGCGCCCTGGAGGCGGTTGAGCCGGACGTAGAGGTAGGCCGGCTGGCCGGCGATCGGGTTCTCGTCGGCCAGGCACATCGGCGACGGGTTCTGGCAGACCCAGATGTCCGGGCTGCGCCACACGTCCGGCGGCGACCACGGCAGGCTCGGCTCTGACGCGTTGTCGCTCGGATTGTCCTGCATCCACACGTCCACCGCGGACGGTGTCGCGGTAGCCGGCACGGCGGACAGCAGCGCCCCGGCCACGGCGATCACCAGCGCGGCCAGCCACCGTCTGCGGTGGCGGATGACTCGGTCCATCAGCGGTTCCCCTTCTTCGGTGTCGGGTTGACGCGCTGAGAGTCACCGCATCCAGTTGTGAACCAGTTGTGCCTCCGGCCGGCCATTACGCAGAAGGGGTTAAGAGCGATTCACCCGGTGACGCACGAGTAGAGCGGAGCGTGACATGCCGTCCACGTATTACGTCGCCTGGTGGAATCTCGAGAACCTGTTCGACGAGGAGAACGCGCCGCTCTCCCGCCGGCCGGAGAAGGTGGCCAGGACCATCAAGAAGGACATCGCCGGCTGGACGCCGCAGCGGCGGGACAAGAAGATCGCCCAGCTCGCCTCGGTGATCGTGCAGATGAACGGCGGAAAGGGCCCGGATGTCCTGGGCGTCTGCGAGGTGGAGAACCACTACGTGCTCGACCTGCTGGTCGCCGCCATCAAGGACCTGTTACCGAGCCGGGTGTACAGCATCGTGCACGCCGACACCGATGACGCCCGCGGCATCGACGTCGCGTTCCTGTACGACCCGGAGGTGCTGGCCGCCGGCGAGACGTTCTACCACGTGGTGATGCGGCGCAACGCCACCCGCGAGATCGTCCAGGTCAACTTCCAGACCGCGAAGGGCCGCGCCTGGGTGCTGTTCGGCAACCACTGGCCGTCCCGCAGCGGCGGGCAGTACGAGTCGGCCGGGTTCCGCGACATCGCCGGCGAGACGCTGGCCTACTTCCACGAGCGCACGCTCGACGTGCTCGGCGAGAAGACTCCGGCGCTGGCCATGGGTGACTTCAACGACGAGCCGTTCGACACCTCGCTCGTCACCCACGCGCTGAGCACCCGGCAGCGGATCAAGGTGGTGGAGGCCAAGGAGGTTCCGCGGATGTGGAACATGATGTGGCCGCTGATCGGCAAGCCGGACGGCACGTTCTACTTCGACAACCAGCCCAACCTGCTGGACCAGTTCCTGGCCAACAAGAACATGGCCCGGGAGGGCGCGCCGCTGGCGATCCAGCCGGACACCGTGGAAGTCCTGCGGTTCCCCGGCACGTCCACCGGCGTCTACCACCGGCCGCGCCCGTTCGGCGGCATGGGCAAGGAGGTCGACGAGGCCGGCTTCTCCGACCACTTCCCGATCGGCATCAAGGTCGTCGAGGCGGATTAGCCAGGTCCGCACTTTGAAGGATCATCCGGCGAGTTTGCCCTGGTTAACATCAGTTCAGTCGACCGTGGGCGCGTCGGAGGGAAAGAAGCGGTGGCGGACAACGACGGGGTGAAGGCGCGGCCGCTGGACGTTCCGCTGCCGTATGCCGTGGTGATCCTGACCGGGCGGGCCGCGAAGACCGGCTGGGTGATGGCCGGCACCGGGGTGCGGCTCGCGGTCGCCTGGGTCGCCACCCGGCCGCGCGGGCGGCGGGACCGGTTCGAGGGCAAGCTGATCAACATCGGCATGCGCACGATCCACCGGCTCGGCGCCACGTTCATCAAGTTCGCCCAGCTGCTCAGCACCCGGGTGGACGTGCTGCCGGCGGAGCTGTGCGCGCGGCTTGCCGTGCTGCACGACGACGTTCCGGCCATCAGCCCGCGGCGGGCGCGGCGGCTGGTGGCGAAGCGGCTCGGCGGTGACCTGGACGCGATCTTCGCCGAGTTCGACGCGGTCCCGGTGGCCAGCGGCAGCATCGCCTGCGTGTACCGGGCGACCCTGCACGACGGCTCGGTGGTGGCGGTGAAGCTGCGCCGGCCGGGCGTGGACAAGGTGCTCGGCGCGGACTTCACGCTGATGCGCGGCGTGGCGCGGATCATGGCGAAGCTGCCGGCGTTCCGCAGCATGCCGGTGCGCGAGATGATCGACCAGATGGGCGGCGCGATCGCCGCGCAGCTCGACTTCACCCGGGAGGCCGTGTCGGCGACCGCGCTGGCCGACAACCTCGAGGAGATGCCGGGCGTCATCGTGCCGCGGGTCCGCGCCGACCTCACCGGGCCGGCCGAGACCGGCGCCGGCATCCTGGCTCTGGAGTTCATTCCGGACCTGGTGCGGCGCAACCCCGCGCAGTTCACCCAGCAGGCCCGGGACGCGGTCGTGGAGAACGCGCTGGAGTCGGTGTTCAAGATGCTGTTCCAGGACGGCTTCGTGCACAACGACCTGCATCCCGGAAACCTCTACTTCCGGCCGGACGGCACGATCGTGATGGTCGACGCGGGGTTCGTCACGAAGCTCAGCGAGCACGCCCGCTGGCATTTCGCCGACTACTTCTACGCCATGGCCACCGGCAATGAGGCCCGGTGCTCGGAAAACATCATCTCGACCGGAATCAGGCCGAAGAACTTCGACGAGGTGGGTTTCCGCCGGGAGCACGGCGAGCTGGTTCGCAAGAACAGCGGGGCGCACACCAAGGACTTCAACCTCCTGCAGTTCGCCATCACGCTGTTCGACATCCAGAACCGGTACGGGCTCTACGGTGATCCGGAGTTCGTATTCCCGCTGCTGTCCATGCTCGTCCTCGAGGGCGCGATCAAGGAGTTCGCCCCGGACACCAACTTCCAGAAGCTGGCGATTCCGTACGTCCTCCTCGGCCTGGAGAAGAAGTCTGAGGCAGCCTGAGGGCGCGGTACCCTCAGCTGTGTGGTCCGGAACGTCTTCAAGGGGAACGCAAAATACCTCGTCCAGGCCGGTCGAATATCGGGTGGCATCAAGATCGGGGTGTCACCCTGGTGGCGAGCGGTGCTCGTCCTCGCCGTGCCTCTCGTCCTGAGTTCCGCCGCGGGCAGCACAAGCAATACGAGTCCTTCCGCGAACCCGACGTTCGTGGCCGCCGGGAACCTCACGGTGTGCACCGACCGGTTCGACGCGAGAGGTATCGACTTTGACCTGATTGATCTGGTGGCCACCCGGCTCGGGGTCACCAGGCAGGTGGTCCAGGCCGGGATCGAGGACGGGTCTGCGCTGAACGCCGGGCGCTGCGACATCACGTCGGGCCTGGTGATTTCCGCGTCGCGGACGGCGGTCATGGATCTGTCCTCCACGTACTTCTTCGACCGGCTCGGACTTCTGGTCAAGAATGGCGCGGCGATCAGGAAGCTTGACCAGTTCACGAAAGCCAAAGTCACCTTGGGCCTGCAGCGCGGCGCTCGCGGCGAGAGCGAAGCCTGGAAAAGAGCGCTTGCCCCGACTCTGTTCGGTGACGAGGACAGCCTGTTTCGGGCACTACTGGGCGGGCAGGTCGACGCGGTTCTGCACGATCTCATCGCGGTCAACCACCGGATGCCGAGCGGGTTCGAAAGGAGTGACGAGATCGACCTCGATGTGTGGTACGGCCTGGCGGTGCGAAAGGGCAATGCCGAACTGCTGAATGTCGTCAACGCGACGGTCGACGACGCGGTCCGCGACGGAACCTGGGCGAACCTGTACCGGAAATGGGTGGGTTCGGAGCCCTCTACCGCCGTGCCGATTCGGTGAGCGCGGTCCGCTCGGCCTCGTCGAGGTCGAGTTCGAGGGCGGCGAGCGCCGGGGCGAGGTGCTCGGGGCGGTGGGGTCCGAGGATGACGGCGTCCACGGCCGGTTCGGCGAGCACCCAGGCCAGGGCCAGCACCGGCAGGCTGACGCCGTGCCCGGAAGCCTTGGTGCGCAAGGTGTCGATCAGTCCGGTGGCGGCGCGCTGCTCGAGGTCGCGGTAGGGCTCGGGGCGCAGGGTCATCCGGGAGCCCGGCGGGTAGGGCTCGCCGGGACGGTAGTCGCGGACCAGCCAGCCGCCGGCCAGCGGGCTGTAGGCGGTGACGCCGACCCGGTTCCGCAGGCAGGCGTCGAGTGTGCCGGGGTCGGCCGGATCGATGAGGCTGTGCCCGATCTGGAGGTTGACCACGGGGTGCAGGGCGGCGGCGCGGTCGATGTCCGCGGCGTCCGCGTTGCTCAGGCCGAAGTAGCGGATCTTGCCGGCGCGG
>NZ_DASYTH010000160.1:0-9676 GCF_036002505.1 Actinophytocola sp. | reverse complement strand
CCGCCTTCCGCACCGAAGGCATGGAGATCGTCACCGAGCTCTGCGAACGCCTCCTCGCCGAAGGCGTCCCGGGCCTGCACTTCTACACCTTCAACCGCTCCAAAGCCACGATGGAGGTCGTCGACCGCCTGAACCTCGTCCCCAGCCGGACGAGCTAGAGCTGATGTCCGGCGCGCGGTTGTACGACACCATCGGAGCCACCTACACGGTGACGCGGCGCACCGAGCCGCGAATCGCCGAGCAGTTCTGGGCGGCACTCGGCGATGCGCGAACCGTGCTGAATGTCGGCGCGGGAACCGGCTCCTACGAGCCCTCCGACCGCGACGTCATCGCGGTGGAACCGTCGGTGGTCATGCGGGCGCAGCGCCCCGCCGGCGCGGCGCCGTGCGTGGCCGCCACCGCGGAGAGCCTTCCGTTCCAGGACCAGTCGTTCGACGCCGCGATGGCTTTCTCCACCATCCATCACTGGCATGACCCGATCGCCGGCCTGCGCGAGCTGCGGCGCGTCGCTCGCCGGGTGGTGGTGTTCGCGGGCGACACCGGTGACCCTGGCCGGTTCTGGCTGACTCGCGACTACCTGCCCGAGTTCGCGGACCTTCAGGCCGGCCGTCCTTCCCTGACCGAGCTGGCCCGCGCGATCGGAGCCCGGATGGAACCGGTGCTCGTCCCGTGGGACTGCGCCGACGGCTTCTTCGAGGCCTACTGGCGCCGGCCCGAGGCATACCTGGACGAGAATGTCCGTCGCGGAATATCGGTCTGGGCCAGCGTCGGGCCGGATGCCGAGCGGAGAGCGGTGCACCGCCTCCATGCTGACCTCGCCTCAGGCCGCTGGGCCGAACGCAACCGCGACCTCCTCGATCTCGAAGCGGCGGAGCTCGGCCTTCGCCTCCTTGTCGCCTGACCCCGCTCACGCCGGTGTGTTGGCTTGTGGCGGTGGTGTGTTGAGCGGTGGCGGGGCACCCCTTTGACCGGGCATCGGTCCGTCCGCCCGCGGCCCACCGCGCCATCGGCCAATGCGGCAACGCCAGACGCCAACACAGCGACGTGAGCGGCAAACTTGGCGGCGTCAGGCCGCTGCCTGGGCCTGCTCGGCGGCGAGTTGGCGTTGGGTGCGGCGGTGCCCGAGGAGCGCCAAGCCCAGCACGATGATGGCGACGCCGATCGCGGAGGAGCCGACGATCAGCACCCATTTTGTCCAGGAGACGCCGGACGTGTCGGTGTACTGGGCGGTGACGTTGAACTCGGTGACCGCGCCGGGCTTCGGCTTCCAGGTGACGGTGCCGTCCTCGTTGACCCCGTTGGTGCGGTTGATCGTGCCGGGGAAGGCCATTTTGACCAGCACGTCGGCCTTCTCCGCGGGCAGCTGGGTCAGGTCGATCGAGCCGGCCATCGACACCAGGTCGCCGGAGCGGCGGAAGCTCAGCCGGTACTGCTTCTGCTCGGTGATCGACTCCACCAGCACGGTCATGTCGGCGAACCGCAGGTCGTTGAACGTCAGCCGCTGACCGACATAGCCGTCCTGGGCGTACCGCTCGGTGTGCACCTTCTCCGCCAGCTCCGGCACGATCTTCAGTTGCGGGCCCTCGTCGCCGGTCTTGCTGGGCAGCGCGGCGATCACCACGTTGCCGGACACCAGGTCGTCCTGGGAGACCGCGAGCGCGGCCTGAATCCGAACGCAGCCGCTCAGGGAGAGCATGGCGAGCACGGCAAGCAACGCCAGGGCGGTCAGCCGGTAGGGGAGCGGGCGCACCCGGTCATCCTGCCAGCCGGTACCGACGAAACTCGGTGCCGGGTCCATGATCGGTAGCGGTAGCGTGCGGGCCATGGCGTCTGTGCACTCCCTCAGCGACCGGTACGTCGACGAGTTCGTGGCCTTGGACCCGATCTCCGCGACGTTCCAGGGCATAGCCGGGTACGACGACCGGCTGACCGACTTCTCGACGGAAGGCCATCAGGCCCGGGCGGAGCTGTCCGCGCGCGCGTTGCGCGAGGTCGCCGCGGCCGAGCCGGCGGACGACGGGGAGCGCAACGCGCAGGCCGTGTTCGCCGAGCGGGTCGGGCTCGACCTGGAGCTGCATGAGTCCGGCCTGCACGCGGCCTCGCTCAACGTGATCGAGAGCCCGGTGCAGATCGTCCGGCAGGTGTTCGACCTGATGCCGACCGGGACGGCCGCGGACTGGGAGGTGATCGCGGCGCGCCTGGCGGCGGTGCCGGACACGCTGGCGGGGTACCGGTCGGCACTGGCGGACAGCGCGGGCAACGGGATCGTGTCGGCGCTGCGCCAGGTGGAGCGCACCGCCGGGCAGTGCGACACGTGGTCGGGCGCGGACGGGTCGCCGTCGTACTTCGACACCCTGGTCTCCGGGGCGTCCGGGGTGAGCGAGTCGCTCCGGGCCGAGCTGGACAGCGCCGCGCGGGCCGCCGCGAAGGCCTACGGCGAGCTGGCCACGTTCCTGCGCGAGACGATCGCGCCCGTGGCGCCGGCCGAGGACGCCGTCGGTGCGGAGGTCTACCGGCTCTGGTCGCGGCTCTACCTGGGTGCGGCGGTGGATCTGGCCGAGGCGTACGAGTGGGGCTGGGCGGAGTTCGGCCGGATCGAGGCGGAGATGAAGGCGGTCGCCGACCGGATCAAGCCCGGCGCGGGCATCGCCGAGGCGGCCGCCGCGCTCGACGCCGACCCCCGCTACCAGCTCACCGGCCAGCCGGCGCTGGTCTCCTGGATGCAGGAGCTGTCCGACCAGGCGCTTGCCGACCTGCGCGACGTGCATTTCGAGATCCCGGACGAGCTGATGCGGCTCGACTGCAGGATCGCCCCGCCGGGCGGCCCGGTCGGCGCCTACTACACCAGCCCCACCGACGACTTCTCCCGCCCCGGCCAGATGTGGTGGTCGGTGCCGGCCGACCGCGAGGAGTTCTCGACCTGGCGCGAGGTCACCACGGTCTACCACGAGGGCGTCCCCGGCCATCACCTCCAGGTCGCCACCGCGGTGCACGAGGCGGCGCGGTTGAACAGGTTCCAGCGCCTGCTCGCCTGGGTCCCCGGCTACGGCGAAGGCTGGGCCCTCTACGCCGAACGCCTGATGCGCGAGTTCGGTTATCTCGACGACGACGGGAACCTGCTGGGAATGCTCGACGCCCATCTTTTCCGTGCCGCCCGGGTCATCGTCGACATCGGCATGCACCTGAAACTGGAAATCCCCGCCGGCACCGGTTTCCACGAAGGTGAGCGCTGGACTCCGGACCTGGCCCTGGAGTTCATGACCACCCGCACCATCACCGATCCGGTGGCCGTCCGCGACGAGATCGACCGCTACCTCGGCTGGCCCGGCCAGGCCCCCGCCTACAAACTCGGCGAACGCCTCTGGCTGGCTGCCCGCGACGATCTCCGTACCCGGCACGCCGCGGCGTTCGACCTCAAACAGTTCCACATGGAAGCCTTGCGCATGGGGCCGATGGGCCTGGGCACCCTCCGCGAACGCCTCGCCGTGCTGTGAATGCCCTGAAGGTGACCTTCAGGGCATTCAACGCCCTGAAGGTCACCTTCAGGGCATGGCTACAGGAGCGGTAAGCGGCGCCCCAGCACCCCGAACGGCCGCGGGTCCCCAGTGAACCGGTAATGGCGCAACACGTCCACGAAACCCAGGCGCGTATACAGGTTCCAGGCGCGCGACGGCCCCTCGGGCGTCGACAGCAGAACATTGGTGGCGTGGACGCCGGACAGTAAGCGGCGTAACAATTCCGCGCCGGTGCCGTGGCCCTGGCTGTCGGGGCGGACGTGGACCTCGGTGAGCTCGAAGTAATCGGTGAGCCAGGCGTCGGCGGCGGGCGGGCCGGAATGCTCGATGATGCCGCGGCGGACCTGCTCGTGCCACCACTGGCCGGGGGCGCCGCGGTAGCCGTAGGCGATTCCGACGAGGCGTTCGTTCGGGTCCAGCGCGACGACGCAGCGCCAGTCGGTCCGGAGCATGTGGGCGAGCCACATGGGGGCACGTTGCTCGGCGGTGCCTTTGGGGTAGCGCATGGCGGTCACGTAGAGCGAGAGCGCCTCGTGGAGTCGGGACCGCAGTTCGTCGGCGGACAGTTCGACGAACCGCTCAACGCGGGGCGGCACTGAGGTCACAGAGATCCATCCTCCTCCTCGCCGGACACGTCCGCAGCCACGCCCCCGGTGAGCGTGATCAACTCGGCGAACGTGGTGGGAAACAGCGACTTCGCGTGGCCGGCGGCGGCCCAGACCACCTCGTGCCGGGCCAGCCACGGGTCGACCAGCGTGCGCACCGGCCGCGGGTGGCCGACCGGGGCGACCCCGCCGATGGCCTGGCCGGTGTGCTCCCGCACGAACGCCGGGTCGGCCATGACCACCCGCTCCGCGCCGGCCAGCGCCGCCAGCCGGTCCGGGGCCGCCCGGTGCGCCCCGGAGGTCAGCGCCAGCAGCGGTTCCACCGAACCTTCATACACCGCACGGAAAAGCAGGCTGTTCGCGATCGCCCCGACGGGCACGCCGAGCACCTGCGCGGCGAGCGCGGCGGTGCGTACCTCGCCGTCGAGGATCCGGATGCGGTCGGCCGCGGCGGCGAGCCCGGACTCGCGCAGCGTGGCGGCGACCTTGGCGATGGCGGGGTGGTCGAGCGTGGCCATACGAACATCAGATCACGTTCACGGTGCGTGACGGGAGGGAAATTCCGGGCCGGGGTTGAGCGGGCCTACTCCGGGAGTTAAGCTCGAACTGTTCGAACAGGTGTTCGAGCACTGCCCGGTGGTGGGGTGGGGGAAGCGCCTTGCCACCGGGCGCCGCCGGCTTCCCCACGGCGTGGTCGTCACATCCCGTGATGGCTTTGAGCCGGAGGAGGCCTCATGACCATGACCCTGGACTTCCCGATCCAGCCCGCCGTTCCGCCGTCCGCGCTGCGCCTGCTGGCCGAGGCGGAGCACGGGCTGGTCGAGGCCGGGCACGAGCCCAACCCGGCGCACCGCTTCGCCATGGCCTACCTGTGCGCGCTGCGGGCCGCCGCGGCGATGCTGGCGCTGCGCGGCCGCCCGCACCGCGCCCGGTCCCGCCCGACCAGCGTGTGGACGCTGCTCGCCTCGGTGGCCCCGGAGTTGCGGGAGTGGGCCGCGTTCTTCGCCTCCGGCTCGGCCACCCGCGCGTCCGTGCAGGCCGGCATCACCCGGGTGGTCAGCCCGCGGGCGGCCGACGACCTGGTGCGGCAGGCCGAGCAGTTCACCGGCCTGGTCCGCCGGGCCGTCAACGGCGCAACCACCCGATGAGCTGGACGCTGACCGGTTTCCCCCGACTGCTGGAACGGATCGAGGCCGAGGCCGAGGCGATGGCCGGCTCGGCGGAGGGCGCCGACCCCGACTTCGAGGTGCCCGGCTGCCCGGGGCTCACGCTCGGTGACACCGTCCGGCACGTCGGCAGCGTGTACCGGATGGCGCTGGCCTGGGTCCGGTCCGGCGTGCGGCCGACGGCCTGGCAGCGCGAGCCGGACGAGGACCAGTCGGTGACGGACTACCTGCGGGCCGGGATGCGCGCGGTGGTGGATCAGCTCACCGCGCACCCCCCGGACACCCCCTGCCCGACCTGGTGGCCGGAGCACGAGACGTACGGGTTCTGGTACCGGCGGCTCGCGCACGAGACCACCGTGCACCGGGTCGACGTGCAGGCCGCGGCCGGCCTGGACCCGGAGCGGGTGCCGCAGGACGTGGCGGTGGACGGCGTGGACGAGGTGCTCACGCTCTGGTTCGCGCACCGGCTGGACGTGCTCGGGGTGTCCGGCACCCGGCACGCCCGGCTCAAGATCCGCACCGGCGGCCGCGAGTGGATGGCCCGGTCGACGCCGCACGCCACCTCGTCCTGGCGCGTGGACAACCCGGACGAACTGGGCGACGGCACCATCATCGCCGACCCGCACACCATGTACCTGTGGCTCTGGGGTCGCGTTCCGCCGCACACCCGGGATCTGGAACGGGAGGGCAGCGAGGATGCCATCGCCCAGATCTGGGCTCTCCTCCGCCTCGCCACCCGATGAGGCGGACCGCGCGGTGTCGGGGGGACCGGATAGCGTCTGGGCATGCCGGTGAGGCTTACCAGCGTCGTCTTTCAGGCCGAGGACGTGGACGCCCTTGTGTACTACTGGACGTCCTCGGTCGATGAGTGGCGCGTGGAGGCGAAGGCGGGCGGGGAGGTCCGCATTGTTCCGTCCGAAGAGGACGGTTCGACGCTGGATCTTACGTTCTCGCCGGGGGCGCCGGAGAAGTCCGGTAAGAACAGAATGCACCTCGACCTGAACACCTGGGGGATGCACGAGTACCAGGCCTCGCGCGAGGCGCTCCCGCTGATCGGCGGCCGCGTGATCGACATCGGGCAGGGCGAGCTGGTGCCGTGGACGGTGTTCGCCGACCCCGAGGGCAACGAGTTCTGCCTGCTCAAGCCGCGGGACCGGTACTCCGACGCGGGCGCGATCGCGGCGATCGTGGTGGACTGCGGCGACCCGGAGCTGCTGGCCGCGTTCTGGGGTGCGGCCACCGGTTGGGACATCATGGAGAGCGCCGCCGACTTCGCCACGTTGCGCGACCCCCGGCAGCCGGCCCGCGGACCGTTCCTGGAGTTCTCCCGGGTGGCCGACCGCAGCCCCGCGCTGGGCCGGCTGTGCTTGGGGTTCGAGTCGTACTGGGCGCACCAGCACGACGCGGACGTGGACCGGTTGTGCGAGCTGGGCGCCCGGGTGGTGCGCCGGCACGACGGTGAGGTGTCGTACTCGGTGCTGGCCGACCCGGAGGGCAACGAGTTCCGCGTGGTCATCCCGGTGTGGCCGCCCCCGGCGCCGGAGCGCTGGCGATACAAGGTCGACGGCCCGGCCCTGCACTCCTAATACTGCGGCAGCCGCACCTCGTCACCGTATTGGCGCGCCACGTCGCTATGTTGGCGTCTGACGCGGATGTGTTGGCTGGTGACGCCGAGGCAAGACACAGCTGACGGCGACCCCGACGCACAGTCGGCCAACATGGCGACGCCACGAGCCAATATGGCGACGTCACAAGCCAATATGGCGACGTCAGAGGGCCTGCGCGACGGTGGACACGGCCAATAGCCATGACTTCGGAATACCGCCTAACCTGTGTGATCATGCCGAACCGGTTCGTTCACCTCGCCGTCGACGCCGCCGATCCGCCCGTGATCGGCCGGTTCTGGTCCGACCTGCTCGGTTGGCCGGTGACGTTCGAGGACCCGGACGAGACCTGTCTTGAGGGCCCGGAGCTGGGCATCGTGTTCGTCCCGGTGCCCGAGCCCAAGACCGTGAAGAACCGGCTGCACCTCGACCTCGCCCAGCAGCCCGGCCTGGTCGATCGCGCGGTCGACCTCGGTGCGCGGCCGGCCGACATCCGCCAGGGCGACGTGCCGCATGCCGTGCTGAAAGACCCGGAGGGCAATGAGTTCTGCGTCTACGAGGATCCGCGGGAGAAGTTCGTCGCGAACACCGGCGCGGTCGCCGCGATGGTCTTCGACGTCGCCGACCCGCACCCGCTGGCACCGTTCTGGAGCGCGGCCATGGGCTGGCCGGTCGTCGAGACCCGGCCGCACCTGGTGTTCTTGCGGGCGCCGAGCGGGACCGGCCCCTGGCTGGCGCTGCTGAAGTCGGACGATCCCAAGCAGGGCAAGAACCGGCTGCATCTCGACACCGCGCCGCTCGCCGGCGAGGACCACGCCGCCGAGGTCGCCAAGCTCATCGACCTCGGCGCGCGGCCGGCCGACGTGGGTCAGGGCGACGTGCCGTGGACCGTGCTCGAAGACCCGCAGGGCAACGAGTTCTGCGTGCTCACCCCGCGATGATCAGGCCCGGCCGTACACCGGCAGGTGCGCGCCGCTGATCACGCCGGACGCCTCGGATGCCAGGAACAGGATCACCTCCGCGATCTGCACCGGCGTGACCCAGGTGCCGAAGTCCGCGTCCGGCATCGACGCCCGGTTCGCCGGCGTGTCGATAACGCTCGGCAGAACGGCGTTCACCCGGATCCCGTCGTCCAGGTACTCGGCCGCCATGGCATCCACCAGCGCGAGCACCGCGGCCTTCGAGGTGATGTACCCCGCCGCACCGGGGAACGGCTTCACCGCCGCCCGGCTCGACACGCACACGATGGAGCCGCCACCGGCCGCGATCAGGTGCGGCAACACGGCCTGCGACACGAGGTAGGTCGGCCGCAGGTTGAGCCGCAGTTGCTTCTCGAACTCCTCGATGTCGGTCTCGTGCACCCGACCGCCCATCGCGAACCCGCCGACCAGGTTCACCAGCGCGCCCAGTGGTGCGTCCGGCTCACCCGCGGCGAACGCGGCGACGGCCTTCGCGGAGTCCGGATCGAAGAGGTCGGCCTGCATGGTGTGCACGAGCGGGTGCTCAGCCACCCGCTTCAACTCCGCCTCGACGATCCACGGCACCACGACACGCCACCCGGCCTCGACGAACGCCGAGGTGACGGCCGATCCCAACCCACCGGTCCCGCCGGTGATCAATGCGGTCCTGCTCACCGCCCCAAGCTTGCCAGAAGCCGGCCGAACCGGCTGTGCTCAAACATCAACACGGGACCAGCCGGGTTCTTCGAGTCCCGAACAAAGATGACATCGCCAGGCCAAGCCAGTTCAACGCACTCGTTGACATCACTGAAAGAACTCTTCCGCCAGGCCAGGCTCGTCGTGTCCCGCCTTCTCATCGTGCTCCCTCCGAGGTGTGCCTAGCTCACGAGCCAGGCCAGCAATCCAGTCCATGGATTGTCCCTCGGTCAAGGCGACACGCGCGAGCGCATCCGCTATCCGTCGGAAGGCGGTCGTAGTCGGCCTGCGCTCGAGGAAAAGCACGGACGTGTCCACCTCGACGTGAACCACAGGGTGCAACTCGGTGAACTCCATCAAGTGGAATGCCTGCCTTCCGGGATGGAAGCCAAGGCCATCAGGGATAACTCGAATCTCCACATGTGGGCGAGTTGCCATGCGAAGCAGATGGTGAACCTGATCACTCATGACATCGCGGCCCGGACCGGTGCGGGTCAACACGTATTCATCAATGAAGAACCGGAGTTTTGGCGGATGCAACTGGTCGAAGATCTCGCGGCGACGAATCCGCGCTTCGACCCTGGTACCGACCTCATTGGCAGGGACCGTCACGGATGCTCTCATCAGCGCGCGGACATAGTCCTCCACTTGGAGGAGCCCAGGGACTGTGAGCGTTGAGAAGTTGGTGATGGCGATCGCTGCGTCCTCATAGTCAATGAGGGTTTGCAGCTCGACGGGAAGACGATCGTCGTAGTCCTGCCACCAGCCGGGTTCGTGGGCATGGGAGGCGAGCTTGATCAAGTTCTGCTTGGCAGGCCCCTTGATCCCGCACACTGCAAGCAGCGCGACCAGGTCGGGCACGCTGATGCCACGGGTACCGGTGTAGATCCTGCTTACCCTGGAATCCGACCAGCCGAGGCGATGCGCCAGTTTCCGGTTGCTCATACCTGCCGCGTCCGCTGCCCTGCGCAGGGCCAAACCCAATTCCCGGGCGCGGGCCGTTGGCCGTGGGTTACTCATGGAGAATCACGCTAGATCTACCCCTGTCCCGCCCGCAGCGACACGCCGGAACATTCACCCGTTCACCATGACCGGGACAGGGGGCCAATTTATTCCGCGGCCGATTCCGGG
>NZ_DASYTH010000159.1:0-13126 GCF_036002505.1 Actinophytocola sp. | reverse complement strand
TCAGGACACCACCGCGACGATCCCTTGGCGCGTTGGACCAGCGAGGTGGGAAATGCTGTGCGGGCCCGGGATCTATTTGTCGAACTGCTCTCGATCCGAGAGCGGGTATTGGGTGCCGAGCACCCCGACACTGTGAAAACTCGGCGGGAGCTAGAGAAACTAGGGGCGGCGAAGGAAGCGGGTCCAGGTGGGGGTGGGGAAGGTTAGAGTCGGGCCGACGGGGTTCTTGGAGTCGCGGACGGCTACCTGCTGAGTGGTTGTGGGGTGGGCGATCTCGACGCAGTTGGCCTGGCTGGTGCTGCGGCTGCTCTTGCGCCACGTGGTCATGATCTTGTTCCTCGGGTCAGGTCAACTTGTCAGCGGTGGTGGCAATGAGGCGGGCCGAGTCCTCCGTTGACAGAGCCACGGACTTGAGTGCTTGCCAGGCGATTTTAACGCTGCGGATGACCTGGGGTTCCTCTAGCAGGCCGGTAGCGCCGCGGCCTTCGAGGTAGACGAGCGAGGGTTGGTCGGCGAACTCCAGGAGCATCGCCGGCCCTTCGAGGCCGGGGTTCGCGCCAACCGCAAACGGCACCACGCGGATGTCGATCTTGGAGCGACGGACCACGGCGAGGAGGTGGTGGAGTTGGCCGCGCATCACGGCTGGGCCGCCGACGGGGCGGTGGAGGACCGTCTCGTCGATGATCGCGTTGAGGGTGGGGCCGTTGGTGCGGCTCAATAGCTCCCGGCGGCCCATGCGGGTGCGGACGAAGGTGTCGACCTCGGGCTCCGACAGTTCCCGGTTGCCGGCACTGATGACCTGTCGGGCGTATTCGTCGGTCTGGAGGAGACCGGGGATGACGAGTGGCTCGTAGTTGTAGATGGCGATAGCGGTGTTCTCGAACTCGATGAGTTGCTTCCAGGCGGCGGGGAGTTTGCCGCCGATGTGGATCCAGTTGCGTTGGTCGCTGTCGCGGACCAACTTGAGCAACTCTTCGCGGAGTTTGGCGGGGGCTTGGAGGAAGCCGAGGATCGCCGACACGTCGTCGGCGAAGAGGCCGCGGTCGCCGGTTTCCATCCGGCTGATCTTGGTGACACTGCATTCGAGGGCGTCCGCCACCTGTTGGCAGGTGAAGCCGCGCGCCTTGCGGAGGGCGCGGAGCTCCGCGGACACGCGGCGTTGGCGGACTGATGCTGATGTTGGCCTTCGTCCCACCGGGACAGGATGGCTTTTTGCCGCAGTGGTAAGGAAGTTGAGTCACCCGGATGGCATTGGGCCACAGGTCAGCGTAGGGCGGATTCAGTTACCGCGGCACGAAGTCTTGCGTGAAGATCGCGGAGGCGGGTGCGGTCGGGGCGGACTTCGACTACGCGGAGGCCGGGGCCGGGGGAGAGCGCGGCGCGGAGGTCGTCGGGGGTTTTAGCGAAAACATGGGGGACGTGGTAGCCGGCGCACAAGGACGACAGGTCCGCAGAGACGGGCGTGCCGAAGACGCGTTCGAAGCTGGGGGTGTGTTCGGCGGCGCCTTGTTCCAACAGGGCGAAGATGCCGCCGCCGTCGTCGTTGAGTACCACGATGGTGACGTTGGGGCGTTGTTCCAGGGGGCCGATGGCCAGGGCGTTGAGGTCGTGGAGGAAGGTGAGGTCGCCGACCAGGGCGTAGCCGGGGGTGTCCTGGGCCAGGGCGATGCCGATGGCCGTGGAGAGGTTGCCGTCGATGCCGGCGACGCCGCGGTTGGCGTGGACGGTGACGTCGGGTCGGGGGTCGGCGGCCAGGTCGACGTCGCGGATGGGGTTGGAGGAGCCCAGGAACAGGGTGGCGCCGGGGGGTAGGGCATCGACCAGGTCGCGGGCGACTTGGAGGCCGGTGGGCCAGTCTTCTTCGGCGAGGAGCTTGTCGGTGATGGTGGCGGCGGTGGTGTCGGCCTGGCGCCAGGCGGAGAGCCAGTCGGGGTCGTGGCCGTCTACTTGGGACAGATCGTCGAGGTCGAGCCAGCCGCGGACGTGTTCGGCCACGTACTGTGGATCGGTCCATTGTGGATGGTCGCCGACGCCGTAGACCGGTGCGGTGCCCATGAGGCCGCGGACACCACGGGAGAGGGTGGGGCGGCCGACGACCACGACGGCGTCCGGGCCTAGGGCATCGGGGAGGGTGCCGCAGGACAGCAGCAGGGCGCCGCAGCGCAGCACCGGGGCGCCACCGGCCAACGCCGCTGCGGAGCGGCCGGGTTCGGCGACGACCGGCCAGCCGGCGCGGGCAGCGAGCGAGGCGGCTGCGGTGGCGCGGTCCAGGCGGCCGCTGCCGACGACCATCAATATCCTTGCCGGCAAAGGGAAATCCACCCGGCTGCCGGGGACGGAGCGGGGCGCGGCGGAGGTGGTCCAGGGGCGGCCGTCGGGGCGACCGTCGAGGTCTTCGGGCCAGCGTGGCTCGAAGGTGGGCACCAGAGGCTCCCGGAACGGGATGTTGATGTGCACCGGGCGGCCGTGTTCAGCCTGGGCGACGGCTCGGCAGACGAGGCCGCGCCACACGGCGTTCTGCGCGCCGCGGCGTTCGGCCACCGGGAAGTCGACGGCGATCGCAGCCGGGCCGAACAGGCCGCGCTGGTCGATGGTCTGGTTGGCGCCGCTGCCGTGCAGCTCGGCCGGGCGGTCGGCGGTGAGCACCAGCACGCCGACACCGGAGTGGTAGGCCTCGAGGACCGCCGGATGCAGGTTCGCCGCCGCGGTGCCGGAGGTGCACACCACCGCCGCCGGCCGGCCGCCGCCGGCGCTCAGGCCCAGCGCGAGGAAGCCGGCCGACCGCTCGTCCGTGCGCACGTGCAGGACCAGCTGACCGAGCTCGTCGGCACGGTGCAGCGCCATCGCCAGCGGTGCGTTGCGGGAGCCCGGGCACAGGACGACGCAGCGGATCCGGTTGCGCACGAGCTCGTCGACGATCACCGATGCCTGTGCGGTGGACGGGTTCATGTGGATACCTCGGGCGGGAATGCCCTGAAGGCGGCCTTCAGGGCATGCACTGGTCGCGGGTTCACCCGGGCACCTCGCGCAGCATCACGCGGGCCCGCAACCCCCAGCGGGCGGCAGCGCGGCCGGCCTCGGTCAGCCCCACGCGGGTGCTGGTGTCGTCGGGGCGCAGCACGTCCAGGATGTACAACCGTTGGAGGAAGAGCCAGCCGTAGTCGCGGCTCAGCTCGTCGACGGGCGGCCCGCGCCAGCCGGTGCCCCAGCCCTCCTCATCGACCACGGCCGCGACCTTGTCCAGCAGCCGGTCCAGCTCGATCACGTCTTCCAGCAGCAGCGCGGCAAGGCACACCTCCTGGATCACACCCCGGATGGAGGTGTCCTTGGCGATCATGTC
This sequence comes from Actinophytocola sp., assembly GCF_036002505.1. Lineage (GTDB taxonomy): Bacteria > Actinomycetota > Actinomycetes > Mycobacteriales > Pseudonocardiaceae > DASYTH01. Next base: position 9,786 of record NZ_DASYTH010000159.1, on the reverse strand, counting down.
CTCGCCGAGCGCCATCGCCAGCGTGTCCGGATCGTCCACCCGATCCTGCCCCGCCGCGGTCAGGACCAGCCGATGCCCGATCTTCTGGATCAGCTCCAGCTCGGTCGCGACGTACCTCAGGCTGGACACCGGCGGCCAGCTCTTCTCCCCGCGGCCACTGGTCTCGATGTCCGCGCAGGCGGGCATCAGCTCGACGAGCTCGCGGACCAGCGCGGTCGGCAGGTAGCCACTTCGGGTGAGGCCGACGCCATCGCCGCGGCACGCCTCGAGCAGCGCCTGCAGGGCGGGAAACTCGTAGCACGGATCGAACTGCGGTACCCGGCCGAGATCGGGCTTGACCCGGACCAGCATCTCCCGGCGGGTCTGGCTGCCGCCGGCGGTCAGCCAGCTGGCCAGCCGTTCGTTGAAGATCTGCAGGTGCCACGCGCCCGGTTGGCCATCCGCGGGGCTGGCCAGCACCTTCATGGTCAGGCCGACACGGAGCTGATCGGCGTCCTCGGCATCGAAGAACCCGTTGTCGCCGGCCTCCTCCAGGATCCGGCCGACCCCGGCGTGCACGGCCTGCTCGACCGGTCCGCGCGCCGCGCCCCAGGCAAGTGCCGGGGTGTTCGGTGGTTCGATGCCGGACTCCCGCCAGGCCGCGCGAACCAGGGCCGGCCGGATGTCGGCGTCCGCGGCGAGGATCGCGTTGGTGGTCGGGCCCCGGCAGATCTCGGCATACCGCGGGTAGCCCAGCAGATCGAGCAAATCGGCCAGCACGTGGGCGGCCCCGGCGGGATCCCCGGGCAGCCGGGGCAGCGCGGTCCAGCAGATCTGCTGCACGTCGTACCGGGTCACGTTCTCCGGGTGCGCCGCGCCGAACCGCAGCGCCGCCCACAGCCCGCGGGCCAGCCGCGCGGCGGCGGCGTCCCGGGCGCGGAGGGTGTCCAGCGCGGTGTCGATGTCGTGCACGGACCCAGCTTGGCACGGCGCGCCGACACGTGCTCAGAGTTGTCCACAGGGTGCCCATATGCTCCTGTTGTGGCTGATCATCAGGTTTCCGAGCTGTTCGACCCGTCCGCGTGGCGTCTGGTGGCGGGGTTCGATTTCACCGACATCACCTACCACCGGGCGGTGGACACCGGGGCGGTGCGGATCGCGTTCGACCGGCCGGAGGTACGCAACGCCTTCCGGCCGCACACCGTGGACGAGCTGTACCGGGCGCTGGACCACGCGCGGATGTCGCCGGATGTGGGGTGCGTACTGCTCACCGGCAACGGGCCGTCGCCGCGGGACGGGGGCTGGGCGTTCTGCTCCGGCGGAGACCAGCGGATCCGTGGGCGCACCGGGTACCAGTACGCCAGCGGGGAGACCGCGGAGACCGTCGATCCGGCGCGCGCGGGGCGGCTGCACATCCTCGAGTGCCAGCGGCTCATCCGGTTCATGCCGAAGGTGGTGATCGCGGTGGTGCCGGGCTGGGCGGCGGGCGGCGGGCACAGTTTGCACGTGGTGTGTGACCTGACGCTGGCCAGCGAGGAGCACGCGCGGTTCAAGCAGACCGACGCGGACGTGGGCAGCTTCGACGGCGGGTACGGGTCGGCATACCTGGCGCGGCAGGTCGGGCAGAAGTTCGCCCGGGAGATCTTCTTCCTCGGCCGGGCGTACGGCGCGGCGGAGATGCACCGGATGGGGGCGGTGAACGAGGTGGTGCCGCACGCGGAGTTGGAGTCGACGGCGCTGCAGTGGGCGCGGGAGATCAACGGGAAGTCGCCGACGGCGCAGCGGATGCTGAAGTACGCGTTCAACCTGATCGACGACGGGTTGGTGGGGCAACAGCTGTTCGCGGGGGAGTCGACGCGGCTGGCGTATATGACGGACGAGGCGGTCGAAGGCCGGGACGCGTTCCTGGAGAAACGCGCCCCGGACTGGTCCCGGTTCCCCTATTACTATTAGCTGTACGGCATCGTCGGCCACCAGTACCAACCGGCGCGGTTACCGAGCCGCACGCCCCAGTAGAAGATGAAGAATGTGCCGAAGATGACGAATGCGGCCGCGGTGAATCGTGCGGCGCGGTCGGATCTCGCGGCGATCCAGCGCTGGAACCGGCCTCGGCTCAGCAGGGTGACTAGAATCAGCAGAATGGCGACGCCGGCGATGTTGCCGAGTGACTGCAACGCGAACGTCATGAATCCGATGAGCGGATTGTGGGTGGACGCGGCGTATTCGTACATGTGCCGGAACATGCCGAACGGCCGGCCGATGAGGAACGCGCCGACGAGCGCGCCGAGGAAGGTGACCTCGGTCCACGGGCGACGCTGGAACAGCCCCGCCAGCGGGTTGCGCACGAGCTTCACCTTGGCCAGCGCGTACCAGACCATGATCGCACCGATGACGGTGAACACGATCGCGGACTGGAGCAGGCGGACCCGCAGACCCGTGTTCGGATCGCCGATCCGCGCGTTCGACAGCTGGGGCGAGTTGTCGCCGATCAACACTCCGATCGCGCCGTACACACCGGCCACGACGACCGCGCCGAGGGCGAGCCAGCCGACCGGTTTCAGGATCGCGACGATTCTGGTGCGGAGGCCTTCGGTCTGCTGCGCGGACATCGGGGCGAGCGCGCCGAACACGGCGATGTTGCATGCGGTGAACATGCCGCCGACGCCGGTGATGAACGCGAACACGGCCGCCGCGAACGATCCGGTGATGGCCACCTGCGTCGCGGTGCCGCCGACCACCGGGTCGGCAATGTTACCGGCGATGACGGTGTCCACGAGCCGCGGCGACCAGACAATGGAAAGAATGACGCCGACGATGGCGCTGTAGACGACCAGGGACCACTGCCTGGTTTTCTGTTGTTGTTCCTCGGTGAGTGCCCGGTCGGGTGCTGATTGCACGTCTGTCATCGAGGACCTCCGGAATTGGGCGAGAAATACCGCAACAACCGCCGTCGACTTCGACGGTATTCGACCCCTGGACAGAATAAGGCCAAATCAGGCCATGGTCTATCACGGTTTTTACATGCCGGTCGGATTGCGCACTCCAGCGTAAAGTGAGCGGCTGTTCGGAGTAGCCGACCCGCTGCGAACCGTGATCATGACAGGATGGCGGCATGCGGCAGGTCGTGGTCGACGGCTCGCCGGCGGCGGTCACCGAGCTGTTCGGCGGTCTTCGGGCGGCGCTGGACGGGTCGGGGCCGCCCGTTGTTCCGGTGGATCCGGGTGTGCCGGTGACCGGCTCGGAGCCGGCGGCGGGGATCGCGCTGGTGGTGCCGACGTCGGGCTCCACCGGGGACGCCAAAGGAGTGCTGCTGGCGGCGTCCGCGCTGCGGGCCTCGGCCACGGCCACGCACGGCCGGCTGGGCGGGCCCGGGCGGTGGCTGCTTGCCTTGCCGGCCCGGCACATCGCCGGGGTCCAGGTGCTGGTCCGCTCGATCCTCGCCGGGCACGACCCGGCGCTGATGGACACGTCGGCGGGCTTTCGGCCGCACGGGTTCGCCGAGGCGGCGTCCGGTGTGCTGGTGTTGGGTGGCCCTCGGTACACCGCGCTGGTACCCACCCAGCTCGCGCGCCTGGTCGAGGCCGGCGGCGACGGGCTGCGGGCGCTGCGCGGCTTCGACGCGGTTCTGCTCGGGGGCGCGGCCACGCCCAGCGCGTTGCTGGAGCGCGCGCGGGCGGCCGGGGTTCGCGTGGTCACCACGTACGGGATGACCGAGACGGCCGGCGGTTGCGTGTACGACGGGGTGCCGCTGGACGGGGTGCGGGTGCGGCTCGGTGCGGGTGGCGTGGTCGAAATCGCCGGCCCGACGCTGGCTTCCGGGTACTGGGATCGTCCATTTGAGACTGAAGCGGCGTTCGCAGGCGGCTGGTTCCGCACCGGGGATCTGGGCCGGCTGGGATCGGACGGCAGGCTCGAGGTGCTCGGCCGGGTGGACGACCTGATCAACACCGGGGGCGTGAAGGTGGCCGCGACCGCGGTGGAGCGGGTGCTGGCGGCGCGGCCCGGCGTGGTCGAGGCCTGCGTCGTCGGGCTGCCGGATCCGGAGTGGGGTCAACGGGTCGCCGCCGCGGTGGTCGGTGGGTCCACTGTGGATGATGACGACCTGCGTGCCGCGGTGCGGGCCGAGCTCGGGGCGGTCGCGGTGCCGCGGGTGATCCGGCGGGTCGACCGGCTGCCGCTACGCGGGCCGGGCAAGGTCGATCGCGCTGCGGTGGCCGACCTGTTCTGACTGTGGCACGTTCCCAGGACTATGACAGCCTTGCCCGTGGTGCTCGCCCTGCTTGCCGGTCTGACCGTGGCACCTGCCCCCGACGAGTGGAATGTCGAGCTCTCCCAACCCATTTCGGTCAGCCAGATGTCCCGAATGGACGGCGTGACGATCGCGGTCTACCCCGTGCACACGCTGCGCCAGCCGGCGAACGCGTTCACCGTTTCGGGCGATGCCGACGTCGTCGACGTCCGTGGCCGGGAGCCGGGTGGCGGCTGGACCGAGTGGACCGAGGCGCCGGCCGTGCTCGACGTTCCGGCGACGGCCGTGCAGGTTCGGGTGCTGTACCACGACACCGCACCGCGCACGCTGACCGTGCACGCGGCCAGCGTCGCCGTGCCGCCACGGGTGCGCGCCGGGGCGGGGCTCGGCTACGAGGTGTTCGCCACCCGGGAGGGCCTGGTCGGCGGGCACACCGCGAGCGGCCACGTCATCGTGGAGCGGGACCACTTCGCCGCGTTGCCGTCCCGCCGCGGCCTGTCCACCAAGGACTCCGGTGACTACACCGTGAAGGTCTGCGCCCGGAACGGCCGCTGCGAGTGGGCGCCGGTGTGGGACGTCGGCCCGTGGAACACCAAGGACGACTACTGGAACCCGGCCGACGTCCGTCAGATGTGGACGGACCTGCCGCAGGGCCGCCCGCAGGCCCAGGCGGCCAAGCAGGACGGCTACAACGCCGGCCTCGACCAGTTCGGCCGCCTGGTGCGCAACCCGGCCGGCATCGACCTCGCCGACGGCATGTTCTGGGACGGCCTCCAGCTCACCACCAACTCCTGGGTCACCGTGACCTTCCTCTGGACGGCCACGGGTCCGCGCGGCTCGGTCGCTTCGCCGCAGGACGTCCGCAGTGCCCCCGATCCCGGCGCCCCGGTCACCGGCCTCGTCGCCGCGCACGCCCAGGTCCGGGTCGAGTGCCAGGCCGAGGGCTGGTACCGCATCGCACCGGAAATGTGGATCGCCGCCGGCTACGTGGCCGGTGTCACCGGCGCACCCAGTTGCTGATCGGGCGGTCGAGGCAGCAGGCTGACTGGCTTTGCACGCTGCGATTTCTGATGTGGTATCGCCGGGAACCGATAAGCGCGCTGCTCGGCTGTCAACTCCGGCAGGACCACGGTCAGGCCGATGGTGACTGCCGCCGCGTCCAATGCAATTCCCAGCAGCCCGGGCACATGGGTGTCTTTGACACCGAGCCAGTGCAGACCGCTGGCCAGGAGGGCAGCCCGTTCGTCGTCATTGGCAAGTTGGTTCCGGTCCCGAGTGATAATGGCTTCGAAGCCGCGCTTAACCAGCTCGGAGAACAAGGGAATGTCATCCGTCTTCGTGAGCTGCTCTTCCAGTGCGCACAGGAAGGTGTGCCGTGGGTGGATAGCCAGGATAGGTTTGATCAGTTGCGGGCTGAGGTTGTGGTCGATGAAGAACTTCACGCCGCGCTCCGGACCGAGGCCTGGAAGTCGGCGGCGTCACGAGCTGCCTCGGCGTCTACGCCGGGGTAGTAGTAACTCACGTCCTCCAGCGCGACGTCGCCCCTCGCAACGAGATCGGCAATGGTGTCATACGGCACACGGGTACCGATAATAGTGGGCCACCCCCCCATCCGACCGGCGCGAACTTCGAGCCGCTCTCGTGGGTGAAGAAAGTCAACGACGGTTGCCCCGCGCTTGGTCTGGAACGGTTCGAACACGTCGGCCAGGCTGAAGATCTCGTACTGGCCCGGGTTTGCAAGAAGATCGACGAGATTACCCTCGTCATCCGCAAGTGCGATGGTCCGGCCGTTGGTTCCGAATCGGTATCTCGACGGATGCTCGGTGAAATCAAGGGCGGGCATGGTGGCGAAAGCTCGGCGAACCTTCTGTAGTGAGGTCTCGGTGCGCAGCCGCACGACGGTTCGCAGTGCTACGACATCGCGAAACGAGTACAGAAGACGTGCTCCCGTTGCGACCTCCGGCACCAGTAGCCCGGTTCGGTTCCAATGCCTGAGTTGCCCAACGGAGGCACCGGTCAGCACCGACGTCAGGTTAGTCGGAAACATGTTCACCTCCCTCCATGGCTGCCGGTGGCCTCATCAGTGTGCCAGGTCTTGGTCAGGTGTTCGGCTGTTGACACTCCGTGATCCAGCAAGATGGGGGCATGGCGACCGTCGCGGAGTGGGTGCAGGGGGCGCGGGTGCGGACGCTGCCGAACTCGGTCGCACCGGTGCTGGTGGGGGGTGGGGCGGCGGCCGCGGTGGGTGGGTTCCATGTGGGGTTTTGGGTGCTCGCGATGGCGGTGGCGGTGGCGTTGCAGGTGGGGGTGAACTACGCCAACGACTACTCGGACGGGGTGCGGGGGACGGACGCGGAGCGGGTCGGGCCGCTGCGGCTGGTCGGGTCCGGGCTGGTGGGCGCGGGGCGGGTGCGGGCGGCGGCGTTCGCGTGCTTCGGGGTGGCGGCGGGGGCCGGGTTCATGCTGGCGGCTCTGACCGGGCGGTGGTGGCTGGTCGCGGTGGGGGCGGTGTGCATCCTCGGCGCGTGGTTCTACACGGGAGGGTCGCGGCCGTACGGGTACTCCGGATGGGGCGAGGCGGCGGTGTTCCTGTTCTTCGGGCCGGTGGCGGTGCTGGGCACGCTGTATGTGCAGGCCGGGCGGGTCAGTTGGCCGGGAGTCGCGGGGGCGGTCGCGACCGGCACGTTCTCCGCGGCGGTGCTGGTGGCGAACAACCTTCGGGACGTGCCGACGGACCGGACGGCGGGGAAGGTCACGCTCGCGGTGCGGCTGGGGGAGGTGCGCACCCGGACCCTCTACTGCGGCCTGATCGCGGTCCCGTTCATCGTTTCCATCGTCACATCGTTCAACAATCCCTGGCTGCTGGTGGGATTGCTCGCCCTTCCCATCGTTCAACGATCCGCTCGTAGGGTCGTTCACGGCGAGGCCGGTCTGGCGCTGATCCCCGTTCTGCGCGATACCGGGCTGGCGATGCTGCTGTGGGCGGCAGTCACCGCGGGCGCGCTCGGCTGGGGCTAGCACCGGGAGTACGACTCGGTTGCTGGAACGTACGACTCGCTTGCCGGAGCGTCGAACTTGGTTGCTGGAGCGTCGAACTCGCGGGCGGTCAGGGGGTGGCGGGCCAGGTGCCGGTGGTGAGGAACGTGTCGAGGACTTGTTGGTGGGGGGACAGGTCCAGGTTGCGTGCGGCCAGCCAGGCGTCGTCGTAGTAGGTGTGGGCGTAGCGTTCGCCGCCGTCGCAGAGGAGGGTGACGACGCTGCCGGGGCAGTCGGTGGCGAGGAGTTCGGCGACGAGTTGGAAGGCGCCCCAGAGGTTGGTGCCGGTGGAGCCGCCGACGCGGCGGCCGAGCACCTTTTCCACGAACCGGATCGTGGCCAGGGAGGCCGCGTCCGGCACTTTGATCATCCGGTCGATCACCTCGCCGATGAACGACGGCTCCACGCGCGGCCGGCCGATGCCCTCGATGCGTGAGCCGGCGCAACTGGTCAGCGATGGCTCATCGTCCCGCCACGCGGCGAAGAACACCGAGTTCTCCGGGTCGACGACGGCCAGGCGGGTGCGCAGGCGGCGGTACCGGACGTAGCGCCCGATCGTCGCCGATGTGCCACCGGTGCCCGCGCCGACCACGATCCAGGACGGCTCCGGCGCCAGCTCCAGGGCGAGCTGCTCGAAGATCGACTCGGCGATGTTGTTGTTGCCGCGCCAGTCCGTGGCCCGCTCCGCGTTGGTGAACTGGTCGAGGTAGTGCCCGTCGAGCTTCACCGCCAGCCGCCGTGACTCCTCGTAGATCTGGCCCGGCTCGTCGACGAAATGACAGGTTCCGCCCTGCCGCTCGATCAGCTCCACCTTCTCCGCGCTCGTGGTGTGCGGCATGACCGCGATGAACGGCAGCCCGAGCATCCGCGCGAAGTACGCCTCGGACACCGCAGTCGACCCGGACGACGCCTCGATCACCGGCGTCCCCTCGACGATCCACCCGTTGCACAGCGCGTACAGGAACAGCGACCGCGCCAGCCGGTGCTTCAGCGACCCGGTCGGGTGCGTCGACTCGTCCTTCAGGTACAGCTGGACGTTCCACGACGAAGGTAAAGGGAAGGGCAGCAGGTGCGTGTCCGCGCTGCGGTTGGCGTCCGCCTCGATGATTCGGACGGCCTCGCAGACCCAGTCCCGCGTCGTGTCGCTGCACCGGTCCACCGCGGTCACGATGGATCGTCCCCGCGCAGCTCGGCCCGCAGCCGCTCCCGCTCGGTATGGCGAGCCGCGCCCCGGGCGGCCAGGCCCGCGGTGACCCGCCGGTTCAACCCGCGGAACAGCAGCAGCCCCAACGGGAACCCGACGACGATCGCCACCGCCAGGCTCACCAGGACCGGCACCTCCAGCACCACCAGCACCACCGTGACCACGGCGACCAGACCGAGCCGGGCCAGCGTGTACAGGGCCAGGTCCCGCCCCAGACGCGTCTCCGCCATGGCCAGCACGCTACCCGCCGGAAATATTCGGCCGGCCCTCGAACCGGGTGGACAGCACCACGGTGGTGCGGGTCCGGGCCACGCCGTCGATCCGCCGCAAGCGCCCCAGCGTCCGCTCCAGCTCGTCGACCGTGGCCACCCGCACCTTCACCACGAACGCGTCGTCGCCGGCCACCGCGTAGCAGGACTCCACCTCACCGAGCCGGCCGAGCGCCGCGGCCACATCCTCGTCGTCCGCGGTGTCCGTGGGGTGGATGCCGATCAGCGCGGTCACCCCCAGCCCGACCGCCTCGGGGTCGACGACCGCGTGGTACCCGACGATCACCCCGGCCGCCTCCAGCTTGCCAACCCGCTCGTGCACGGCCGACGCGGACAGCCCCACCTGCCGCCCGAGCTCGGCGTACGTGGCCCGGCCGTCCAGCCGGAGCGCGTCGATGATCTTGCGGTCCACGGAGTCCACGGCAGCCAGCCTAGGGCCCACACCGGGTGTCCGAACCGCGCCGTTTGTCCCTTACTACCTCTTTACCTCCAGACAACCGTTCGAGTACTCGACGGGCGAGATGCGACGATGCGTGCAACGTGCTCAGAACGGAGGAGGCACGAGTTGACCGCTGCGACACACATCGGCGAGCGGCTGCTGACCCCGGGCGAGGTCGCGGCCTTGTTTCGAGTTGATCCCAAGACGGTGACCCGATGGGCGACCGCCGGACGCATCGGCTCGATTCGCACCCCCGGCGGCCATCGCCGGTTCCGCGAATCCGAGGTCAAGGCCCTGCTGGCCGAGCTCACCACGGAGGCCACGACCCCGGCTGGCCGGGACTGAGTGACCCCACTGGTTACCCCTGAGACCCGAAAACCGACAAACGGGTTAATCTCGGTAGTGGGTCCTCAGGGAGGTGGCATTCCATGATCTATCTGCTCGCTGCCATCGGCGCGATCGCCGTCATCGTGCTGCTGTGGCGAGCCTTCGTGGCGCGCCCGGAAAGCGTGGCACCACGTCGCTCCAGGACGGTGGCGCCGGACGACGACCCCGAGTTCCTCCGCCGCCTCAACGAGCACCGCCGTCCCGACGACGACGGCAAGCCGCC
>NZ_DASYTH010000158.1:0-23430 GCF_036002505.1 Actinophytocola sp. | reverse complement strand
TGAGACGCCGAACTTGACGCCGCAGGTTTGGGATGCGGCGATCAAGCGGGTGACGGACAAGAATCCGGATGTCAAGGTTGACAAGTTGGTTTCGCCTACGCAGGATCGGACGGCGTATGCGAAGCAGTTGTTGGCTTCGGGGCAGTTGCCGGATGTTTTGGTTGCGGTGTCGCCGGCGGGGTTTGCGGAGTCGGGCAATCTTTATGAGTGGAAGTCGGAGGAGTTGGGGGACTTCTTGTATCCGCGGAACGGGGCGATCAACGGGAAGGTTTATCAGCTTCCGGCGAACACGCAGACGATTCCGGTGGTGTATTACAACAAGAAGGTTTTTCAGCAGTCGGGGATCTCGGCGCCGCCGAAGACGTATGGGGAGTTGTTGGAGGACTCGGCGAAGTTGAAGGCGGCGGGGGTGACGCCGTTTGTTATCGGTGGGGGGAAGACGACGCATGATGCGTTGGGGCCGACGTGGGCGGGGATTCTGGGAACTGATGTGTATGGTAAGGATCCGGCGTGGATGGCGGACCGGCGGGCTGGCAAGGTCAAGTTCTCGGACCCTGACTTTGTGAAGGCGGCTGGGAAGTTGGCTGAGTTGGCGGCGAAGGGGTACGTCGACAAGGGGATGTTGTCGCAGGATTATGCGGCTGCGCAGACGACGTTCCTGACGGGTAAGGGGGCGATGTACGCGATGGGGAACTGGTTCGCGGCCGCGGCGGATGATCCGAAGACGAAGCCGGACTTCGAGATTGGGCAGTTCTTCTGGCCGTCGGATGACGGGAAGTTGCGGGTGCCGGCGTTTACCGGGGGTGGGTTGCTGGTGAACGCGAAGGCGAAGAACCTGGATGCGGCGAAGAAGTTCGCGTTGGCGTATCAGTTGGACAAGACGAATCTGGATACGTCGTGCAAGGCGGACGGGCTGATTCCGGCGATCAGGAACTACACGCCGCCCGGTGATGTGGGGGCGGTGTACAAGCAGGGGTATGACATGTTCCGGGAGGCTGAGGCGCAGAAGGCGGTGGTGCCGGCGTTCGGGTTCGAGGCCGGGGATGACGGGATGCTGGTCGGGGTGACGGAGAAGTGGGACGCGTCGGCGGCGGACCTCGTGACGGGGCAGAAGTCGGCGGCTGACGTGGGGAAGTTCCTGGACACCGAGTGGGAGAAGGCGTCCTGACCACGACGGACACCGCCCGGCGGCCTGTGATCAGGCCGCCGGGGTCGGTTCCACGGCAGCGGCCACGTCGGCGTGGGCGTGCGATGTGGTCGGGGTTGTGGAACTTCTTGACGTTCGGGGCGCCGGGGTTGCTGGTCTACGTGTGTTTTGTGCTGGCGCCGATTCTGATCAGCGTCGGGTACAGCCTGACGAACTACAACCCGTTCCGACCGCCGACGCGGTTCGTGGGACTGCGGAACTACCAGTTGTTGTTCGAGGACCCCGAGTTCCGGGGCGCGCTGCGGGTGACCACGATCCTCACGCTCATCGTGGTGATAGTGCCGAACGTGCTGGGGTTGGTCATCGCGTTGCTGCTCGACCGGCGGGGGTGGTTCTACAACGGGCTGCGCAGCGTTTTCTTCGTGCCGGTGGTGCTGAGCTCGGTGGTGGTGAGCATCATCTGGACCCGGATGATGGCCGACGACGGCGTGATCAACCAGGCGTTGCGGGCGTTCGGAGTGGGCAAGCCGCCGGGCTGGCTGTCCGATCCGGATCTGGCGGTGTATTCGCTCGGCGCCATCCTTTCCTGGCAGACACTGGGATTCTGCGTGGTGGTGTACCTGGCCGGGCTGCAGGGCGTGCCGAAGGAACTGCTGGAGGCGGCGGCCATCGACGGGGCCGGGCCGGTGCAGCGCTTCCGCAAGGTGACCTGGCCACTGCTGGCGCCGGCACTCACGATCAACACCGTGGTGCAGCTGATCTCGGCGTTCAAAGTGTTCGACCACGTACAGGTGATCACCAACGGCGGCCCGGGGGAGGGGACCACCGCGTCGATCGCGTTCACCGTGCTGCAGGTCGGTTTCACCGCCAACCGGCAGGGCTACGCGTCCGCCATGGCCATCGTCATGCTGGTGATCATCGCCGTCGCGTCCGCGGTGACGCTGAAACTCCTGCAACGGCGGGAGGTGGAACTGTGATCAAGCTACACCGCGAGTGCTCTCACCCGATCCCCGGCGGGCCCACGAACCCACCCCCCACCCGGTTGGGTGGGGGCCTGCTGGCCATTCTACCTGCGGAAATGGGGTTGAGGGGCGAGTTCGGGGTGGTTGTGGACAGGTGGAGTGGTTGTGGATAGGTCGGCGTGGGTGCGGCCGGTCGGTGCGCTGATTGTCGGTGCGGTGTTCTTCGTGCCGTTGTACGTCGTGCTGGCCAACGTGTTCAAGGATGGGCCGAGGATCAGTGCTGATCCGATCGGACTGCCTCTTCCGCCTACCCTGGACAACCTGGTCGCGGTGATGAGCCGGCCGGACGGGTTGTTCTGGGTGAGCTTGACGAACAGCGTGGTGATCACGACGGCGTCGGTGTTGGTGTTGACCGTGCTGTCGGCGATGCTGGGGCACTACCTGGCGCGGAGCCGGAGCCGGTGGGCGCGGGTGGCCATGGTGTTGCTGCTGTGCGGGTTGATGATCCCGCCGCAGGTGATCCTGCTGCCGATCACCGAGGTGTTGGGGTTCCTGGGGATGATGACCACGGTTCAGGGGTTGGTGCTGTTCAACGTCGGGTACTACATCCCGTTCGGGGTGTTCGTGTTCTCCGGGTTCATGCGGCAGATCCCGCGTGAGCTGGAGGAGGCGGCGGCGATCGACGGGGCGAGCCGGTTCCAGACGTTCTGGCGCATCGTGTTCCCGCTGCTGCGGCCGGCCAGCGCGTCGGTGGTGATCTTCCTGGGGGTGTGGATCTGGAACGACTTCCTGAACCCGCTGATCATCCTCGGCCCGGGGAAGGGGACCACCATCACCACCGGCATCTACCGGGCGATCGGGCAGTACCAGGCCGACTTCGGCACAGTGTTCGCGCTCATGTTCCTGGCCACGATGCCCGTCCTGATCTTCTACCTCGCCCTGCAGCGCAACTTCGTCAAAGGCCTGACCGGCGGGGCGACCAAGGGTTGAAGGATCATTGGGCAGACTGACCAGAGAACATCGCAGTTTGTCGAGAGGGACCTGCCGTGCCAGTCACCGACGAGGCCATCGAGAAGATCAAGGCCATGATCGTCACCGGGGAGCTCGGTCCGGGTGACCGGCTGCCCAAGGAGAACGACCTCGCCGAGCGGCTCGGCCTGTCCCGGAACTCGCTGCGCGAGGCGGTGAAGGCGCTGTCGCTGATCCGGGTGCTGGACGTCCGCCAGGGCGACGGCACCTACGTGACCAGCCTGGAGCCCAACCTGCTGCTGGACGCGATGAGCTTCGTCGTCGACTTCCACCGCGACGACACCGTGCTGGAGTTCCTCGAGGTGCGCCGCATCCTCGAACCCGCCGCCACCGCCATGGCCGCCACCGCGATGTCCGACGAGGCCATCGCCGGCCTGCGCGTCGTTCTCGACCAGCTGGACGACTCCCCGACCATTGAGGCGCTGGTGGCCAACGACCTGGAGTTCCACCGGCGGATCGCGCTCGGATCGGGTAACACCGTGCTCTGCTCGCTGCTGGACGGGCTGTCCGGACCGACCACCCGGGCCCGGATCTGGCGTGGCCTCACCCAGGAGGGCGCCGTCGACAAGACCCGCGAGCAGCACGTGGCCATCTGCGACGCGATCGAATCCCGCCAGCCCGACGTCGCCCGTTCCTGGGCCACCGTGCACATCGCCGGCGTTGAGCAATGGCTACGCAGCACGCTGGTGGAGACCGAGATGGGTTGATCCTGTGCGCCTCTTTGGCGAGGCCCGGGTAATGTGCCGATTCAGCCTGATTCGAGTGCTTGGCGATGGACGTCCACGGTATCTGCCGCGACGCGTCGCCAGGAGAAGTTCCGTTCGACGTGCTGCCGTCCCCGCACGCCCTGGCCGGGCATTCACCCGGATCCGCAATGGCGGCCAGCATGAGCCATGCTCTCGAGGTTCACGATGCCCAGCCGCTCGTAGATCGACGGGCAGACCACAACGGTGGCGTGGGAAGGACTTGGCGCAGCACGGCGCGGTCGTACACACCCCCGAGCCAGGCCCTCAGGGCCGCCGCCACGAAGTCACGCAGCCCCATCTGTCTGGTTGCGCGTATTCGTATCGGCGCCGTTGTGCACCACCAGAACCCGCTCGGCGGGAATATCCGGATACTCGCGATGAATTTCCCGCTTGACCGCGTGCGACACGGCGATCACCTGCGCGGCGCGCGCGAAACTGGTTCGCTCGATCCAGGTCGAGAGGTCGAATTCTGCCCTGCGCGTGCTGGCCTTCAGGTGTGCGAGTGAATGACGTCGGACCGGCGGGGTCGCGCGGCGAGCGTGGCCGCGACCGAGACTCCGAAGGCGGTGACTTGGAGCGCTTTGCCGGCTCTTCGCAGTTGAGGGTGTGGCGGGCGTGTGACGTCGTCGAACTATCCGGTCTGCAAAGGCCCGGCGACCCTGTAAGTGCTGAGGATGACGGACGGGAATGCTTGCGTGCCGGCGAACTCGAATGACCGTGCCGGGGTTCCTTCCGCAAAGAAGCGCTTCCCGGTGCCCAGTAGGACCGGATAGACGATCAGCAGGACTTCATCCGCAAGCCCATGTTCGAGCAGCGTCGAGGTCAGCGTGGAGCTACCCGAGAGGACAAGGTCCGGGCCGTCCTCCGATTTGATGCGGCGAACGCCCTCGACGATGTCCTGTCCAAGGCCCTCGAACGGGCCCCATTCAAGACTTTCCGGACGGTGGGTCGCGACAAATTTTGTTGCCGCATTGAGGCGATCCGCCATCGGACTGCTCGGCGCCTTTGGCCAGAAACCCGACCAGAGATCGTAGGTGCGACGGCCAAGCAGCAGATCGAAGCTCTCGCCGTGCGCGGCGAGCATCGCATCCCGGCCCGCGGGAGTCCGATAGGGCGCTGTCCACTCGCTGTAAGGGAAATCGCCGTCGTCGGCGGAATGCTGGATCACACCGTCCAGCGAGATGTGCTCGATGATTTTGAGTTTTCTCATGTGAGTCTCCGTGTTCCGGGGTTGGCGTCCGTCGTAGCTAGGCGTGCGCGGCGGACGCGCCTCGTTCAGCCAGCACCGCGTCGAGTTGGGGCATCGCCGCGCGCAGCCCTTCTTCCATGCCCGGTATCGCTAGCTCCATGGCTTCGACGCTTGAAAACCGAGTGACAATGGTCAGGCGCGATCCCGTCGGCGTGGCGTCGAAGGTGAACTTCATCGCCGACGGCATGTTCTCGTCCTCGGCGTTGTCTTCGCCGTCGTGCGCCTCGAACGAGCTGATGGGATTCACCGCGGTGAACTTCCAGGAGCCGCTCCACATCTCTCCGTTCTGCCCGCTCAGGAAGTATTCGGCGCGACCGCCCACTCTCAAGTCATGACGCGTGAACGTGGCGGGCCAGGTAGGTGGTCCCCAAAAGCGCTCGAGCTGGCGCGGGTCGGCGAAGGCGTCCCACAGGCGTTGTTGCGGAACGGGATAGTCGCCCACGACGGTGAGGGTGAGCTTTGCGGCGTCTTTGGTGACAGAGGTCAGTGGCATCGTCATTGTTCTTTCGGTAGAAGAACCTCGTCGAGCTGCGCCATGCGCTGGCGCCAAATGGACTCGAAGTGGTCGAGGAGCTCGCCAGCGCGCCGGAGCCGCGCTAAGTTGGTGGAGACCAATTGCTCGCGGCCGTTTGGACGCTTCTGAATGAGACCCGCGCGCTCGAGCACGGCGACGTGCTTTTGCACGGCGGCGAAGCTCATCTCGTAACACGCAGCAAGATCGGACACCGACGGCGTTTCCGTGAGCGACCGCGCCAAGATGTCGCGGCGCGTGCCATCGGCCAAGGCACGGAAGAGCTGGTTGAGCGACTCTTCGCTCTCCCTTCGAAGTACAACCATGTGGTTGTACGTTAGCCTCGTCCGATCACCTTTGCAACACCGGGAAGACCTCGACGTGCCCGACGCTACCTTCGCCTGCCCTGACCTGACCACGTTCCGCCGTCTTGAGGAGTTCGGCCTCGAAGTCGTCGGCCAGCGGCTCGAACCGGACCGTGCCGTGCTGGCGTGTCGGGTTGTCGAACCTGACGACGGATCTGATCAGTGGTGCCGCCGGTGCCGATGCGAAAGGGCGGCCCGTGACACCGTGGTCCGGCGATTGGCCCACGAGCCGCTGGGCTGGCGGCCGACGACCTTGGACGTCGTCGTGCGTCGCTACCGGTGCACCGGGCGCGGGCACGTGTGGCGCGAAGACACCACTCGCGGGCCCACCCTCGGGCCAGGCTCTCGCGCCGTGGGCCGCGGTGGGCACTGGAAAGCGTCGTGTGCCAACACCTGACCGTCGCCAGGGTCGCCGAAGGCCTCGGCGTCGCAGGGAACACCGCGAACGACGCAGTCCTGGCCGAGGGCAAGCGCGTCTGATCGGCGAGGCCGGACGGTTCGACGGCGTGCTCGTGATCATCGATCTGACCGGCATCCGCGACGGCATCGGCCCAGCACAGCTACTGGACATGGTCGAGGGCCACTCCAAGCAGGCGTTCAAGACCTGGCTGGCCGAGCATCCCGCAGCCTGGCGTGCCGCGGTCGAGGTCGTGGCGATGGACGGGTTCAGGCCATCCACGGTCACCGCAGGCACAAGAACGACCCCGCGCTACTCCGCACGCAGGACGCTGCACACCGGCGCCGGGCTGCTCACCGACAAGCAGAAGGACCGGCTGGACGCGCCGTTCGTCGATGACGAGCACGTAGCAGGTCGAGGCCATCTGGGGGCTCTACCAGCGGGTGATCGCCGCCTACCGCGAACCCGACCAGGCCCCACGGCAACTGACGCAGCAGCTGATCACGGGCGCCTCGAACACCTCCGCGGCTCCGCCCTCGGGTTCCGCAACCTCACCAACTACATCGCCCGATCCCTACTCAAGACCGGCGGGTTCAGGCCGCAACTACACCCTCGATCATGAAGAGCCGATTTGCCGCTGGGCAGACCGGACGGCCCGTCAGCTGTGCGCGGGTGGCGGTATCGAGGACTTCACGGTCCGCGCTGTCTCTCCGACGGATAGTGCCCGGACACGAACCGCAATCCTGCGCAACGGAAGGCTACTCGGACGTGTGAATCCGGTAGGTGCGGCGCGCGGTGCCGGCGAGGATGTCTGCGCGTTCGGTGGTGGAGGCGCCGGTGAGGAGGTCCTCGGTGAGGGTGAGGACGTCGGTGTAGCAGGCGGCGAGCTCGCAGACCGGCCAGTCGGAGCCGAACATGACGCGGTCGGCGCCGAAGCAGGACAGGATGTGGTCGGCGTAGGGGCGGATGGTCTCGGGGGTCCAGGTCTGCCAGTTGGCTTCGGTGATCAGACCAGAGAGTTTGCAGGTGACGTTGGGGAGGGTGGCCATGTCGGCGATCCAGGAGGCCCAGGGTTGGCCTTCGCCGGATGCGATGCCGGGTTTGCCGGCATGATCGAGGACGAAGCGGACCTCGGGGAGTTGGCGGGCCACGATGTAGGCGGCGGGTCGTTGCGGAGCGCGGACCAGGATGTCGTAGACGAGGCCGGCGGCGGGTAGCTTGCGCAGGTTCCGCTGCACGTCCTGCCGCAGCAGCCAGCGTGGGTCAGGCTCATCCTCGGCCTGGTGCCGGATTCCGACCAGCAGATGTCCACCAGCCGTCGCCCGAAGCCGGTCGATCCGTGCAGCGCCATCGGCCGCTGTCAGGTCGACCCATCCCACCACCCCGGCAACCAACCCCTGACTATCGTATGCAATCCGCAGGAACTCCTCGGTCTCCTCCATCGAGGACACGGTCTGCACCAGCACCGTCGCGGTCACATCAGGTCCAGCAGCCGCTCGCAGATCGTCCATCGTATACGATCTTCGCAACGGGGTCAGCGCTTCTCCGGCCATCCACGGGTACTCGCGCCTACCCGGATCCCACAAGTGGTGGTGCGCATCGATGATCATCGCGGCACCCGGGCGAGAGCACCCGGCAACTCATGCCGGAGGTGCATATTGTATGCGATCGAGTGGGAGCGTTTATCGTATACGATCGGCGGGGTTGGGGTCGGGGTGATCATGCGGGGACCGGGGTGTCGGGGTGGAGGAGCCCAGTTGTGATCAGGTCGGGCCAGAGCTCGGCGGGGACGGGCTTGTCGAAGAGGGTGGCGTTGCGGGTGATCTGGCTGGGGTCGCGGGTGCCGACCACGACCGAGCTCACCGCGGGGTGGCCGGCGGCGAAGGCCATGGCGGCCTGGGGGACCGGGACTCCGTGGCGGGCGCAGATCTCGCCGATCCGGAGTGCGCGGTCGAGGAGCTCGGGCGGGACTTCGGAATAGTTGTACATCGCGTCGGGGCCGGGGTGGTCGACAGCGAGGAGACCGCTGTTGAACACGCCGGCGGCGAGGACGGACACGCCTGTGCGGACGCAGAGGGGGAGCATGCTGTCCAGGGCGGTCTGCTCGAGGAGGGTGTAGCGGCCGGCCAGCATCACCGTGTCGATGTCGGTTTCGCGGACGAAGCGCTCGAGCATCTGCCACTGGTTCATGCCGGCGCCGATTCGGTTGATCACGCCTTGGGCGCGGAGATCGTGTAACGCCGGGTAGGCCTGAGTGAGGGCTTGCTCCCAGTGGTTGTCGGGGTCGTGCATGAGCACGATGTCGACGCGGTCGAGGCCCAGCCTGTCCAGACTGGACTCGAGGCTGCGGCGGACGCCGTCGGCGGTGAAGTCCCAGACCCGGCGCAGCGACCGGGGGACGTCGAAGCCATCGGCGAGGTCCCGTTCGGCCGCGAGCTCCGGGCTGGGGACGAGGAGGCGGCCGACCTTGGTGGAGATCTGGAACTCGGAGCGGGGGCGGGTGGCGAGGGCCGCGCCCAGCCGCCGTTCGGACAGGCCGAGCCCGTAGTGCGGCGCGGTGTCGTAGTAGCGGACGCCCAGCGACCAGGCGGTGTCGACGGCGGCGAGCGCCGTGTCCTCGTCGACCCAGCGGTACAGGCTGCCGATCTCCGCGCCGCCGAACCCCAGCCCCGTCACGCCATCACCTCGCAAGCTCGCTCACGGCAGCTCCCATACTTTTCCGATGCCGAGGTCGGTGCCGGAGTAGTCATCCGGCACGTCGAGCAGTTCCGCCATCCTGGTCTGCCACGGCACGTTCGCCGGGTGGTCGGCGAGGGCGCGGCGCATGGCTTGATAGTCCTCCACTTCGACGAGGTGGAACAGGTCCAGACCGTCTCGCCAGATCTCCCAGCGGTGCACGCCGGCGGTGCGGAGAGCGGCGTCGAGGTCAGTCGGGATCACCGCATGGATCCGCTCGTAGTCGGCTTCGCGGCCGGGCTTCAGCTTGGTGTGCAAGGCAATTCGCTGCATCAGTCCTGCGCCTTCCCGGTGGTGAGCCGCGCGAGGACCAGCGCGACGAGGATTACCAGGCCGTACACCATCTGGATCTGCTCGGCGGGCACCTGGGCGAGCGTGAGCACGGCCTGGATCAGGCCGAGCAGCACGACGCCGGAGAGGGCGCCGAACAGGGAGCCCTTGCCGCCGTCCAGGCTGATGCCGCCGATCACCGCGGCGGCGAACACCTGGAAGATCATGCCGCTGCCCTGGTTGGCGGCCACGGAGCCGAGTTGGGCGGAGAGCATCAGTCCGGCGAGCGCCGCGAGCATGCCGGCGACGACGAAGGTCACCCAGATCACTCGCTCCACCCGGATACCGGCGGCCCGGGCGGCGGCGGGGTTGCCGCCGACGGCGTAGAGCGAGCGGCCGATCCGGGTGTAGCCGAGCACCAGGATGCCCACCGCGAACGCGGCCGCGACGATCCAGATGGCCGCCGGCACGGTCAGGAACCGGGAGTTGGCGAGGTCGTCCAGGAACGGGATCTGCTTGGCCAGGTTGGACATCGTGGCGCCGCCGACGATGGTCAGCTGCAGGCCGCGCAACGTGATCAGCATGGCCAGCGTGACGATGAACGCGGACAGCTTGAACCGCACGATCAGCAGGCCGTTGAACACACCGACCAGGGCCCCGAACACCAGCGCGGCGGGCAGCACGGTCCAGGCCGGCCAGGGCGCGCCGAGCGCGGTGGTCTTGCCGATCACCAGGAACACCGCGACCGCGGGCGCGATGCCGACCACGGACTCCAGCGACAGGTCGAACCTGCCGACGATCAGCACCAGCGCCTCGGCCAGCACGACGAGGGCGAGCGGCGCGAGGTTCTTGAGCACCGAGTCGACGAGGTAGGACTTGGTCAGGAACACGTCCGGTTTCGTCACGTAGCCGTAGATCACCAGCGCGGCGATGGGTGGGATCAGCGCGAGATCGCGCAGCCGGGCCAGGCGGACGCGGCGCACCGCCCGGCGCTGCGCCGCGGCGTCCGGCAGCGCCGCCGCGACAGTGTCATTCAACAACGTGTTCACCCGCTATCGGTCCAGTCATCCGGTCTGCTCGGTTCGTCCTGTGGTAGGCCGACTCCTCGGACAGGCCTCCGGCCTGCCCTCGATCGCCGGACGGGTGAACACTGTGGCGGTATCAGTCATCCCCGATTCCTTCGATCTCGGCGACCAGTTCGGTCTCGTCCCAGCCGCGCGGGTGCTCGGCGATCACCCGGCCGGCGGACATCACCAGCACCCGGTCGCAGATGCGCAGGTCGGCCAGCTCGTCGGAGACCAGCAGGGCACCGCGGCCCCGCCGGGTCTCCGCGTCGACGGCGCCGAGCAGGGACTGCTTGGACCGCACGTCGACACCCGCGGTGGGCTGCACCAGCACCAGCACGTCCGGGTCGCTGGCCAGGGCCCGGGCCATGACCACCTTCTGCGAGTTGCCGCCGGAGAGCTCGGCGACCGGCTGGTGCGGCCCGGCGGTGTGCACGTCGAGCGACGTGATCAGCTTGCGGGCCAGGGCATCCCGCCGAGCGGGCCGCACGGTTCCGGCCGGCCCCAACCGCTCCGCGATGGTCATCGTGGCGTTCTCGGCTACGGAGAGCGCAGGCACGAACCCGTCCACAGTGCGATCTCCCGGCAGGTAGCCGATCCCGCCGCGCAGCGCCGCCGGCACGCTCGACGCCCGGATCCGCCGGCCGCGCACCCTGACCTCGCCGGACCGCGGCCGCAGCCCGGCCACCGCCTCGGCCAGCTGACGCTTTCCGGAGGCCGCCGAGCCGGCGACGCCGACGATCTCCCCGGGCCGCACCAGCAGGTCGACGTCCCGCACGAACCCGGGAACGCCGACGCCGGTGAGCTCCAGCACCGGCTCGGCGGCGTCGGGCACGGGTGGCCGGTCCGCTCCGACGTGGACCAGACCACGCGCGTCGCCGATCATGGCGGCGACCAGCTCGTCCTCGCCGAGCGCGTGGACCGGCGCGGTGAGCACGTGCCGGGCGTCGCGGAACACGGTGACCCGCTGGCAGATCTGGAAGATCTCCGGCAGATGGTGGGAGATGAACACGAACGTGACGCCCTGGGCGCGCAGGTCGCGGAGCCGGTCGAACAGCCGGGCGATCGCCCGGGCCTCCAGCTGGGCGGTCGGTTCGTCGAGGATCACGAAGCGGGCACCGAGGGAGAGCGCACCGGCGATCTCGACGAGCTGGCGCTGCTCCACGGTGAGCTCGCGGGCGGGCAGGTCCGGATCCACCGGAACGGCCCAGGATTCCAGCAGTTCGGCGGCCTCCCGGCGGAGCCGGGTGCGGGACAGTAGGCCGAGCCGGCCGCGGGGTTGCCGGTTGAGGAACAGGTTCTCGGCGACGGACAGCTCGCCGACGACGGACGGTCTCTGGTAGACGCAGGCGACCAGGGCGCGCCAGGCCGCGCGGTCGCCGGGCGGGGGAGCGGGGACGCCGGCGAAGCGGACCTCGCCGGCGTCCGGTCGCAGCAGGCCGGTCAGCACCGAGACCAAAGTGGACTTTCCAGCGCCGTTTCGGCCCACCAGCGCGTGGGTTTCACCCGGTGCCACGGACAGCGAGCCGTCCGCGAGGGCCACGGTCGGACCGAACCGCTTGGCGATCCCGATCGCCTCGACCACCGCCGGAGTCATGAGCTCTTGTTACCCCACAAGGACTTGTCGTCCACATTGTCCTTGGTGACCAGCGGGGCCGGTAGCTGGTCCTCGAAACCGTTGGGCAGCTTGATGATCGTGCTGTCGTGATCGGACGGACCCGGGCTCGGGGTGAAGCCGGCCAGCGCCTGCTTGGCCCAGTACAGGCCGAACTGCGCGTACTTGTCGGCCGGCTGCGAGACGGTGGCGTCGATCTCACCCTTGCGGATGGCGTCGTACTCCTGCGGGATGCCGTCGTTGGACACCACGAAGATGTGCTTCGGGTCACTCGGCGGCACGATCAGGTTGCGCTGCTTGAGCACCTGCAGCGTCGGGTCCAGGAACACGCCGCCGGCCTGCATGTAGATCCCCTTGATGTCCGGGTCGGTGGACAACCGGGTCTCCAGGGCGGCCTGGGCCTTGGCGCCCTCCCAGTCGGTCGGCTCCTCGAACACCTTGATGTTGGGGAACTTGCTCGTCATGCACTCCTTGAACGCCTCGGAGCGGTCCCGGCCGTTGATCGAGGACAGCGCGCCCTGGAACTCGATGACCTTGCCGGTGCCGCCGAGCTTCTGGCCGAGGAACTCGCAGGCCTTCTGTCCGTACGCCCGGTTGTCCGCGCGCACCACCATGTACACCGCGCCGGAGTCCGGCCGGGTGTCGACGCTCACCACCGGGATCTTCTTGCCGGCCAGCTCGTCCAGTTTTGGGCCGATGGCGCCGGTGTCCTGCGGTGCCATCACGACGGCCTTGGCGCCCTGGGCGACGAGGCTGTCCACGTTGCCGATGAGCTTCTGGATGTCGTTCTGCGAGTTGGTCGGGCCGACCAGCTTGATCCCGAGCTCGCCGGCTTTGCCTGGCACGTAACCGTTGTAGGCGTTCCAGAAGTCCGAGTCGGCGCGCGGGAAGTCGACGCCGACGGTGTTCCCGCCGGATGCCGAGCCGCCACCGGAGTCAGGGTTGTCCTTGCTGCACGCGCTCACGGTGATCACGACGGTCGCGAGCGCGGCCGCCCAGGGCAGAATCCTCATTGATCGTCCTCGCTTCGCTGCAGGGGAACGAGATTTCTAGGATCTGGGCCGCAACCGCAGGCCCTGCATGCCGCCGTCGACGGCGAGCGCCGTGCCGGTGACGGCGCCGGCCCGGGGGCTCGCCAGGTAGGCGATCGCGGCGGCCACCTCGGGTGCGGACACCAGCCGCCCCATGGGTTGTCTGGCCCGCAGCGCCGCCAGCTCGGCGTCCGGGTCGTCGGCGGCGTCGAGCAGCCGGCGTACCCACGGGGTGTCCGCGGTGCCGGGGTTGACGCAGTTGACCCGGATGCCCTCGGCCACGTGGTCGGCGGCCATGGCCAGGGTCAGCGAGAGCACCGCGCCCTTGGTCGCGCTGTACAGCGCCCGGTTGGGCAGTCCCGCGGTGGCGGCGATCGAGCAGGTGTTGACGATCACCGCGTGCTCCGAGGCGCGCAGGTGCGGCAGCGCCGCACGGGCCACGCGCACCATGCCGAACACGTTGACGTCGAACACTTTCCGCCATTCGTCGTCGGGGTTGGCCTCGACCGTGCCCTGCGCGCCGACGCCGGCGTTGTTGACCACGATGTCGAGGCCGCCGAGGCGCTCGACCACCGTCTCGATCGCGGTGCGCACCGACGCGTCGTCGGTGACGTCGGCCTTGAGCCGCAGCAACGACTCCGGCGCCCCGGACGGCTCCAGGTCCAGGCAGGCCACCTGGGCGCCCCGCTCCGCCAGCAGGGTCGCCGCCGCCAGCCCGATCCCCGAACCGCCCCCGGTCACCACGGCCACCAGGCCGTCGAATTCGCTCGTCACGGTGCGCTCCCTACGCGTGCCTGTGTCCACACGGGACCGTCCGGGTACGCGTACCGGGCCAGCGACTCCGGCCGCATCGAGGCGCTGAACCCCGGTGCGGTCGGCGCGACGTAGTTGCCCCGCCGGATGGTCACCGGGTCGAGGAAGTGCTCGTGCAGGT
Organism: Actinophytocola sp.; assembly: GCF_036002505.1. GTDB lineage: Bacteria > Actinomycetota > Actinomycetes > Mycobacteriales > Pseudonocardiaceae > DASYTH01. Next base: position 9,374 of record NZ_DASYTH010000158.1, on the reverse strand, counting down.
GGTCGACGTACTCGATGACCCGGTTGTCCATCGATCCCGACACCGCAACGTAGTCGAACATCGACAGGTGCTGCACCAGCTCGCACAGCCCGACCCCGCCGGCGTGCGGGCACACCGGGACACCGAACTTGGCCGCCAGCAACAGGATCGCCACGTTCTCGTTCACCCCGGCCACCCGCGCGGCATCCAACTGCAGGTAGGAGATCGCGCCGGTCTGCAGCAACTGCTTGAACACCACGCGGTTCTGCACGTGCTCGCCGGTGGCCACCCGGACCGGGGCGATCGCGCGGGCGATCGTGGCGTGCCCGAGCACATCGTCCGGGCTGGTCGGCTCCTCCACCCACCAGGGGTCGAACCGGGCCAGCTCGCGCACCCAGGCGATCGCGGTGCCGACGTCCCAGCGCTGGTTGGCGTCGATGGCGATGCGGATGTCCGGCCCGACGGCGTCCCGGGCGATGCCCAGGCGCCGGATGTCGTCCTCGACGCTGCTGCCGACCTTCAGCTTGATCTGCGTGAACCCGTCGTCGACCGCCTGCTTGCAGAGCAGCCGCAACTTGTCGTCGTCGTAGCCGAGCCAGCCGGGGGTGGTGGTGTAGCCGGGGTAGCCGATCTCGCGCAGCGTCGCCTCGCGCGCCGCCTTGCCGGGCTCGGCGCGCCGCAGGATCGCAAGCGCTTCGCCGGGGGTGAGTGCGTCACTGAGGTACCGGAAGTCCACCAGCGCCACGAGTTCCTCCGGGGACATCCCCGCCAGCAGCTGCCACACCGGCAGCCCCACCCGCTTGGCCTTGAGGTCCCACAACGCGTTGATCACCGCGGAGATGGCCATGTGCACGATGCCCTTCTCCGGACCCAGCCAGCGCAGCTGCGAGTCGTGCACCATCTCCTTCCACATCCCGCCGAGGTCGGCCAGCGTGCGGTCCAGCCGCCGGCCGACCACATAGGACTCGAGCAGCCGGATCGCGGCCGTCTGCACATCGTTGCCGCGCCCGATGGTGAACGCGAACCCGTGCCCCGCCAGGCCGTCGCCGGCGTCGGTCTCGATCACGACGTACGCCGCGGAGTAGTCCGGGTCCGGGTTCATCGCGTCCGAGCCGTCCAGCTCCTGCGACGTGGGGAACCGGATGTCGAACGTCCGCAGGCCGGTGATGGTCGGGATCATCAAGCCTGCCCCAAGACTTGGCGCTGCCGGCCCAACCCGTCGATCTCCACCTCGATCACGTCCCCGGGCCGCAGGTACGGCTTGGGCTCGGGCTGCCCGAGCGCGACACCGGCCGGCGTGCCAGTGTTGATCACGTCGCCGGGTTCGAGGACCATGAACCGGCTCACGTAGTGGATCAGCTCGGCCACGCTGAAGATCATGTTCTTGGTGCTGCTCTGCTGCTTCGGCTCGCCGTTGACCCAGAGTCGCAGGGCGAGCTGCTGCGGGTCGGGCACCTCGTCGGCGGTCACCAGCCAGGGCCCGAGCGGGTTGAACGTCTCGCACGACTTGCCCTTGTCCCAGGTGCCGCCGCGCTCGAGCTGGAACTCCCGCTCGGAGACGTCGTTGGCGATCGCGTAGCCGGCCACGCAGGCCAGCGCCTCGGCCTCGCCGGCGGTGTACCGGGCGGTCCGGCCGATGATCACGGCCAGCTCCACCTCCCAGTCGGTCTTGGTGCTGCCGCGCGGGATGAGCACCTCGTCGTTCGGCCCGACGACCGTGTTGGGTGCCTTCATGAACAGCACCGGCTCGGCCGGGGGCTCGGCGTGGGTCTCGGCGGCGTGGTCGGAGTAGTTCAGTCCGATGCAGACGACCTTGCCCGGGCGGGCGACCGGCGGGCCGATCCTGGTGGCCGGGTCGAGCTCGGGCAGGTCACCGGCCTCGACTGCGGCGCGGGCGCCCGCGATCCCATCGCCGGCCAGCCACGACCCGTCGATCTCGGTGACCACGCCGGACAGGTCGAGCAGCCGGCCCGCGCGGTCCAGGGCGGCCGGCCGTTCCTGCCCGGGGGCGCCGACTCGGAGCAGCCTCATGCAAATCCCCTCGTCAAACATCGGATCTATTGCGTTGATGTATAGCCGCCGGTCGGACACATGGCAAGTCCACGTCGGAAAATGACACGAGAGACGTCGGATGTTAACGAGAGTTGTTTGGTGTTGGTGTATTCGTGGTCGAATATCGGTCTAGACCAGATGATTCATCCGATGAGTCGCTGGGTGTGCCGTGGGCCCGGCCTCGATCTTGTCAGAGGCGTGTGCGAACATACGTTCGACTGCTGGCCGGGACGAGATGGGACCTTCGGATGTGCGAGATGTGTGGCGGGAAGACCGCCGACGCGGTGCGGCGCGACATGCTGGCGCGGATCGCGAAGTACGACTACACGATGGTGAGCGTGCGGGAGGAGCGCGCCCGGGACGGCAGCTGGGTGGCGCCGGGGTTCGTGTACTCGGTGGGGTTGTGGAGCTTCCACCGGGTGCCGGAGGTGATCGTGGTCGGGGCGCCGGCCCGGCACGCGGTGGAGCTGGTGCAGCGGTACGCCGGCATGGCCAAGCGGGGCAAGCGGTTCGGGCCCGGTGGGCCGTATCCCGGGTTCGTCGCGGACGGCACGGTCATGATGGAGCTGGTGGCGCCCGGGTTCTACGCGGAGTGGTTCGCCAGCGCCTTCGACTTCTACCCGACCGGTGACTTCCCGGCTGTGCAGCTGCTGTGGGCCGACCGGGAGCAGGTGTGGCCGTGGGAGCCCCGGTGGGCGCGGCGGAACACGCCGCAGCCGGTGCTGACCCGCAGCGGGCGCCCGGAGAGCTGGCGGGTGGCGGCTTAGGAGCGGAATTCAGTACCGGGTTTCGGTATCACCACGGATGCCTCCGGCCTCCGGTGTGGGCGACGGTTGAGCTGTCCACACGGAACTCGGAGGTGAGCGCGGGTGTACGCGCGACTGCGGCGGGGCACCTCGGTCTACGGCGTCGACGGCGCGATCGAGGTGTCGCTGCTGCGTGGCGCGGCCGGTGACGAGGTGCTGCTGAGCCTGTGGCCGACGCTCGCCGAGGCGGCCGCGGACCCCGGGGCGGAGTGGTACGAGGTGCTCGGTGACGCGCCGGGCACCGACGCGCCGGTCAAGAACGACGCAGCCGCCGCCGTCGTGTTGTTCGGCGGTCCGCTGTGGGCACCCGTCCGCTTTCCGCATCCGGTGGGCACGTCCCGGGCGCTGACCCTCTGGCAACCCGAGCGGCTCAAGCAGGCGGTGGTTCTGCTCGCCGCGTCCCGTGCGTCCCTTGTGGACTTTTCGGGTCCGGTTGAGGCCGATCGCGTGGACGTCTACCAGGTGCTTTCCGTGCATGCGGGGTGTCCGCGGTAGACGATCAGAAATTCTTGTGAACCGCTCCGAACCGGTGTCCGTGTCTGTGGTGTCCGCAGATCAGCGAGACGACCGGAGGAGATCTCATGAAGTGGGTTCGCGCGATCACCATGACCGCGGCCGGGCTTGCGCTGGGTGCCGTCGCGGCCTGTGGGACGCAGGGCGGGGCCGTGTCCGGCGACGCCGTGGCGAACCAGGCTCAGGCCCAGCCCGCGGCAGCCGCGCCGTACGACGCGCCGGCCAACAACAGCACCGGCGCCGGTGTGCAGGCGACCAGGCTCGCCGCGACCGACGCCGCCTCGCTCGGCCAGATCGTGGCCGACGGCGACGGGCGTTCGGTCTACCGGTTCGACAAGGACACCGCCAAGCCCCCGCAGTCCAACTGCGCCGGCGACTGCGCGGTCAACTGGCCGCCGCTGCTGACCACCGACCCGGCCTCGATCGCGGTCGAAGGCATCGACAAGGCGCTGATCGGCGCGGTTGACCGGGCGGACGGCACCAAGCAGGTCACGATCGGCGGCTGGCCGGCGTACCGGTTCGCCAAGGACGCCGCGGCCGGCGATGTGAAGGGCCAGGGCGTCGGCGGCACCTGGTTCGCGTTCACCCCGGCCGGCAAGAAGGCCTCGGACAAGAACGCGGCGCCGGCGGTGGCGCTGACCGTGATGAAGGTCGGCAAACTCGGCCCGATCGTCACCGACAAGGACGGCATGACGCTGTACCGCTTCGACAAGGACACCGCCAACCCGTCGAAGTCCAACTGCGAGGGTGACTGCGCCGCGAAGTGGCCGCCGGTGACCGTTCCGCAGGGCGCGCAGTTCCAGCTCAACGGCGTGGACCAGGCCAACGTGGGCACCGTGGCGCGGTCCGACGGCAGCATGCAGCTCACCGTGGGCGGCTGGCCGATGTACCGGTTCGCCGGCGACGCCAAGTCGTGCGACACCAACGGCCAGGGCCTCGGCGGCGTGTGGTGGGCGACCAAGGCGACCGGAGCCCGCGCCAAGTAGGAGACCAGGACGGGCCGGCTGGCGGGCCCGTGGAGGGAGCTGAAGGCGGTCATCGCACCCGTGAGGGCGTGCGGTGGCCGCCTTCAGCGTGTTTTCATCCGATTGGCGGACCTTCGGTAACGGGCCGGGGGTTCTCAGGATCCGCTCAGCCGCCGTCGGTAACCTCGCGGCGTGGTACGGGTGCTGGACTGGGTCGGCACGCTGGTCCGGCTCGGGCTGGCCGCGGTGTGGCTGGTCTCCGGCGGGATCAAGGTGAGCGACCTCAACCAGACCTACGTCGCCGTGCAGGCCTACGACCTGCTGCCCCATGGCGTGGTCAGTGTCGTCGCGGCCGCGGTGCCGTTCCTCGAGCTGGGGCTCGGGGTGCTGCTGCTGGTCGGGCTCGGCACCCGGCTGGTCGCGGTGCTCTCGGCGGTGGTGCTGCTCGCGTTCATCGGCGCGGTCGCCCAGTCCTGGGCCCGCGGGCTGACCATCGACTGCGGGTGCTTCGGTGGCGGCGGGCAGGTCGCGGCCGGCCAGACCCGGTACCCGCAGGAGATCGCCCGGGACGCCGGGTTCCTGCTGCTGGCCGGGTGGCTGGTGGTGCGGCCGCGGACGCTGCTGGCGTTGGACGGCGTGTTCGGCAGAGGTGAGGAAGGGCAGACGGGTGGGCGGAGCGGAACGCACAGCGCGGAAGAAGCGGCAGCAGCAGACGGCGGCTAGGAAGGCCGTCACCTCGGCGCGGTCGGGCGGCGGCCGTACCAAGCTCGTCGTCGGCATCGTGGTCGTGCTGCTGCTCGCCGGCGCGGTCATCGGCGGGGTGCTCTACTCCAACGCCCAGAAGAACCAGACCGAGGGCCAGAGCATCACCCCGACGTCCACCCGCGCGGGCGACTACCCCGTCCGCCGCGACGGCGTCGTGGTCGTCGCCGGCAAGGACGACGCCAAGGTCACCATCGACATCTACGAGGACTTCCTCTGCCCCGTCTGCCGCGCCTTCGAGCAGGCCAACGCCTCCGCCATCGAGCAGAAGGTCAGCGACGGCAGCCTCCGCGTCCGCTACCACATGGTCACCATCCTGAACAACCGCTCCGACCCGCCCGGCTACTCCCTCGACTCCGCCAACGCCGCCCTCTGCGTCGCCGACGCCGGCAAGTTCCCCGCCTACCACGCCAGCCTCTACGGCAACCAGCCCGAGGAAGGCGCCCGCGGCTACGACAAGACCCAGCTCGCCAAGCTCGGCACCGACCTCGGCATCACCGCCCCCGACCTCAAGTCCTGCATAGACTCCGGCCGCTACAACGCCGACGTCCAATCGGCCACCAACCAGGCCGTTCAAACCCCCTACCTGCAACAGGACGGCGGCTTCGGCACCCCCACCGTCGCCGTCGGCCAGCGCGTCGTCAGCATCTCCGACCCCAACTGGCTCACCAAGCTCCTCAACTAGCCCCACCTGCCGCCCGCACCCGCCCGTCAGGTACCGTGTACCAGCACGCCGATCCACTCTCGGCGCGGGGCTGTAGCGCAGCTGGTAGCGCACCACACTGGCAGTGTGGGGGTCAGGGGTTCGAGCCCCCTCAGCTCCACTTCTTGATCAACAGGTCGCTAGACCTTGTTTCCGCAGTTCAGGTTATCGCCGGCTATGTCTATCCGATCATGAAGTGATCATTCGTGTTGCTGGCCTCGATCGATTCAGTATCCGCAGGTGGGAGGATTCTGGAGGGGGTTCTCGAGGCCGATCGATCCGACGCAGCCGGGTTTGTGCTGGTCGCGGTGCCACGCGGCTTCAGTGGCTGCCGGGTGATCACCTGACCGGCGGTGTGGGGGTCTGTGGAACGGTTATGCCGAGGCGCGTTCGGTGCCGAGTGATTTCGCGTTCAGAATGGCGATCGGTCGAGTGTTGGTGGTGGTAACGGCTTTCCGCCAGCGGCGTTCGAGCGCGTTGAGCAGTCGTTGCTCGACTTCGGGGGCGATGTGGCTGTAGGTCTCGATGATTCGGTTGTCTAGGTGGTGGCCGAGCCGCCGGGCTTGGGCGATTTCGGGTGTTCCGTCGGCGATCAGCCAGGTCTTGTGGCTGTGCCGCAGGCCGTGGAAGGTCAGTCCCGGAACGATGGGGTATGTGTGCACTGCAGGTTCGGGGGCATGGAGATTGCCGTCGATGGCCGGGCGCAGGATGCGCCGGTTGAATGTGCTGCGCCACAGCCAGGTGCCGCTGGCGGTGGTGAACACGAATTCGTGGGTGTGGCGCTGCAGGTGGGTGCGCAGCAGGGCGACCAGGAACGGCGGCAGGGAGACCGTTCGCGCGGAAGACGCCGTCTTGGGTGGTCCCAGCCAGCGGCGGTGGCTGCTCTCGTGTAGGGCGCCGATCTCGCCGTCGATGACCAGCAGCGGTCGTCGGGGTGGACACGGGTGCGGTGCAGCCCGGCCAGTTCGCCCCATCGGCATCCGGTCCACGCCGCGGTGATGATCATCAGCGCGGCGATCGGGTCGCCGAGGCTCTCGGCCTGCTTGGCGATCCACAGAACCTTCTCCGGTGTTGTCCATTTCCGCTCACGGACAGGTGGGTGGTGTCGCCGGCCGCGGTGGCGTCGTCGGCACACGGGGTTGAACGGGATGATCCCGTCGTCGACGGCGTCAGTGAGCAGCATCGACAGGAGCTTGGCGATCCCGGCGACGGTGGCGTGGGCGTAGCCGCTGTGGTGTAGTTCGGTGATCCAGGTGGTGACCGGCAGGGTGGAGATGTCGCACAGGCGGGTGTCGCCCCATCGGGGAAGGATGTGGCGGCGCCACTGGCTGGCGTAGTTGTCCCGGGTACGTTCGTCCAGGTCCAGGCTGTCGAACCAGACGGTGACCCACTCGGCGAGGGTCATCCGCGCACGCATCGGATCCACCCACACGCCGCGACGCTGCTCGCGCTCCATCACCGACGCGTAGTCCTCGGCAGCCAGCTTGCTGGTGAACCCGCCGATCGACCCAACTCTGCCGGTCACGCCGACGTAGCGCACGCGCCACGACCGCTCGCCGATCTGCTCTGTCCAAGCCATGACACCCTCCCTGGGACTGGTGGCCGTGAAGGTCGGTCATGCACCCGATTCCGCAGGTCAGCAAGTCGATCGCACGGCAGCCGAGGCAAATGGGTGTTCACCAGACATGGCGCAGTGTGTCGCTCATCGTTTGTCGTGCCGATAAGCACGGGCGAAGGGCTTCGCCCGGAAACTGGAGTCGTCTCCCATGTGGATGAACAGGTGCCCCTCGATCGTGGCGTCATCGCTGAGGGTTGCCCAGCTGCGCCCGCTGACGTGGTCGCCTTCGTCGTCGCCGTCCCAACTGAACTCGATACAGGTGCGGCCGTCGCGTTCGACGGTGCGGCAGTCCATCCAGCCGCGGACGGCGATGAAGCCGAACTGGCCGGTCCCGTCCTTGGCGAACTCGATGAAGCCGGGTTCGGCGAGGTCGATGGCGTCACGGTCCCATTGGTCCATCTCGACGATCCGCCACCGGCCGGTCAAGGGCGTCACTGATCGTTTACTGGGTGCCATGCGGTGCGAGGGTAGCCGTCGCGGATCGGCTCGACGTGTCAGGTATTGAATGGCGCGCGTGGTGAGCATCGAAGTCGAGCGGGTACGTCGGTTGATCGATGGGTTGCGGCGCGATCGTCGGACGCATCCGCGGCACGGGCGAGGTGAGTACTCACGGCTGGCGAGAGACGTCGTGGCTGCGTGTGAGGCTTTGATCCAGAGTGAGCCTGCGGGTGTGCCGGCCCTCGCGCGGCGCGCGGTCGATCTCATGACGACGGCGTTGATGTACATCGATGATTCGTCTGGCATCCTGGGAGATGACCTTCGTAGCCTGATGGCCGTGCACGCGCGCGCTTGTGCGGCGGCGCCACCCGATCCGGAGCGGTTGGCGGGGTGGCTGGTGACATTGCGGCTTGATGGGCCTGGTTGGCCGGATTTCGAACTGCGCGACTATGTGGCCGTGTTGGGGGACAAGGGCTACGCAGAACTGTCCCGCAGGGTCGACGACCGCTCTAGGACGGCGGGACCGGACCTGTTTGGCCGGACACCGTTCGGTATCCGGGTGTTGCGTGAGCAGCTTGCCGAGCTCTCCGGCGACGTTGACCATTACGTCGCCGTGCTGGCCGACGACCTCTACGCCGCGCCCCAGTACCGCAAGATCGTCGACGCGCTACGCCGCGCCGGCCGGCCGGCCGAAGCCGAAGGCTGGGCGCAGCGTGGGTTGGGGATCGGCAACCCGATCGAGAAAGGAAAACTTCGGGATGTCTATGGGGACCTGCTACTCGAACGCGGCGCCACCGACGAGGCATTCGTGCTGAGGTGGCAACTGTTCGAGCAGAACCCGACCCAGGCCCACTACGAGGATCTGCGCCGCACCAGCGAACGCACCGGCCACTGGCACGCCGCCCGCGACGAGGCGATCAGCCGGCTGCGCGACGCCGCCGCGGCCCAGGCCGGCTACGCCGACCATCTCATCGGCGTGCTGCTTGACGAGGGCGAACCAGACGATGCCTGGCAGGTAGCGGTCGAGCATGCGGAGGACCTGTTCGACTCACGGTGGCATCAGCTCATCTACCTGCGCCAGCCAGTCCACCCGCGGGACGTGATCGAGCCGTGGCAACGACTCATCCAACGGCGACTGGACGCCAGCACCGACAAGTACCGGTACGGCAAAGCCGTCACGATGCTCCAGCGCCTTCGTGACGCCTACCTTGCCGCCGGTGACGCGACCGGCTTCGGAACCTACCTTGACGACCTGCGTGACCGTCACCAGCGCAAGACATCGTTCATCGCCAAACTCGACCACGCCAGCCTGGGTTCCTCCGGCTGGGGGCCTATTCGGTGACGCGGGCCATGTAGTGGGGCTCGATGCTGTTGTCTGTCCTGAGCTGCGGGTGTGGTTGGCCTTCGGCGTAGGGCAGGCAGCGTTGCGCCAGTTCCATGGGGGCGGCGGTGAGGTCGGTCAGCCAGCGGATCCACTCGGGGAGCAGGGCTATCAGCTGGTTGGCGAACTCGTCGAGGTAGTAGTTGCGCACGTGCGG
>NZ_DASYTH010000157.1:0-25888 GCF_036002505.1 Actinophytocola sp. | reverse complement strand
CGGCATCGAGAACGAGGGCCTCTACATGACCGTCGACGTCCCGACGGCACTGTGGAACTCGCTGGTGAACCTGGTCGCCTACATCGCCGACCAGTACGCCATCCCGGTCTCGAACATCAAGGGGCACCGCGACTTCAACAGCACGCTCTGCCCCGGCGACGTGCTCTACGCCCGGCTGCCCGAGCTGCGCTCCGCCGTCGCCGCCAAGCTCGGTCAGTCCACTGTGGACGAGGCGGCGGCGCTGCCGCTGCTGCGTCCCGGCGACACCGGCGCCAACGTCCTTGCCGCGCAACGGCTCCTGCGGGCGCACGGAATCAAGGAGGTGCCCGAGGACGGCGTGTTCGGCCCGAGCACCTTCGTCGGCGTGCAACGATTCGCGGCCGAGCACGGCGCGGTCGAGGCACCCTGCTACGCCTACCCGCAACCCGACGAGACCGGACTCCTCGGCGCGTCGCTCTGGCCGCTCCTGCTGTCCTGACCGGTCGCGGCGCATGGCACCCTTCCGGGTGTGGTGCAAGCGCTCGAGTTCTTCTTCGACGACGACGCCGACGCGGCCGTGCGGAAACTGTGGAACCGCCTGGAGAAAGCCGGCGTCCCGAGCCTCGCCACCCGCACCCACCGCCGGCACCGGCCGCACGTCACGTTCGCCCTGGCCACGTCGATCCCGGCGGCCACCCGCGACGCCCTGCGCGCCGACCTCGCCCGGCTGTCCATCCCGCGCCTGTGGCTCTACACGCTCGGCACGTTCGCCAGCGCCGACCACGTCCTGCTGCTCAGCGCGGTGGTCGACACCGAGCTTCTCGCCGTACACTCCGCCGTCCACGACGTGCTCGCCGGCCGGGTCCGCAACCCGTCCGCGTACTACCTGCCCGGCTCCTGGATCCCGCACTGCACGCTGGCCCAGGGGATCGAGCCCGCCCAGATCGCCACCGGGTTCGCCACCCTGTACCCGGTCGAGCCGATCAGGGCGACGATCACCGAGGTGGCCGTCGTCGACACGCACACCGGCGCCGCCGAGCCGCTGCTCGAGCCCTAACGCCCGAGCACGCCGGACAGGAACGCCTCGACGGCGCCCCGGTAGGCATCCGGCGCGTCCTCGTGGATCACGTGTCCGGCGCCGCGGATGACCACGTGCTGGGCCGGCCCGGCGGTGCGCGCGGCGATCTCCGCCAGCTGCCCGGCCGGCATGGCGCTGTGCTCGGGCTCCAGCACGAGCAGCGGGCACTCCACCTTCTCCACCAGCCCCCAGTAGTCGCGCTCACCCCACTCGGCGGCGATCGCGTACAACTCGTCGAGCGAGGCGATCAGGTGGTAGCCGTCGTCCCGCTCCTCCACGCACTCGGTGAAGTAGTCCCCCAGCGGGCCGAAGAACGCGCGGACGTGCGCCAGCGAAGCGAATGGCACCGGCCAGGAGCCGAAGTAGGCGCGCCACGCGTCCACGGTCCTGGCGCGCTGGTCCGGCGCCATGTCCTCGACCACGACGGCCCGCACCAGCGACGGGTGGGTCGCGGCCAGGGCCCAGGCGTGCAGGCCGCCCATGGAGTGGCCGATCACGACGGCCGGCGCGAGGTCCAGCGCCTCGATCAGCCCGGCGGCGTCGGCGACGAAATCCTCGGTGTGCCAGGGTCCACCGCGGTATGGGCTGCGACCGTGGCCGCGCGCGTCCAGCCCGACCACGCGGCCGTACCGGGCGAGCCACCGGGACACCGGCCACCAGGTCCGCGCCCGGCCCATCAGCCCGTGCAGCAACAGAATCCCCGGCCCGGCGCCCCCGAACTCGACCACATCAGGACGCTGCAACATCTCGACCTCAATTCCACCATCCCACCCGCGCAACACGACGCACCGGTCATGATGGCGGAGCACTACGACATTCAGGGGGGTCCGACCATGGCACAGACTCGCAGCCGGGGAACACCGATCCGACTGGCCTGCCTGGGCCTGGCCGCGCTCGCGTTCACCGCCTGCACCGGTCCGAGCCCGGACAACGGCGCGCCCCCGCCGCCCTCGTCCAGCGCCCTGCCACCGCGGCCCGCCGCCGCTCCGGTGCAGGCGGGGGCGACCCAGGAGGGCGCGGGCGACCCCTACTACCCGACCGACGGCAACGGCGGCTACGACGTCACCGACTACCACGTGTCGATCAGCTACGACCCGCCGTCGAAGCGGCTCAACGGGGACACCGTGGTCACCGCGACCGCGCTGGCCGACCTCAGCCGGTTCAACCTGGACCTGCGCGGGTTCGACATCGCCGGGGTCGAGGTGGACGGCAAGGCGGCCACGTTCACCCGGGCCGGCGAGCACGAGCTGGTGATCACGCCGGCCCAACCCCTGGCCAAGGACCGCCCGTTCGCCACCCGGGTGCGCTACTCCGGCGAGCCAGCCAAGAGCGAGACCGGCAACCTCGGCGCGAACGGCTGGCAGACCGCCAAGTCCGGTGGCGCGTTCGTGGCCGGCGAGCCGCACTCGGCGACCAGCTGGTACCCGTCCAACGACACCCCGCGGGACAAGGCCACGTTCACGTTGACCGCCCGGGTGCCGGACGGCTGGAGCGTGATCTCCAACGGTGTCGAGGAGCCGTCCAGCTCGGACGGTGGCTGGACGACGTATCACTGGGTGGAGCGCAACCGGCTCGCCACCTACCTGACCACGGTCGGCATCGACCACTGGACGTTCGAGCGGTCCACGCTGCCCGGCGGCATCCCGCTGGTGAGCGCCTACGCGCCCGGCGCCGAGGACAAGAAACCGCTGGAGTCCCGGCTGCCCGAGATCCTCGAGTTCCTCTCGTCGAAGTTCGGCCCGTACCCGCACAGCGCGGCCGGCGGCATCTACGTCAACGAGAACATCGGCTTCTCGCTGGAGACCCAGACCCGGCCGATCTACGCCAAGTGGGCGTCGCTCCCGATCATCGTGCACGAGAACGCCCACGAGTGGTTCGGCGACTCGGTCAGCGTGACGTCCTGGGCCGACATCTGCCTCAACGAGTGCTTCGCCAGCTACGCGCAATGGCTCTGGGACGAGGCCAAGGAGCACAAGGACCTCGACGCCGAGTACCGCACCCAGGTCGCCCGCGCGCCCAGCCGGTTCTGGACCGGCAAGCTCTACGACATGGGCCCCGGCAACGAGTTCTCCACGGTCTACACCAAAGGCCCGGTGGCCCTGCACGCCCTGCGCCGCACGATCGGCGACGAGGCGTTCAACCGGATACTGCGGGACTGGCCCTCGACACACCGCGACAGCAACGCGACCTGGCCGCAGTTCGAGGAGTTCGCCCAGCAGGTGGCCGGCCAGGACCTCCGCGCCTTCTTCGACACCTGGTTCCGCAGCGACAAGCAGCCCCCCGACGCGCTCCTCTACCCGGGAAGCCTGCGCAAATAGACTGGCCCCATGGCAGTGGTGAAGATCAACGCGATAGAGGTGCCCGACGGCTCCGGCCCCGAGCTGGAGCGCCGGTTCGCCGCCCGGCTGGGAGCGGTCGACTCCGCCCCCGGCTTCCTCGGCTTCGACCTGCTCCGCCCGGTGGCCGGCGAGACCCGCTACTTCGTGGTCACCAAGTGGGAGACCGACGACCACTTCCAGGCCTGGCTCAAGGGCGCGGGCATGGCCGCCCACTCCGGCGAACGCGCCAAGCCCGTCGGCACCGGCTCCAGCCTCCTCGAGTTCGAGATCGTGGCCTCCGCGACCCCGAAGCGCTGACTGCGATGAATGCCTCATTCAGTGCGGCTGCCGCACTGAATGAGGCATTCATCGCACTTCAACTCGGGAGGACGAGCTCGGCGAAGACCGCGTTGTGGTCGCTGCCGGGGAGGTGCAGGACGGCGAAATCGGGTACCGCGCACCGGTGGTCCACCAGCACGTGGTCGATGGTGACCGGCGGGCCGTACGGCCAGCTCGACCAGGTGGCGATCAGGCCCTTGCCGGTCTGCTCGGCGGCGTCCACGTAGCCGGTGTCGAGGACGGCCCGGAACGCCGCGTGGTCCAGCGTCGAGTTGAAATCGCCGGCGAGCACCCGGACCCGGGCCGGGGTGGCCGGCGGCAGCTGGCCGAGCTCGCGCCGCCACACGTCGGCGTCGCCGTAGACGGCCGCCTGCACGTGTGCAGCCAGGACCTCGATGTCGTTGCGGCCCGGCAGATCCACCACCGCGGACGGCTGGGCCAGCTCGCTGCGGTCGACGAGAACCGTCTGCCGCACGGGGAAGCGCGACAGGATGCCGGAGCCGCCGGCGCCGGTGCCGGGGACCAGCACGCGGTACGGGAGGAGCTCGGCGAGGCCCGCTGCGTCCAGCACGGGCACCTCGTCCTCGGTCAGCTCGGGCAGGGTGAGCAGGTCAATGTTGTTGTCCCGCACCAGGCGCACCAGGCTCGCGGCGTCGGCCTGGCCGTTGTAGACGTTGGCCGCGAGCACCCGGACGTGCTCGCCTCGGGCGGGCGGCGCCTCGTCGGGGAACACCCGGGGCAGCACCAGGATCACCATGGAGACCGCCAGGAGCAGCACCGAGACGGCGATGATCCGGCGGCGCAGGCCGAACGCGATCAGGAACAGCACGAGGCCGCCGGGCGTCACGTAGGGGGTCAGGGCGAGTGCCGAGACGGTGGCCGCGTTGCCGTCGATGCCGGCCACGCGCAGCACCGCGACCGCCAGAAAGGCCAGCGCGACCAGGAGGAGCAGGGCGGTGACCGGCCGGCCGCCGGGACGGCGGCGGCGTTTCGGCTCCTCCTCGACCGGGACGGGAGCAGCCGCCTCGAGGCTGATCGGCGGGGGTCGTCTCAGCACGGCAGGCCTCGCGGGGTCACCGGACCAGGATGCCGCACAACCGGCTGTCCGGGCTGTCAGCGCGCGGGCGCGGCTGGCAGCGGGATGTGCGTGGGCTGACAGCGGGTCACCCGATGGTGGGTACCGACAGCGACGAGTTGCAGGAGGACAGGATGTCGCAAGCCATCGAGGCCGAGGGGCTGGTGAAGCGGTTCGGCAAGACGGTCGCGCTGGACGGCGTCGACCTCAGCGTGCCCACCGGCAAGGTGCTGGGGATGCTCGGGCCGAACGGGGCGGGAAAGACCACGGCCGTCCGGATTTTGGCGACGCTGCTGCGGGCGGATGCCGGGCGGGCCGCGGTCGGCGGGTACGACGTGGCGGAGAACGCGGTCGCGGTGCGCAGTTTGATCGGGCTCACCGGCCAGTACGCCTCGGTCGACGAGGACCTGACCGGGCGGGAGAATCTGGTACTGATCGGCCGGCTGCTGGACATGTCGCGGCCCAGCGCGCGAGCGCGGGCCGGCGAGCTGCTGGAGAGCTTCGAGCTCACCGACGCCGCCGACCGGGCGGCCAAGACCTACTCCGGCGGCATGCGGCGGCGGCTGGACCTGGCCGCGAGCCTGGTCGGCCGGCCGCAGCTGCTGTTCCTGGACGAGCCGACCACCGGGCTGGACCCGCACGCCCGGCTCGAGGTCTGGGAGATCGTGCGCCGGCTGGTCGCCGAGGGCACCACGGTGCTGCTCACCACGCAGTACCTGGACGAGGCCGACCAGCTCGCCGACCTGATCACGGTGATCGACCACGGCAAGGTGATCGCCAACGGCCGGCCGGACGAGCTCAAGCGGCGCACCGGCGGGCAGACCCTGCAGGTGCGGCCGACGCTCGCCGCAGACGTGGACCGGGTGGCCGGGATCCTGCTGGAGCTGACCGGGACGCCGCCCGTCCGGGACGCCGACAGCGGCCTGCTCACCACGTCGGTGGACAACCCGGTGCTGCTCTCCGCCGTGGTGCGCAAGCTGGACGCGGCCGGCATCACCGCCGACGAGTTGGCCCTGCGCCTGCCCAGCCTGGACGACGTGTTCCTGGCGCTCACCGGGCACAAGTCCACTGAGGACAACGACAGCCGCGCGCTCGAAGGGAGTCTGGCATGAGCACGCTGACGATGACCGCACCCCGGCCGGTCACCCTCCACATTGGACCATCGAAGGCGCTGCGGCACGCGTTGGCACTGGCCGGCCGCAGCGTCGCCAAGATCCGGAAGAACCCGGAGACGCTGATCGACGTCACCCTGCAGCCGATCATCTTCCTGGTCCTGTTCGTGTACCTGTTCGGCGGCGCGGTCGCTGGCGACGCCACCGCCTACCTCCAGGTGCTGCTGCCCGGGCTCATGGTGCAGAACACCGCGTTCGCCAGCATGGGCACCGGGATGGCGCTGAACACCGACATCACCAAGGGCGTGTTCGACCGGTTCCGCAGCCTGCCCATCGCCCGCTCGGCGCCGCTGGTCGGGGCCGTCCTCGGCGACGTGGTGCGGCTGCTGGTGGCGCTGGCCGTGCTGCTGATCACCGCGGTGGTCATGGGCTTCCGGGTGCACACCGACCCGGTCTCGTTCCTGATCGCCGTGATCCTGATGGTCGCGTTCGGACTGTGCCTGTGCTGGGTGGCGGTCTGGGTCGGCATGCTGGTGAAGTCCCCCGGCGCGGTGCCGGGCACGCTGGTCGGCTTCATGTTCCCGCTCACCTTCGGCAGCAACGTGTTCGTGAGCCCATCCACGCTGCCAGGCTGGCTGCAGGGCTGGGTGAACATCAACCCGGTGTCGCACCTGGCCTCGGCGGCCCGCGGGCTGCTGCTCGGCGGTGACTGGGCAGCGCACGCCGGCTGGGCGTTCCTCTGGGCGGTCGGCATCACCGCCGTGTTCATGCCGCTGGCGCTGCGCGCCTACAAGCGCCGGGTCGGCTGACCGGGGAGGGAAATCGGTGGCCCCGTCACGACAGTGGCGGGGCCACCGTCCATTCTGGAGTCCAGTTCCAGGCCAGCCCGACACCTTCCTTGTCCGAGCCGAGCACGGCACGCAGCTCCGCCAGTGCGGCCTCCCGGGCGAAGCCCGCCCCGACCTCGTAGGCGGCGGTGTAGGCCGGTTCGCCGATCCCGTCCTTGATCTTGGTGATCAGCTCGTTCAGCTCCGGGTTGCCCAGGTCCGGCGTGCCGCGCAGGGCCGTACCGACGCCGATCAGCCGGGCCGCACCCGCCGCGTCACCGGTGAGCATGACGAGCTGCGCGGCCGCGTCGCCGATGAACGCGATCACCGGCAGGTCCGGCAGTTCCAGCATGGCGTCGAAGCCGCGCCGCAGCGCCGCCCGCGCGTCCTCCGCCCGGCTTTCGGCGATCGCGATCGCCGCGCGGACGGTTTCGTGCAACGCGTTCCAGTGCCCCTCCGGCCGCGGCACACCGGCCAGCACCGCCACCGCGCGGTCGACGTGCTCGGCGGCGGCGGCGAGATGCCCGCGCCGGCGCAGCACGTTGGCCATCGCACACAGCAGCTGCGCCTCGGCGTCCACCGAGGCACGGCCACGGGCCGCGGCCAGCCCCTCGTCCAGCAGCCGCTCGGCGGCGTCCAGGTCGCCGGCCCTGGCGTACTGCGCGGCGTAGCGGGCCAGCAGCTCCGGAAGATCGTCGAGCGCACCCAGCTCATGCACCAGGCGGACAGACTCCTCGTAGGCCGCGATCGCGCCGGTGTGGTCGCCGCGCAGCGTGCGCTGCTCGGAGATCAGGCCCAGCGACATCGCCTGCCCCCACCGGTCGCCGAGGCCGCAGAACTCCTCGAACGCGGTGACCGCCTCCCGCTCCGCCTCGGCCGCCTGGCCCTCGTTCTCGGCCAGAAACGCCCGGCCCAGCCGAGCCACCGCCCGCGCCCACGGATCGGGGTGGACCCGGGCCCGCTCGGCCGCCTCCAGCGCCGCCGGCACGTCCCCGGTGAACATCGCCAGCAGGGGTTCGAGCAGGGCCAGCATCGGATACCGCTGCATGGCGTCGGTGGCCGCCAGGTCCCGGCGGGCCCGGATCACGAACTCCTTGTCCGGCATGCCCGGCCCGGCCAGCACTCCGAACAGCTGCAGCGTGGCCCGGGCGCCGGCGGGCGCCGGACCGGGCAGGTCGACCACCCGCGAGGCCAGCGCCAACGCGTCGCGTTGCCGCCCGGACAGCGCCCAGTACCAGCCCGTCGCCATGGCCAGCCGGATCGCCGTGTCCGCGTCGCCGATGTCCGCCGCGTGCCGGATGGAAGCGACCACGTTGTCCTGCTCACCGCTCATCCGCCGCAGCCAGCGCACCTGGTCGGCGCCGCGCAGATGCGGATCGGCGAGCTCGGCCAGCTCGAGGAAGTACCGGTCGAACGCGGCGTGCACCCGGGCGCCCTCACCGGCCTCGACGAGCCGCTCCGCGGCGTAGGCCTTGACCGTCTCGAGCATCCGGTAGCGCGGCCCCTCCGGACCGTCGAACGCCTCCACGAATGACTTCTCCACCAGCGAGGACAGCACGTAGAGCAGGTCGTCCGCCAGTAGATCCTCGTCGGCACACACCGCGCTGGCCGCGTCCACGTCGGCGCTCGAAGCGAACACGGACAGGCGGCGGGCGAGCACCCGCTCAGGCTTCTCCAGCAGGTCCCAGCTCCACTCGACCACCGCGCGCAGCGTCCGGTGCCGGGGCATCGAAGTCCGGCTGCCGGCGGCGAGCAGCCGGAACCGGTCGTCGAGCCGGGCGGCGACCTGCTCGACGGTCATCGAGCGCAACCGGGCCGCGGCCAGCTCCAGGGCCAGCGGCAGCCCGTCGAGCCGCCGGCAGATCTCTGCCACCGCGGCGGCGTTCTGGTCGTCCACGGAGAACCCGGGGTGCGCCGCGGCGGCCCGGTCCACGAACAACCGGACGGCCTCGGCGGCGCGGACCTCGTCCAGCCCGGCGCCCGGCGCGGGCAGCTCCAGCGGTCCGACCGGGAACACCACCTCACCGGTGATCGCCAGCGGCTCCCGGCTGGTGGCCAGGATGTGCAGGCCCGAGCAGTGCGCGAGCAGCGTGTCGGCCAGCGCCGCGGCGGCCGTGATCAGGTGCTCGCAGTTGTCCAGCACGATCAGCGCGCGCTGCCCGGCCAGCGCCTCCAGCAGGCGCTCCACCGGGTCCATGGGTGTGCGGCCGCCGGACGGCGACTCGAGCATCCGGATCTCGCGCAGGCCGAGCGCGCTGAGCACGGCGCCGGCCACGTCCTCGGACTCCCCGACGCCGGCCAGCTCCACGAACCAGCGCGGCAGCTCGGCCGCGGCGGCCACCTCGGTGGACAGCCGGGTCTTGCCGGCCCCACCCGGCCCGACGAGCGTGACCAGGCGGGCGTCGGTGAGCCGGCCGACCACCTCGCGCAGTTCGGTGCTCCGGCCGACGAAGCTGGTCAGCCGGGCCGGCAGCCGCCCGCCGCGGCCGGCGGGTTTCTCCTCGGCCGGGGGTGTCGGGGTCAGCGACGGGTCCCGGCGCAGCACCGCGAGATGCACCTGCTGCAGCTCGGCGGACGGCTCGACGCCCAGCTCGTCGGCCAGCGCCCGCCGGGTGGCGTCGTAGGCCGCCAACGCCTCGGCCTGGCGCCCGGCCAGGTACAAGGCCTTGACCAGCAGGGCGGAGAGCCGCTCGCGCAGTGGCTGCTCGGACAGCCGGGTGCGCAGCTCGGCGAGCACTTCCTCGTGCCGCCCCAGGCGGATGTCGGCCTCGATCCGGTCCTCGACGGCGATCGCGTGCAGCTCGGCCAGGCGCGCGGTGGCGGCGCCGGCGAACGGGGCCTCGGCGACGTCGGCCATGGCCGGCCCGCGCCAGAGCTCCAGGGCGGCGCGCAGGGTGGCGGCCGCTTCGGCCACCCGGCCGGCGCGCAGCTCGTCCCGGCCGCGGGCGGCCAGCCGCTCGAACCGGTACACGTCCACGTCGTCGCGGGCCACCACCAGCCGGTACCCGGCCGGGTGGGACTCCAGCACCTGCCCGTTGTCCGAGCGCAAGCTGCGCCGCAACCGGGACACCAGCGACTGCAACGCGTTCATCGCGTCCGACGGCGGGTTCTCACCCCACAACCCGTCGATCAGGGCCTCGGTCGGCACCACCTGACCCGGGTCCAGTGCGAGCCGGGCAAGCAGCATCCGCAGCCGCGCCCCACCGAGGTCGATCGGAGATCCATCCTCGGCGGCCAGCCGCATCGGCCCCAGCATCGCCACCCGCACGACGTCCAGCTTTCCAGAAACCTCGTCCCCCCGTACCGGACCACATCAGGAGCGACTTGTCGCGGGAAGTACCCGCGACAAGTCGCACCTGTCATGGGAAGTTCCCGCGACAAGTCGGGTAGGCCGACAGGCCGAAGGCCGCCTCTGCGAGCCCGGGGCGGGCGGAGGCGGCCTTCGGTCGGGTCGGGCGGTTACTCGGCTTCGGCGATGTCGCCCAGGTCGTTCGGGCCGGTGGTGGCGGCCAGGTCGACCGGGGGTGAGTCGGGGACGTTGGAGGGTTTGGGTTCGCCGCGGAAGACGAAGCGGGCTTTGTCCCAGGCGCCTTCTTCGCCGTCCCAGCCTTCGACGTCGCAGATGATGATGTGACCGGGTTGCAGCTCGCCGAACAGGATCTTTTCGGAGAGTTGGTCTTCGATGTCGCGCTGGATGGTGCGGCGCAGCGGGCGCGCCCCCAACACCTGGTCGAAACCGCGCTTGGCGAGCAGCTTCTTCGCCGCACCGGTGAGTTCCAGGACCATGTCCTTGCTCTTGAGCTGGCTGTCGACCCGGGTGATCATCAGGTCGACCATCTCCACGATCTGCTCCGGCGTGAGCTGGTGGAACACGATGATGTCATCGATCCGGTTCAAAAACTCCGGCCGGAAGTGCTTCTTGAGCTCGTCGTTGACCTTGTCCTTCATCCGGTCATAGCTCTGCTCACCGCCACCGGCGGTGAAGCCCAGGCTCACCGCCTTGGAGATGTCCTGCGTACCCAAGTTGCTGGTGAAGATGATCACGGTGTTCTTGAAGTCCACCGTGCGACCCTGACCATCCGTGAGCCGGCCATCCTCCAAGACCTGCAGCAGCGTGTTGTACACCTCCTGGTGCGCCTTCTCAATCTCATCGAAGAGCACCACGCTGAACGGCTTGCGGCGCACCTTCTCGGTGAGCTGGCCGCCCTCCTCATACCCCACATACCCGGGCGGGGCACCGAAGAGCCGCGAGGCGGTGTAGCGGTCGTGGAACTCGCCCATGTCGATCTGAATCAACGCGTCGTCATCACCGAACAGGAAGTTCGCCAGTGCCTTAGACAGCTCCGTCTTCCCCACACCGGACGGGCCGGCGAAGATGAACGAACCACTGGGCCGCTTCGGGTCCTTCAACCCCGCGCGGGTGCGGCGGATCGCCTGCGACACGGCCTTGACCGCGTCCTCCTGCCCGATGATCCGCTTGTGGATCTCGTCCTCCATCCGCAGCAGCCGAGTCGTCTCCTCTTCGGTGAGCTTGAAGACGGGGATGCCGGTCCAGTTCGCCAACACCTCGGCGATCTGCTCGTCGTCGACCTCCGCGACCACGTCGAGGTCGCCGTCCTTCCACTGCTTCTCCCGCTCGGCCTTCCTGCCCAGCAGCGTCTTCTCCTGATCACGCAACTTCGCCGCGCGTTCGAAGTCCTGCGCGTCGATCGCCGACTCCTTCTCCCGACGCACCTCAGCGATCTTCTCGTCGAACTCCCGCAAATCCGGCGGCGCGGTCATCCGCCGGATCCGCATCCGCGCACCCGCCTCGTCGATCAGATCGATCGCCTTGTCCGGCAGGAACCGGTCGTTGATGTACCGATCGGCCAACGTCGCCGCGGCCACCAGCGCCGGGTCGGTGATCGTGACCCGGTGGTGCGCCTCATAGCGGTCCCGCAAACCCTTGAGGATCTCGATCGTGTGCTCCAGGGTGGGCTCGCCGACCTGGATCGGCTGGAACCGCCGCTCCAACGCCGGGTCCTTCTCCACATACTTGCGGTACTCATCCAGCGTGGTCGCACCGATGGTCTGCAACTCACCCCGGGCCAGCATCGGCTTCAAAATCGACGCGGCGTCGATCGCGCCCTCGGCGGCGCCGGCCCCGACCAGGGTGTGGATCTCGTCGATGAACAGGATGATGTCGCCGCGGGTGCGGATCTCCTTGAGCACCTTCTTCAGCCGCTCTTCGAAGTCGCCGCGGTAGCGCGAGCCCGCGACCAGCGACCCGAGGTCGAGGGTGTAGAGCTGCTTGTCCTTGAGCGTCTCCGGCACCTCGCCCTTGACCACCATCTGCGCCAAACCCTCAACCACCGCGGTCTTGCCCACCCCCGGCTCGCCGATCAGCACCGGGTTGTTCTTCGTGCGGCGCGAGAGGACCTGCATGACCCGCTCGATCTCCTTGGCCCGGCCGATCACCGGATCCAACTTGCCCTCCCGCGCGCTCGCGGTGAGGTTGCGGCCGAACTGGTCCAACACCAGGCTCGAGGACGGCGTGCCCTCACCCCGGCCACCACCAGCGCCCTCAGTCTCCTTGCCGTGCTGATAGCCCGACAGCAACTGCAGCACCTGCTGGCGCACCCGGTTGAGGTCGGCACCGAGCTTGACGAGGACCTGGGCGGCGACGCCCTCACCCTCCCGGATCAACCCCAGCAGGATGTGCTCGGTGCCGATGTAGTTGTGGCCCAACTGCAACGCCTCGCGCAGCGACAGCTCCAGCACCTTCTTGGCCCGCGGGGTGAACGGGATGTGCCCCGACGGCGCATGCTGACCCTGGCCGATGATCTCCTCGACCTGCTGCCGCACCCCTTCCAGGGCGATCCCCAACGACTCCAACGCCTTCGCGGCGACACCCTCACCCTCGTGGATCAGACCCAAAAGGATGTGCTCGGTGCCGATGTAATTGTGGTTGAGCATCCTGGCCTCTTCCTGAGCCAGCACAACCACCCGCCTCGCGCGGTCGGTGAACCTCTCGAACATCTGCACTCCCTGACTGCTGCGCCGGCGGCCCCTTCGCCACCTCGGTTAGGTGGACTCAGCACCGTAAGACCACTGTAGTCGCCCGGCCTGTCGCGCTCAGTACCACTCGAGGCGACCTGCTGCGGCGCTCCTGGTTTCCCGCCTTCGTTCACCCTGACCAACGTGCTGCCGGTCGTACGGATTCCGCTGGATAAGGCTTGTCCGCTACGCGCGAACAATGCCCGGCGGCGTGCGCCGGATCGCTCGAGGCGTGCTGGAGCTCCAGCGTCAGTCCACCGAGCCACCAGTCAGGGCGTCCCCGAGCGGGGTACGGCGGTAGAGCACCGACCGGCCCGAGCGGGCCCCGGTGACCAGCCCGGCGCGGCGCAGCACGCCGAGGTGGTCGCCGACCGCTCCGGTCGCCAGGCCGAGGCTCCGGGCCAGCTGAGTGGTGCTGCCCGGGGCGTCGAGGGCGGTCAGCAGCGCGGCCCGGGAGCGGCCGAGGAGGGCACCCAGCGCGCCGGGTCCGGTGGCCGGCACGAGCTCCAGCAAGCCGGCGATACCGCGCGCCGGGTAGATCAACGCGTGTGGCCACGGCGGGTCGGTGTAGACGGCGACGCGCGGCCAGCAGAACACCGAGGGCACCAGGAGCAGGCCGTCGCCACCCAGATCCAGCGTTTCGTCCGTACGCCGCCAGGCGAGCTCGATCGCGCCGTCGCGCCAGCTCAACCGGCGGTCCAGGCCCCCGATCGCGGCCGCCCAGCCGGACCTGGTGAGCAGGCCCGCCCGGTGCACGATGTCGCGCTCGCAGATCGCGCGGAGCTGCGGCCAGTCGGGCGCCAGCAGCGTGTCCCAGGTCTCCCGCAGCACCTCGGCCAGCAGCTCGACCACCCGCGGGCCGCGCAGCGCGGCCAGCACCGTCTCGTCGGTGACCGGCGCGCGGCGCAGGCACTCGGCGATCTCCTTGCGGGCCTGGTGCAGCGGGGTCCGGCGGACCTCAGCGAGATCCATCTCGATGGTCTGTGCCAGCCCCTGTGGCGGTGGTGCGACGAACGCCGCGCCGTAGTAGCGGGTCTGCAGGGCGAGCAGGACGTCCAGCGCGGTCTCGGCCCGCAGCCGGTGGAACGCCGGGAGCAACCGCGCGGCCCAGTCCGCCGGCAGCGGGTGCCGGCCCCGACCGTTCAGCGTGCGCAGCAGGCTGTCCAACTCGAACAGCGGGGACACCGCGAACCGGCTGTTCAGCACGTCCTTGGCGCCGGCGAGCATGCGCAGCACGGTCCGACCTTACGCTCCTGGACGAAACTTTGGCGGCTCCCCTGTACTCGCCGTGATGCTCAGCGACCATGACCGAAACCGCGACCAGTGCCACGTACCGGGAGGTCCTGGCCCAACCCGTGTACCGGGTCGTGTTCACCGTCCGCTCGCTGGCCATCGCCGCGAGCACGCTGCGCATCGTCGCGCTGTCGGTGTTGATCTTCGCTGGTACCGGGTCGGCGGTGCTGGCCGCGACGGCGTTCGGCATCGGCTTCATTCCGCAGCTCATCGGCGGGATGGTGCTGGGCGCCCTGCCCGACCTGATCCCGCCGCGCCCGCTCATCGTGACCGGGTACGTGCTGGAATGCGGCGGGGCCGCGGCCCTCGGGCTGATCGAGCTGCCGGTGTGGGCCAGCCTCGGCATCGTGGCCGTGCTGGCCTGTCTGACCCCGGTGTTCCAGGGCTCCTCGAGCCGGCTGATCGCCGAGGTGCTCACCGGTGACGCCTACGTGCTCGGCCGGTCCCTGTTCTCCCTGGCCTCGGCGGGCGCGCAACTGGTCGGCATGGCCGGCGCCGGGGTCGCGGTGGCCACGGTCGGCCCGCGGCACGCCTTGCTGGCCTGCGCGGCCAGCCACCTGGTCGCCGCGGTGATCAGCCGGCTGCGGCTGCCGGGCGATCCGAACTGGGGGTGGTCCCTCCCCCGCTCAGCTGGCGCGGGGGAGGGACCGAAGACCGGGAACCGGACCGTGGTCCGGCGAAGCTGGCGGGGAAACCGGCGGATGCTCGCCGACCCCGAGGTACGAGCGCTGCTGCTGGCGCAATGGCTGCCGCCGGCCTTCGTGACCGCGGCGGAGGGGTTGCTGGTGCCCTATGCGGCGGTGCACCGGTACCCCGCGGGCGCGGCCGGCTGGGCACTGGCCTGCGTGCCGGTGGGCATGATCGTCGGTGACCTGGTGGTGGCCCGGCTGCTCCAGCCGGACACCCGGGAACGCCTGGTGGTGCCGCTGATCGCGGTGCTGGGCCTGCCGTTGACCGGCTTCGCGTTCGGCGTTGGCCCGGTGCCGGCGGCCGCCCTGCTGTTCGTCAGCGGCTGCGGATTCGCCTACGGCCTCGGATTGCAACGCCGATTCATCGAGGTGGTTCCGGACGAGGTTCGCGGGCAGGCCTTTGCCCTCATGTCCACCGGGCTGATGACGCTGCAGGGCATCGGCCCGGTGGTGTTCGGTGGTCTCGCCGAACTAATGCCGATCGGCCCGTCGATCGCCGTTGCGGGACTCGCCAACATCGGCATCGCGGTCGGGTTAACCGCACGGTTAACCCGACAGAGTTTTGGGCCGATCACGCATTCCTAGATCGTGGCTGCCGGGGGGCGACTTGCCGGCAGCCAGGGTCACCCGACCGGTGTATCAAGCCTGCGAGTTGTAGGCGTCGATAACCTCGGACGGGATTCGTCCGCGGTCCGACACCTTCATGCCCTGCTTACGGGCCCAGGCGCGAATTGCCTGGTTCTGCTCGCGGTCCGCGGATGCGGGGCGGGCGGGCCGTCCGGCGGCAGCGGGACGGGCGGCGGCGCGCTTACGACCCCCAGAACGGCGTGCGTGATCCACGTACTCAGCGAGTGCGTCGCGCAGCCGCTCGGCATTTTCCTCAGACAAGTCGATCTGGTAGGCAGCCCCATCCAAACCGAACTCGACCGTCTCCTCGGCCTCCGTTCCGTCCAGGTCGTCAACCAGTGTGACGGTTACCTTCTGCGCCATGTGCGCCCTCCCTAGGTATGCAAGCTCACGCGGATTGTGCCTGTGCCGGCATCGATATAAATACTCCAAGAAGGCAGGTTAGCGCAAATCTGAAGTTATTGTCCGTGCTTGAGCCGCCCGACCGGGTCATTCCGGACGCACGAGAGGGAACAGGATCGTCTCCCTGATGCCGAGACCGGTGAGCGCCATGAGTAGCCGATCGATGCCCATTCCGACGCCCCCGCTGGGCGGCATTCCGTACTCCAGGGCCCGCAGAAAGTCCTCATCCAGGCGCATGGCCTCGTCATCTCCGGCCGCGCCCAACTTGGCCTGCTCCTCCAGCCTGGCCCGTTCCACAACCGGATCCACCAGCTCCGAGTAACCCGTGGCCAGCTCGAATCCGCGAACGTAGAGATCCCACTTTTCAGCGACCCCCGGCACGCTGCGGTGCTGGCGCGTCAGCGGCGCGGTCTCCACCGGGAAATCCCGGACGAATGTGGGTTCTCGGAGGTGGTCGCCGACCAGGTGCTCCCACAACCGCTCGACCAGCTTCCCATGCCCCCAACCGTGCGGATCCACCTCGATGCCGCGCGCCTGGGCGTGCTTGCGCAGCAGGTCGGCCGGGGTGTCAGGGGTGATCTCCGCGTCCAGTGCCTCGGACAACGATCCGTACATCGGCAAAGTCGACCATTCCCCCGAAAGGTCGTAAGGGGTGCCGTCGGCGAGGGTTACCTGCAGCGTGCCGAATATCGTCTCGGCCGCCTCCTGTACCAGCTGCCGGGTCAGCACGGCCATGCTGTCGTAGGTCTCGTAGGCCGCGTAGTACTCGAGCATGGCGAACTCCGGCGAATGCGAGGAATCCATGCCCTCGTTCCGGAAGTTCCGGTTGATCTCGAAGACCTTCTCGATACCTCCGACCACACAGCGCTTGAGGAACAGCTCCGGCGCGATCCGCAGGTAGAGGTCGATGTCCAGGGCGTTGGAGTGGGTGATGAACGGCCGCGCGGTCGCACCCCCGTGCATGGTCTGCAGCATCGGGGTCTCCACCTCGATGTAACCGCGGCGATGGAAACTCTCGCGCAGTGACCGCACCACCGCGGCCCGCATCCGGGCGTTGTCCCGGGCCTCCGGGCGCAGGATCAGATCCACATACCGCTGGCGAATCCGGGTTTCCTCGCCGAGCTGCTTGTGGGCCACCGGCAACGGGCGCAATGCCTTGGCCGCGAGCCGCCACTCCGCGGCAAGAACCGACAACTCGCCGCGCTTGGACGTGATGACCTCACCCCGCACGAATACGTGATCACCGAGGTCGACGTCGGCCTTCCAGGCGGAAAGCGCGTCCGCGCCGACCCGGTCCAGGCTCAGCATCGCCTGCAGTTCCGTCCCGTCTCCCTCGCGGAGGGTTGCGAAACACAACTTGCCCGTGTTCCGGAGGAACATCACCCGCCCGGTGACGGAGACCACATCTCCGGTGAAGGTGTCCACCGGCAGGCCGGAATGGGCCGCCCGGACCTCGGCCAGAGTATGTGTCCTCGGCAGTTCAACCGGATACGGATCTACTCCCGCGGCAAGTAGTCGATCGCGCTTCTCGCGGCGTACCCGCATCTGTTCGGGTACGTCGTCGGCCGGTTGCGCGGGGGGCTCTTCGATCACGGATTCCAGCGTACGGAGAACACTCGCGGCATTGCGAACCGGTATCGGCCTCATCGGATCTGGATAGGTTGATCAGGTGACCGAAGACGGCCTGTTCGATAAGCGGGCAAGCGCGTTCGGCGAGGTGGCGTCCGCGTATGCGGAGCACCGCCCGGACTATCCAATCGACGGAATTCGCTGGGCACTGGCCCGGGCGCGGCGGGCGCCGCTCCGGATACTCGATCTTGGCGCGGGCACCGGAAAGCTCACCGGCGGGCTGCTGTCACTGGGCCTCGAGGTGATCGCGGTCGAGCCGGACACCGGCATGCTCGGCGAGCTGACCCGGCGTTTCTCCGCGGTACCGGCGCTGGCCGGCACCGCCGAGCGGATCCCGCTGGCCGGCGCCACCGTGGACGCGGTGCTCGCCGGGCAGGCCTTCCACTGGTTCCGGCTCGACCCCGCGCTCACCGAGATCGCCCGGGTGCTGCGGCCCGGTGGCGTGTTCGCGGCGCTGTGGAACTACGACGACCAGACGGTCGAATGGGTCGGCCAGCTCGACAAACTGGCGCACACCTCAGCCAGCCACCTGCACAGCCCGGGCACCGGGCTCTTCGGCCGGGGCGACGAGTTCCCGGTGCACCAGGCGTTCAGCAGCTTCGAACGGCGCTACTTCCGGCACACCAGGCGGCACACCGCCGAGTCGCTCACCTCGACGCTCGGCACGCACTCCCACACCATCGTCATCCCGCCGCAGGAGCGCGCCGACGTGCTCGCCCGGGTGCGAGCTTTCCTGGAGTCCCACCCGGAGACCGGGAACGGCGAGTTCGAACTGCCCATGCGCACCACGGTCCTGCGCGCCCGAAGGTCGAACTCAGTTGCCTGAATGTCGAACTCGCTTGCTGGAGTGTCGAACTCGCGGGTTCAACCCCTGTTGCGGTCGAAGACCAGGCGGAGGCCCAGAAGGGTGAGGTCGGGGCGGT
Source organism: Actinophytocola sp. (assembly GCF_036002505.1). Classification (GTDB taxonomy): domain Bacteria; phylum Actinomycetota; class Actinomycetes; order Mycobacteriales; family Pseudonocardiaceae; genus DASYTH01. The sequence continues at coordinate 7,561 of NZ_DASYTH010000157.1, read as the reverse complement.
GGTGGGCGATGGTGTGCGACTCGTCGATCACCAGGGGGGCGAGGCCGCCGGTGGCGATCACGGTGACCGGGCCGGGGTGCCGGGTGCGTTCGAGCTCGGCGATGATCCTGGTGACCAGGCCGTCGACCTGGCCGGCGAACCCGTAGAGGATGCCGGACTGCAGGCACTCCACCGTGTTCTTGCCGATCACCGAACGTGGCCGGACCAGCTCCACCTTGCGCAGCGCCGCGGCCCGGGCGGCCAGCGCGTCCACCGAGATCTCGATGCCCGGCGCGAACACCCCGCCGAGGAACTCGCCCTTCGCCGAGATCACGTCGATGTTGGTGGACGTACCGAAGTCGACCACCACGCACGCGGTCGAGTGCAGGTGGTGCGCGGCCAGCGTGTTGATCACCCGGTCCGCGCCGACCTCCTTGGGGTTGTCCACCAGCAGCGGCACACCGGTGCGCACGCCCGGCTCGACGATCACCTTCGGCACCGCCTGGTAGTAGCGGCCGAGCATCACCCGCAGCTCGCGCAGCACCGCCGGGACGGTGGACAGCGCCGCCACGCCGGTGACCTCGTCGGCCCGGTCGCCCAGCAGGCCGCGCATGGTCAGCGCGAGCTCGTCGGCGGTCATCCGGGCGTCGGTGCGCATCCGCCAGTCCCGGACCAGCGTGGCACCGGCGTAGAGGCCCAGGGCGATGTTGGTGTTCCCGACGTCGATGGCCAGCAGCACGCGGCTCAGCCCTCGACGGGTTGCTGCAGCAGCGCGTCCAGCTTGGCCGCGTCCACCGTCTCGGCGGCCGGGGACTCGGTCTCCGCGCCGCTCTCCAGTCCCGAGCCGGCCGGGGCGTGTGCCGGGTCGGCACCCGCCTCGACGATCGCGTTCGCGCCGTCCACGAAGATCACCTTCGGCCGGTAGGCGGCGGCCTCGGCGCTGTCCATCAGCCCGTAGGAGATCACGATCACCAGGTCGCCCGGGTGCACCAGGTGCGCGGCCGCGCCGTTGACGCCGATCACGCCGCTGCCGCGCTCGCCGGCGATCACGTAGGTCTCCAGCCGCGCGCCGCTGGTCACGTCCACGACGGACACCTGCTCGCCGGGCAGCAGGTCCGCGGCGTCCATCAGGTCCGCGTCCACCGTCAGCGAGCCGACGTAGTTCAGGTCGGCCTGGGTCACCGTGGCCCGGTGGATCTTCGACTTCAGCATCGTGCGGAACATGCCCGACTGTGTCTCCTTCCTTGGCTCGATGGCGCAGCGCCAGTCTTAGGGGAGCAGCACCGGGACATTGTCGATCAGCCGGGTGGTGCCGACCTTCGCGGCCACCAGCAACCGCGCCTCGCCGTGCTCGGGGGCCGGGCCGAGGCCGGGATCGCGGAGCTCGAGGTAGTCGACCGCGACCTCGGGCGTGGTGTCCAGAACCTCCTGGGCCGCGGCCAGCATCGCGACCGGTCCGCTGGTCCCGGCCCGCGCCCCGGCGGCGAGCGCCGCGGACAGGGTGGCGGCGGCGCGCCGCTGCCCGGGGTCGAGGTAGGTGTTGCGCGAGGACAGCGCCAGGCCGTCGGCCTCGCGGACGATCGGCACCCCGATCACCCGGGCGTCCAGGTCGAGGTCGCGGACCATCTGCCTGATCAGCACGAGCTGCTGGTAGTCCTTCTCCCCGAAGAACGCGTAGTCCGGCCGGACGATGTTGAGCAGCTTCGCCACGACGGTCAGCACGCCGGCGAAATGGCCCGGCCGGGAGGCGCCCTCCAGCTCCTCGCCCAGCGGTCCGGGATGGACGGTCACCTGCGCGCCCGGCGGGTACATGGCGGCCCGCTCGGGGGCGAACACCACCTCCACCCGCTCCTGCGCGCAGACCTCCAGGTCGGCCTCGAGCGGGCGCGGGTAGCGCTGGAAGTCCTCGTTCGGGCCGAACTGCAACGGGTTCACGAAGATCGACGCGACCACCACGGAGTTCTGGATGCGCCCGGCCCGGCGCAGCAGCTCGCGGTGCCCGTCGTGCAGCGCGCCCATGGTCGGCACCAGCGCGACCTTGCGGCCGACCGCGCGCAGCGCCCTGGTCAGCTTCGCGACCTCGGCGGGTTCACCGTGCACATGCAGCTTTCCCCGGGTGAACTGGGTTGGGGGTGAGCCTTGGGGCCCTGCCGCCCGCAGGGCGGAAGGGGGCGGGGACGGCACAGTCACTGCTCGTCCTCGCTCTCGATGGCGGCGATCACGTCCGGGGCGAGATCTGCCCGCAGCAGCCCGGCGTCCCGCGCCCGGCGCGCGGTGCGGGCGGCCAGCGCGCGGTAGGCGGGCAGCATCTGCGGGGCGTGCTTGGCCAGCACGTCGATGTGTGCCCGGACCGTGCCGGCGTCGCCCCGGGCCACCGGGCCGGTCAGCGCCCGGTCGCCGTGCCGCAGCGCGTTGTCCAGGGCCGCGGACAGCAGCGGGCCGAGCAGCCGCTCCGGACCGCCGACGCCGGCCGCACGCAGCAGCTCGGCGCTCTCGCCGACCAGCGTGACCAGGTGGTTGGCGCCGTGCGTCAGCGCGGTGTGGTACAGCGGCCGGGCGGCGGCGGGCACCCGCACCGGCTCCGCACCCATCTCCACCACCAGCGCCTCGCCGACGCTCCACGCCGCCTCGTCCCCGTCGGCCGCGGTCACCCCGAAGCAGCACGCCGCGATCCGCTCCAGGTCCTCGGCGCGCCCGGTAAACGTCATCACCGGGTGCAGCGCCAGCGGCAGCGCGCCGATGCCGGCGGCCGGCTCCAGCACCTCGACGCCGTGCGCGCCCGAGGTGTGCACCACGATCTGCCCGGGCCGCACCGCGTCCATCGCCACCAGCCCGCGCATCACGCCGGCCAGCGCGTCGTCCGGCAGCGCCAGCAGCACCAGATCCGCCGCGCGGGCCACCTCGTCGGGCGGCTTCAGCGGCACGTCCGGCAGCAACTCCTCGGCTCGCCGCACGGACTCCTTGGACACCCCGGACGCCGCGACCACCGTGTGCCCGGCCCGGGCCAGCGCCGCCCCGAGCACCGCGCCCACCCGCCCGGTCGAAACCACCCCAACCGCCAGCCGCGCCGGACGGCTCATCGCGTCGTCGCGTTCATTCACGGCTCCCACGTCCTCGTTCCAGTCCCGGCATTCTCCCGGGTACCGGACGATGGCGCCGAGACTACGGGACCGAAACGCCGAGCCAGGTCATGGTGACCCGGTTCACCGGGGTGGCTCGAGCGGCTCGATGCGATCCAGGCCGGCGTGGCGCACGGCGGTGTCCCGGGTGCTGGCGAGCATGGCGATCAGGGTTTTCTCGTGGCCGGGCGCGTCGGGGGCGGCGGTGCCGAGGGTGATGGCGTGGCGCAGGAAGGCCAGTTCGCTGACGGCGGCCTGGTAGTCGGCGACGGCGCGGGCGGCGGCGGGACCGGAGTGGCGGCGGGCCTGCTGGCGCCAGGTGCGGCGGGCGGGGAGGCTGGCCAGGCGCTTGGTCTCGGTGCGGGCGACGAAGCCTTCTCCGACCATGGTGGGGAGGGCCTCGGCGACGATCTTCTGCTCGCGGCGCCGGTGCCAGTGCACGAAGTACACGCCGGTGAGGAAGATCGGGACCATGACCAGGAAGTAGATGGTGAGGAACGCCTTGCCGCCGTCCAGGGTGGCCGAGCCGTTCCACAGCGCGTGCAGCACCACCGCGGCCAGGTAGCCGCCGATCGGGGCGAGCACGCGGAGCTGGGGGTGCGGGGTGCGGGCGGCGATCCCGGCGCCGATACCGATCATGCAGGTGAACAGCGGATGGGTGAACGGGGACAGCACCCCGCGCAGGATGAACGCCGTGACCACCCCCGGGATGGTCGTGTCACCGAAGCCGTGCTCGGCGAACGCGCGACCGAAGTAGTAGATGTTCTCGGTGAAGGCGAATCCGGCGGCGACGAACCCGGCGTAGACGATCCCGTCGATCACCCCGTCGAACTCGTTGCGCAGCTTGAGGAACACCGCCAGCACGAACGCGCCCTTGGCCGCCTCCTCGAACAGCGGGGCGGAGAAGATCGCGCTGACCTTGTCGCCGTTTCCCTTACCCAGCACCAGATCCCCGACCGCCTCGGCGGTGTTGTTGATCAGCAGCGCGGTGATCGTGGCGACGCAGGCACCCCAGCCGAACGCCAGCCACAGATACCGCGCCGGCTCCGGCTCCCACCGGTCCACCCACAGAAACGCCGCCACCACCGGCCCCACCGGCAGCAGCGCTCCGGCCACCCCGACCAGCTCGGCCCGCAACCCCACCCGCGCCGTGCTCACCGCGAGCAGGATCAACCCGCACGCAGCCAGCACCACCAGGCCGGCGACGGGCAGCAACACGGTCAACCGGCGTGGGGTGCGGCCACGGGCATTCACACTGCGCAACCTTACGGGTGATTCCTGTGATATGGATCAATCTTCGCGACGTCGCCCGGACCGGCGATTCACCGCCACTAGATCGTCAACGAATTGGCCAGAATCGCGGTATTCAGTCCTCGCGCCGCCGCCGGCGCCGGGGGTTGGTGGCACCGTGCGCGGCCAGCAGGTCGGCGACCGAGTGGCCGGAGGCGTGCGAGCCGGAGCGCTCGGACCGGTCCGGCCGCCAACCGGGGTACTCGCCGTTCACCGGCTCGTCCGTCTGCCGGGTCTCCTGCCAGGTCGGCGCGCCTTCGGCCCGCCGCCGGCGGCCCCCGCCGGACTCGGCCGGCTCCTCCGGGCGGGCATGCCGGCGCGCGGGCGCCGGGGTCTCGTCGGCCCGGTGCCGGCGGCCGGCCGGGGGCGGCTCGGGGAGCGGGCGGTGCCGGCCGGGAGCCTCGTCCTCGTCCCGCTCCCAGGACGGCGTCCAGTCCTCGTCGAGCCGCTCGGCGATGTCGGGCCCGGGCGGCCGGTCCCCGAACGCGTCCGGGCCGAACCACCGGTCGGACATCTCGGCCGGGTGCGCCGGGCGGGCGAAAAGCCTTTCCTCCCAAGGAGTTCGGGACGGCTCGGCGGTGTCCCGGGTCGGCGGGGTGGCGCGCGGCGGCTCCGCGGCCCAGAACGGCCCGCTCTCCTCGGCCCGTGGCGTTGGGCGAGGAGGCTCGGGAACCCAGGTGGGTTCGATGATCCGCGGCGGCGGCTCGGTCTCCGGCGCTCGGGGCCGGTTGACGCGGGGCGGCTCACCACCGCGGGAGGACTCCGGGGCACGGGGTGGGACGACCGGACTCTGGTCGGGCCGCGAGCCCTGGACCGGGCGGGTCCTCGGCAGGGCCGGCTCGCGGGTCGGCCAGACCGGGCCCTCGGCGCTGCGCGGAGCGGGGTGGTGGGGCTCGTCGCGCACCGGCTCGACCCGGCGGAGCGAAGGTTGGCCGGGCTCCTCACGGACCGGCTCCATCCGGCGCTGCGACGGTGGTCCGGGGCCGTCCCGGACCGGCTCGACCCGCCGCAGCGACGGTTGGCCGGGCCGGTCACGAACCGGCTCCATCCGGCGCTGCGAGGGTGGGCCTGGCTCCTCGCGTACCGGCGGGACCCTGCGCAGCGACGGCGGGCCGGGCTCGTCCCGCACCGGCTGGAAGCGTTCGGTGACCGGTTCGGATGGGCGCTCGCTGCCGTTCATTCCGGCGGCGAGGCGTTTCAGCGGCGCCGAGCGGAGCGGCCGGCCGTCCTCACCGATCGCGCGCATCCTGGTCGACTGGGCCAGGGCGAACCGCTCCACCAGGACCTCGCCGCCGAGCAGGCTCTCCAACGTCTGGCGCAGCGACCGCAGTTCCTCGCGCAGCGCCGCCACGTCGTGCCGGGACTTCTCCTCGGCCTCGTTGCGGATCTCCTGCTCGAGGCGTAACTCGTACTCCCGGCGCGCGGCGATCTCCCGCTCCAGCTCGAGCTCGTAGACCTGCTGGAGTTCGGCGGCCCGGGTGTCCCGGTCGCTGATCCGGCTGCGGTACTTGGCCGCCAGGAACGCCCCGACCAGGGCCGCCCAGAGTGCCGCGATGATCCCCAGGCGCAGGTAGCGAAGATCGCTGCTGAGCACCAGCGCCAAGGTCGAACCCAGCGCCAGCACGATCCCCCCGCCGATCAGCACACGCCCGCTCAGGGAGCGGGTGGCCGGCTCGTCGAGGTCCTCGGCTGGCATAGACCAAACCATACCGGTCCGCTATCGAGGCGATCACGAGCCGATCTCACCCAGGCGCGCCCGATTGCCCTCCGGAGCGCTGACCGTCCTGATCGTGGGGCGCGCGGCAGCAGTACTCCAACCACAGCGCGGCCGCGATCAAGGCCGCCGCACAGACCACCCCGATGATCGCGCTGGGCACGTCGTCGGCCGCCGCGGACAGCTCGGCACGCCGCGGCAGCAGGTAGCCGAGCACCCCCAGCCAGGCCCCCAGCATGATCGCCCCGAGCAGCGACGACGCCTTCGCCAGCGCCACCGCCCGCGCCGCGGTCAACGGCTGCAACGGCCGCCCGCCGTCCAGCTTCCCCTCAGCCATCCGGCGAATCCGCCCGCGCAGCGACGCCCCCAGCGCCGCCTCCACCACCGCCAGCACCAGCAGCGTGATCCCGGCGAACGTCGGCAGCGGCGGCAACTCCCCGTACAGCAGCCGGATCGCCAGGTACACAAGCACGGCGACGACAATCCCGACGCCGATCAGATCCCGTGCCCTGGTGAATCGCATGCGGTCACGGTACCGACCACGATTGGCCAGACGGCCGAGGTGGGAGATGCGGTTCCGGAGCCGTCGCATCGTTTCCAGCTCCTCATGGAGCGTCGCGCGCTGGCCGCCGTACGCCGGGAATGCGGCACGAAGGGCAGGCCGCCACAGTTGCGTCTCGTAGTTTGCTCCCTTGCCGAGCAGGGCAACCCAGAAGCCGAGGGAAGCTCGGCGACGATCCGATCGGCCGTGATTTCCTTGTCCAGCCGGCGAAGTTTCTCGGCCGCGTCACGAACGGCGAGCACCGCGATCCTGTGCAGCTTGATCCGTTGGTGATTCCACCAGTCCTCTCGACCAACGCAGTCGGTAAGCGCCCGGTGCATGGCGTTGCGCAGGACGACCTCAAGGCAGTGCAACGGGCCGGCGAAGGCTGCGGACATTTCCACGTTCCAGGCGTAGAGCCGGAAGGCAAGATCGAGCCGACCATCAGCGAACCGCACATACGGCTCCATCCGGCCGGGTGAGAAGGCGCGCAGAAGTGCGCACAACTCGCCGTCCTCGATCACGTGCACGTGCCTGACGTCCTCTTCAGTGATAACGTTGAGGACGTACGCCCCGGTGTCAGCCTCTCTCGGCATGCTGCCCGGGGCACGGCTTTGTCCGGCCGCATCGGTCTGTAGCCGAGAATTTATCAGCCGTCACCGACGCGCGCTTTGCGGTCAGGGTCGCTCCCGAGCGTGTCGCGCAGCGCTAGAGATCGAGGTCATCGCGGCGGCGGACGCCGGAGGTGTCCAGTTTGGTCAGCAGGTCGGCGATGGGGCCATGGCTGGGCAGGGCGGCGTCCGGTTCCACGTCCAGCCAGGGAATGAGGACGGTGGCGCGGTCGGGGGTGCCGGGATGCGGGAGGAGCAGGTCCGGGTGGTCGCTGGTGACGCCGTCGACGGTGACGATGTCGACGTC
>NZ_DASYTH010000156.1:0-2980 GCF_036002505.1 Actinophytocola sp. | reverse complement strand
ACCCGGCATCGTCGGACCCGCCCCGCAGGAACCGCTCAGCGTCGCGGCAGTCGTGGAAGGTGGCGTCTCCGCTGAACAGCTTCGAGGTTTCCGTCCACCACTGGTCTTGGCTGGGCCGATCGCTGTTGCGCCGCGCCGCCTCCTCCGACTCGAAGCGCACCAGCGCGACGAACCTGCCGTCGTCGGTCACGCCGGCGGTCGACCCGAGCCAGCCGGACGCCCCTGGCGCCAGGCCTTCGACCCAGCGGTCGAGTGCCGCGCGCAGCTCGCCTGCGTCGGACACCTGGCCCTGGATGACCTGGATGAACATCGCTGCCTCCCTTTGGGGGCTCCTCGAACCACCTGGATGCTTCGAACCCCGCCGCCGAGGCTACGGCGGCCGCACCGCCGCGTCTAGGGCGAAAGCCGCAAACCGGCCAAAGTTGGCGATTGGTTGTGACGCTGGCAGCCTGAAAGGCGGCAGGTCGGCGGTTCGACCCGCCCCTGCCCACATCCCGATGACCTGCGTTTCTGCAGGTCATCCCGTGTTTTGTCCGCGGGCACAACTCACCGCTGTTGTCAGTGGTGACCGGCCACTCGCCCGGCTCGGCTACGACCACCAGCGACGAAGCCAGCGAGCGGCACGCGCACTCGGCGAGGACCCCGGCGAGATCTTGCCTCGTGTGCACCGCGTGATCTGTAGCCCGGGTGCACTTCGTGACGTTTCTTACCATGGCCGTCGAGACCCCCCCGCGGTCACCTTTCCCACTCGGCTCGCGACCGCGACACCTCCCGGGTGAACCACCAGGACTAGCGGCCCTTGGTCGCTAGGGCATTGACACTTGAGCCAAGTCCTCAGGCAGCCATACGGGCCTCGGCGATGTAGTCCTCGACGTGACGTTCGACCACTCGCAGTGCCTGGCGCAGCGGCAGCGGGGCGGGTGGGGAGTTGGCCGCAATGAGGGGGCGGAGCAGCCGGTCGTGGACCTTGACGTAGAACACCGTGACCCGCTGCCCGTCGGGGGTGAGCACGTACGTGTTGGCGTGGTCCAGCCGGCGGATCAGCCCTTTCATGCGCAGGCGGCGCAGGTCGTAACTCATCTGGGCTTGCGTGTAGTCGGTGCCGAGCAGGGCGGCGACGTGGGCGCGCAGGCTCCGGTTGGTGAAGCCGCCGACGGCGTGAATGCAGGCGCACAGGGCGCCGGCCAGGGCCATGACCCGAGGGTCGCCGAACCGCAGGGCTGGGGCCCTCCGACCGTCCTCGACGGTTGGCCGCGCGACCCGCTCGAAGGCTGGGCTCGCAAGGACACAACCCTGGCCGACACGGAAAGTGTCGACCATCCGGCGGTTCACGTCACGCCCCCGGGCGAACAGTTCGTCCAGGTGTTCCAGGCGGCGGGCCACCCCGAGGTCGCCGGGGTCGTTGACCACCGTCTCGATGCGGAACGCCCGGCCCTCCTTCAGGTAGCACTTGACCCGGGAGTGCCGGAAGAAGGCGTTGAGGGTCACCTGGTCGCCTGAGCGCAGCAGCCGGGTCCGGTACCCGCCGGGCGGGTCGGTGCGCACCCGCCGGCCGAACACGATCTGCATCTCCTCCGGCCGGCCCACGTCGAGGTTGTCCACCAGCAGCGCCTCGAAGAACGCCCGGGTGTGCCGCGGCGCGTCGAACACCAGGGTGCGCGACACCTCCACCTGGCGCATCGAGATGTCCCACCAGTACCCGGCGGCCCGGTCCGCCGGGGTGAGCGGCAGCGGCAGCCGGGACCACCAGCGTTCGCAGAACACCCGGATCGTGCCCGGCCGAAGAGTCCGGCAGATCTCCTGCAGGCCGGCCGGGTCGTCGGTGGCGGCGAACCCGTTCGCCAGTGCGGTGAACCCGATCCCGGCGCGGGTCGCGGCGCGCTTGGCGTGCTCATGTCCATTGAGCCAGATCTTGATCGGGTACGGGAAGTACGCACAGATTTTGACGAACGCCGGCCCGAACGCCTCATCGACGACATAAAAGTAGTAGGCGGTGACCTTCCGGTCGGCCTTGGCGTAGCCGAAGTGCGGGGCACCCCCGCCCTCCGGCCGGTGGGTGGTTGCGGTGAACACCCGCTGGAACTCCTGCGCCACCCCGATCGCGGCCACCCCGGTGCGCCCCGCCCGAGCCAGCCGGTCCAGATGCGGGCGCATCACCGCCAGCTTGCGGTCGCGCTTGCCGAAGCGCACCCACGGGATCCCGTTCGTCTCGGCGAAGCGCTCCACGTCCCGCCGGAACCGGATGCCGTTCTTCTCCAGCAGCGCCGGCGACGGGATCGGAAAACCGCGGTGGGTCAGGAAGTTCACCTGCCCGCCCACCTGCAGGTTCGGCACGTAGCCGTTTAGGTAGACGCGATCCAGGCACTCCAGGTCGAGCGTCACATGCCCATCCAGGATGTCGTTCACCGTCACCGGTCGCTGCGCCATCGCCGCCACCTCCGGCGAACAGTCTCCCGCAGCGCCCGACCACCCCGACAGCCACAACTCGCGGCGAAGCCGCGACCATCTGAGGGCAGCGTCGGACCGCTGCTCAGCCACGCTGCCACAGCAACTGATCAAATCAACGCACGCCACCGACTCGGCGGTCCGAGGCTGGCCTCATTAGTACACCATCAACTCGAAGGTGCTTCTCAGGATACGGCCCCCACCATCACCGCAAGCTTCACCGGTCCACCGGTCAAAGTGGCGCGGGCACATCCGCGCGAACGCACCAGTCACGGGAGGAGGAGCCCGTGATCGGTATCGCCGAGCACTTCGCACACCGACTCAATGACCGACGCCGGCCACATCTCTAACTTCTTGCCCGTCACGACAACACTCCGGTTCTCATGCTCCAGCGCCGTCGCTGACGCGAGTGCCGTCAGTGGCTCCCACGCCATCTGTGGCGGCAAGCTGGCAAGGAAAAGCGTCCCATGAGCGAATGGAGGCCCTGCCGGACCCAGCAGGCAGAGCCCCCGATCCTGCAACCCCGCGGAAAGTC
>NZ_DASYTH010000155.1:0-16586 GCF_036002505.1 Actinophytocola sp. | reverse complement strand
GTCACTTTGGGTGATTGGGTGTGATCGGCCGAGCGGGCTGAGCGGGGTGGGGTTGGGGGATGTAGTCGGTTGGGCTGTTTGGCTCACGACTTTCGTTGGGTTCCCATTAACGTTCTTCACGTTTGCGGACCATGGGGAAGTGTTGTGTGGCATGTTGGTCGCCTGTCAAGTGGTCGCCGGGAGGAGGTATTTGGCCGGATGACCGCGGTTGACCGAACGGTGGGTGGCGGTGAGGCGGTGGCCGATCCGGTGGGACCACGTGACGTCGCCGAGGATGATCGGGCGCTGCTGGAGCGGTTGCGGGCGGGGGAGGACTCGGCGTTCGGGGAGTTGTTCGCGCGGCATTCCCGGGCTGTGCGGCGGCTGGCGTTCGGGTTGGTGCAGGACCGGTCGGAGGCCGAGGATCTCACGGCTGAGGCGTTCTTCCGGGTGTTGCAGGCGATCCGGCGGGGGGCGGGGCCCGTCGACAATGTCCGGGCGTACCTGCTGATCGTCGCCAGGCGGGTGGCCTGGGAGTGGCGGGCGCGGCGGCGGGATGTGCCGGTGTCCGACGAGGAGCTGACCGATCGGGCGGGGAGCGACCCCGACGCCTTGGGGCAGTCGGCGGAGCGGAACCTGATCACGCGGGCGTTCACCAGTTTGCCGGAGCGGTGGCGCAGCGTGCTGTGGAAGGTCGAGGTGGAGGGGGAGCGGCCGGCGGTCGTGGCGACGAACTTCGGGTTGTCGGCGAACGCGACGGCGGCGCTGGCCCGGCGGGCGCGGCAGGGGTTGCGGGCGGCTTACCTGCAGGCGCACCTGGCCGCCGAGCGGAGCGCGACCGGGTGCCGGGACGTGCTGGAGAAATTGGGTGCGTACACGGCTGGGAGCATCAGGGGGTCGGAGCGCCGGCGGATCCGGGCGCACCTGGCGTCGTGTCCGTCGTGCACCACGATGCATGCCGAGTTGCAGGACGTCTATTCGGGGCTGCGGGCACATGCCGTGTTGCTGACGGCGCCGGTGGTGGCGGTTGCCGGGTGGGAGCTGTCCCGTGCGGTGGCGACGACCGGCGGGTTGGGTGCGACCGTGAAGGGGTTGCTGGCGAGCGCGAAGGTCCAGGTGGCGCTGGCCGCGACGTCGGCGGCGGCGGTGGGGGTGCTGGGGTTGGTGACCGGGCCGTGGGGGCCGGGGGCGCCGGTCGCTCAGGACGACCTGGACGGGGACCGCGGCGCCGAGCTGGTGATCACCGGGTCGCAGCCGTCCGACCGGACCAGCTCGCAGACGATCGCGCTGACCACCGGCGAGTACAGCACGGCGGCCGTGGTGCCGAGCCGGCGGACGCTGCGGCCGGGGGCGGGGAACGCGGTTCCGGCCACGAACGCGGGCGGGTCGCCGGAGGTGGTGGCGGCGCCGGCCAAGAGCGGGTTCGACGAGGGCGCGCTGGTGGTGTACCGGGAGACCGCCATCGAGCAGCGCTCGGAGACCTACGCCGGCATCGCGACGGTGTACGAGACCAGGTCGGTGACCGAGGTCAACGCCGAGAACCAGACCAGGACGTACACCGAGACCACGAAGTACACCAAGCCGGCGGCGCAGCCGGTCGGAACGAACTCGGAGCCGAAGTCCGACTCGCCGCAGGTGACCCCGGACGCGGCGACCGGCACGACCGCGACCACCACCACGAGCGCGCAGAAGACTTCGGCGTCCACGGGGACGCGCAAGCGCTGAACCGAGAACGATCAAGATCGCCAACGGTCGCTTTCCGCGCATGGTCGATGCGAGAATTGTTCCCATGGCGAAAACGGTGACCGCCGCGGACGGGTCGCAATGGACGGTACACAGCACGCTGGAGTGGCGCACCCCCGCCACCGCCATCGACTTCGAGCATGACATCAGCGCCGGGCGCGGGCCCACCGCCGTCATGCTGTCAATCGTGGTCGTGCTGGCGCTGATCCTTGTCGTATGGACGCCGAAGGCCGTGGTGGTGCCTGCCTGGGTGGTCCTCATCCTGGTGTTGGTGCTGCTGTTCTTCCCGGTCCGCTGGGTGCTGCGCCGGCCCTACACCCTGGTCGCGGCCATGGGCGATGACGGTGAGGGAAATCCGAAGGAGCGCTGGGTCGGCACGGTGCGCGGCGCGTACAAGCAGCGTCAGCAGATCGCCAGGACTGTCCGTAGCATCGCGTTCGAGTCGCGACCCGCGGTCGAGGGTCCGCTCAAGCCGGTCGTCACTCCGGAGATGATCATCACGACGGAGCCGACCAAGAAGAAGGTCAGCGCCGACGACGACTAGCGAGGAGTGGGTGCCGGTGCCAGAACTTCCCGAGGTCGAGGCGCTGGCCCACCACCTGCGTGAGCACGGCGTCGGGCGCACGGTCCACCGGGTGGACGTGGCGTCGCTGAGCGTGCTGAAGACGGCGAGCCCGCCGTGGACGGCGCTGCACGGGCGGACGGTGACCGGCGCGGGCCGGTTCGGCAAGTACCTCGACCTGGACTGCGACGGCCTGCACCTGGTGACGCACCTGGCCCGGGCCGGCTGGCTGCGCTGGTCGGACACGATGTCGGCGGCGCCGCCGAAGCCGGGGAAGGGGCCGCTGGCGCTGCGGGTGCACCTGGGCAAGCCCGGGGACGGACCGGGGTTCGACCTGACCGAGGCCGGCACGAAGAAGGGCCTCGCGGTGTGGATCGTGGACGACCCCGCGCAGGTGCCGCAGATCGCCTCGCTCGGGCCGGACGCGCTGGGCCTCACCCGGGACCAGCTCGGCGACCTGCTGGCCGGGCGGTCGGAACGGCTGAAGACCGCGCTGACCGATCAGAAGATCATGTCCGGGGTGGGCAACGCCTACTCCGACGAGATCATGCACACCGCGCGGCTGTCCCCGTACGCCACCGCCGGGCGGCTCAGTGCGGACGCGCTGGATCACCTGCACACGGCGCTCATCTCGGTGCTGACCGACGCGGTGGCCCGCTCGGTCGGCCAGCACGCCGCGCGGCTCAAGGGCGAGAAGCGCTCGGGCCTCCGGGTGCATGCCCGGACCGGTCTGCCGTGCCCGGTGTGCGGCGACACGGTGCGCGAGGTTTCCTTCGCCGACAAGGCGTTCCAGTACTGCCCCACCTGCCAGACCGGCGGCAAGCCCCTCGCCGACCGCCGCCTCTCCCGCCTCCTCAAATAGCTGACTTGTCGCGGGAACTTCCCGTGACAAGTCGCACCTGTCGTGGGAAGAACCCGCGACAAGTCAGGTAACGAGGAGGACCTCGAGGTTGCGTGGGCCGTGCACGCCCTCGACGCGGTTGAGCTCGATGTCGCTGGTGGCCGACGGACCGGAGATGAACGTCAGCGGGCGGACCGGGTCGAGCGCGGCGAGCGCCTCCGGGACGGTGCCGACGATCTGCTTGGCGCGCACCACGCAGAGGTGGTAATCCGGGACCAGGGTGAGCGCCCGCCGGCCCTGGGTGGGCCCGGCGTCCAGCACGATGGTGCCGGTCTCGGCGATCGCAACGGCGCAGCCGGTGAGCACGCCGTGCACCTCGTCGAGCGCCTCGACCCCCAGCGGCGGGTCGTCGATCTGCCAGTCGAAACCGTTGACACACCAGGACGCCGGCAGGTCGGCGGGCACCACGACGCTCCCCGCGTCCCGCGCGCGCAGCGCGGCCTCGATGGCGGCCGGCAGCTTCTTCGCGGTGACCTGGCTGACCTTGGCCCGGTAGTCGGCGACCCGTTCGGCGAACAGCGCCGCCAGGTCGTCCACCGGGCGCGTGACGTCGTAGTCCCGGGGCACCGCCGGTGCGGCCGGCCGGTCGACGAGGGAACGGCGGATCCGGCCGAGGATCTCGATGCGGGCATCAGCCACGGGTCCTCCTCCACCAGGCCCGGAACGACTCCTTCGCCGGCGCGGGCGCGTCCCGGCTGACCGTCCACTTGGAACCCGGCCAGGGCAGCCGGGAGATCGTCCCGTCGTGGCCGAGGTACCGGGCCAGCGCGCCGGCCTTCTGCGCGGCCTCGTAGCGCCGGGAGCTCCCGAAGATCCAGGCCAGGGCCGCCATGCCGACCGCCTCCGGGGTCCGGTTTCCTTTGGCGGCAACGACTTCCGCGCGCAGGTGGACGAGCACCGAGGGAATGTCGATCCGAACCGGACAGACCTCGAAGCAGGCGCCGCACAGCGAGGAGGCGTACGGGAGCGAGGCGACGTGCTTGTCCTCCGGGGCCTCGGCGAGCAGCGGGGTGAGGATGGCGCCGATCGGCCCGGGGTAGACCGAGCCGTACGCGGCGCCGCCGGTGCGCTCGTACACCGGGCAGACGTTCAGGCAGGCCGAGCACCGGATGCAGCGCAGCGCCGCCCGCCCGACCGGGTCGGCGAGCGTCGCGGTGCGCCCGTTGTCCAGCAGGACGAGGTGGAACGCCTGCGGACCGTCGCCGGGCGTGACCCCGGTCCAGATCGAGGTGTACGGGTTCATCCGTTCCGCGGTGGAGGAGCGCGGCAGCAGCTGCAGGAACACCTCGAGGTCGCGCCAGGTCGGCAGCACCTTCTCCAGGCCCATCACGGTGATCAGTGTCTGCGGCAGGGTCAGGCACATCCGCCCGTTGCCCTCCGACTCCAGCACCACCACCGAACCCGTGTCGGCGACGGCGAAGTTGGCGCCGGAGATCGCCACCGTGGCGGACAGGAACTTCCGTCGCAGATGCTCGCGGGCCACCTCGGCGAGCGCGGCCGGCGCGTCGGTCAGATCCGGCGGCGCGCCGGGCACCTCGCGGGCGAAGATCTCCCGGATCTCCGCGCGGTTGCGGTGGATCGCCGGCACCAGGATGTGCGACGGCCGGTCGTGTCCCAGTTGGACGATCAGCTCGGCGAGGTCGGTCTCCACCACGCCGACGCCGGCGGCCTCGAGCGCCTCGTTCAGCCCGATCTCCGCGGTGGCCATGGACTTCACCTTGACCACCTCGCGCGCGCCGGCCTCCCGGGTCAGCCGCAGCACGATCGCGTTGGCCTCGGCGGCATCCCGCGCCCAGTGCACCACGCCGCCGCGGGCGGTCACCGCGGCCTCCAGCTTCTCCAGGTAGGTGTCCAAATGGAACAGAACGTCGTTCTTGATCGCCTCGCCGGCCAGCCGCAGCCGCTCCCAGTCGGGCAGCTCGGCCACCGCGTTCGCGCGCTTGTTCCGGATGGTGTGCGTGGCGTGCCGGAGGTTGCGGCGCAGCTGCGGATCCCGCAGCGCCTCGGCCGCGGCGCGCGGGAACGTGGGCGAACCCAACCAGGTCACCGGGTTACGGGCCATGGCTCCTCCTCCGTGCTGGCCAGGATCTCCGCGAGGTGCACGGCCCGAACCCCGGAGCGCATCCGGGACAGCCCGCCGCCGATGTGCATGAGGCACGAGTTGTCGCCCGCGGTCACGAACTCCGCGCCGGTGCCCAGCACGTTCCACATCTTGTCGGTGAGCATCGCGGTGGACGTGTCCGCGTTCTTCACCGCGAACGTTCCGCCGAAGCCGCAACAGGACTCCGCCTCGTCCAGCTCGATCAGCTCCAGCCCGCGCACGTTCGACAGCAGCTCCATTGGCCGCTCGCCGACCCCGAGCAGGCGCAGCGAGTGGCACGTCGGGTGGTAGGTGACCCGGTGCGGGAAGTACGCCCCCACGTAGGTCACCCCGAGAACGTCCACCAGCAGCTCGGACAGCTCGTACATGCGTGGGACCGAAGTGGACCCGTCGAGCAGCTTCGGGTACACGTCCCGCACCATGCCCACGCACGAGCCGGACGGCGCGACCACCGCGTCGTAGCCGGCGAACGCGGACGCGAGCGTGCGCGCCAGCGGCACGGCGTGCTCGCGGTAGCCGGTGTTGTAGTGCATCTGGCCGCAGCACGTGGCGTCCAACGGGAAATCCACCGTGCAGCCGAGCCGTTCGAGCAACCGCACCACCGCGCGCGCGGTGTCCGGGAAGAACGTGTCCGTCAGGCATGTCGGAAACAGCGCCACGCGTGTTGTCTGGACCGCCACGATCAGTACCGTATCCCGGTGACCCTTGCTACACCGCTATTCATCACCGAGGATTGGTTGGCGCTACGCCATCGAGTCAGGAAGTAAACACTGTGGCCCAGGTGTTGACGGAGCGGGCCCTGGTCGGCGCGATCGCGGTGCTCATCGTGCTCGCCGCCTTCTATTTCCTGCTCAGGAACCGGAAAAGCGACGGTTCGGTGGCCGACGCGGTGCTCGACGCCGTGCAGCGGCTGTCCAAGGCCGCGCCCGAGCTGCGCAACGGGCTGACCGAGCAGGCCGCCGACCAGGCCACCAAGCACCTGGTGGAGATGCTCAAGTGCGTGGCCATCGGGATCACCAACGCCGAGGGCCGGCTGCTGTCCTGGGACGGCGGCGCCAACGAGCACTACGAGGACCTCACCGCGGCGGTGGAGTCGGCGCTGCGCCGGGGACATCGCGAGCATCTCAGCCACACCGACCTGCCGTGCAACCAGCGCAGCCGCTGCCCGATGCGCACCGCGGTGATCGTGCCGCTGATCATCGACGGGGACGTCGGCGGCACCCTGATCGTGATCGGCGGGGCGGAGAGCAAACGGCTGATCCGGGCCGCCGACGAGGTGGCCCAGTTCATCTGCATCCAGCTGGAGCTGGCCAAGCTCGACGAGTCCAAGCAGCAGCTGGCCCGCGCGGAGCTGCGCATGCTGCGCGCGCAGATCTCCCCGCACTTCCTGTACAACGCGCTGAACGCGATCTCCTCGCTGATCCGCACGGACCCCGAGCAGGCCCGGGACCTGCTGCAGGACTTCGCCGAGTTCACCCGGTACTCGTTCCGCTCGTCGAGCCTGTTCACCCGGCTCTCCGACGAGATCCGCAACATCGAGCGCTACCTGGCCATCCAGCACCAGCGCTACCAGGAGCGGCTCAACGTCCGGCTCAAGATCGCGCCGGAGGTGCTCAACGTGGTGGTGCCGTTCCTGGTGTTGCAGCCGCTGGTGGAGAACGCCGTGCAGCACGGCATCGCGCCGAAGCCGGGCGGCGGCACGGTCACCGTGGTGGCGCACGACAACGGCAACGAGGCGCTGATCAGCGTGGAGGACGACGGCATCGGCATGGACGCCGACCGGCTGTTCGAGGATCTCAAGGACGCGCACAAGACCGGCGCGCACGTCGGCCTCGGCAACATCAACCAGCGGATGCGGTCCGTGTTCGGCGACGAGTACGCGCTGATGGTGGAGACCGCGCCGGGTGCCGGCATGAAGGTCATCCTGCGGGTGCCCAAGTTCTTCCCCGGGGTGCGCACCGACCTGCCGGAGTACGCCGCCTCGGAAGAGGAGGGCGGGGACGCGGAGCCGGCGGCGGTGGCCGACGGTCTCAGCCGGCGCGCCCGTTAACTGCGAGTACACGTAACCTTGGGCCCATGAGTGTCACGGACAGGCTGGTCTCCCGGCTGCCCAGGATCGGCGAGCGCGGCGGCACCGCCCCCGTGGTCGCCGTGGTCAAGCTGCATGGCGTGATCACCCCGACGCCCTCGCCGCTGGGCCGGGGCACCATCAACGTCAACAACGTCGAGTCGGCCCTGACCCGCGCCTTCGAGCACGACCGCCTGGCCGCGGTGGCCCTCACGATCAACTCGCCGGGTGGCGCGCCGACCCAGTCCGCGCTCGTCGCCGAGCGGATCCGGGAGCTGGCCGGCCGCAAGAAGGTGAAGGTGCTGGCGTTCTGCGAGGACGTCGCGGCCTCCGGCGGCTACTGGCTGGCCTGCGCGGGCGACGAGATCTACGCGCACCCGTCCTCGCTGGTCGGTTCCATCGGCGTGGTGTCGGCCGGGTTCGGGCTGACCGGGCTGCTGGAGCGCATCGGGGTGGAGCGCCGGGTGTACACCGCGGGCACCAACAAGGTGCGGCTCGACCCGTTCAAGCCGGAGAAGGCCGAGGACGTCGAGTGGCTCACCACGCTGCAGTCCCAGCTGCACGAGCAGTTCGCCGACTGGGTGCGCAAACGCCGCGGGGACAAGCTGAACGCCGACCACCCGGACCTGTTCACCGGCGAGGTGTGGACCGGGTCGAAGGCGGTGGAGCTCGGCCTGGCCGACGGCGTGGGCAACCTGCGCGAGGTGATCAATGAGCGGTACCCGGACGCGGAGATCAGCGTGGCCGAGCCGAAGCGCCCGCTGCTGGCCCGGCTGGGGCTGGCCGGCGCGGCCGGTATGGGCATGTCCACCGCGGACCGGGTGCTGGCCGCGATGGAGGCCGTCGAGACCCGCGCGGCGTGGTCCCGGTTCGGGCTGTAACGATGACCGCGCTGCGTAGCCGGAGGTCACCCGGCCGGGTGGCCCCCGATTTGACGGTTTACAGGTACGCCGTGCGGTAGGCAGGATTCTTCTCACTGTGAGTACCGCAAATAATCCCGCCGGCCTCGTCGTTCTTGCCGTGGACGATGAGAAGGACGGCATGGACGTCCTGCTCGAGCGGTTGAACGGCAACCGCTACGTACGGCGGATCATCCAGGCCTTCGACGCCACCGGCGCGCTGCGGGTGCTCAGCGGCGACGACCACGAGCTGGCCGCGCGGCGCAACGCCGGCCGGCCGATCGTGGACGCGGTGTTCTCCGACCTGAAGATGCCCGGGCTCACCGGCATGGAGATGGCCAAGGTGCTGGCCGGGTTCAAGCCGTCCCCGGTGCTGATCTTCGTCACCGGGCACGGCGAGGGCGAGGACGCGGTCGAGGCGTTCGAGCTGGGCGCGGTGGACTTCATCCCCAAGCCGTGCGACCAGATCCGGATGGACCGGGCGATCCAGCGGGTGATCTCCAAGCTGCGCGGCGACGGGCTCACCGGCGAGGCACCCACCGTGGTCGAGCCCAGCGACGACGAGGTCATCCCGGTGGAGCTGGCCGGCACCACCAAGCTGATCCCGCGCTCGTCGGTGCGCTGGGTGGAGGCGCAGGGCGACTACGCCCGGCTGTTCACCGCCGAGGGCTCGCACCTGGTGCGGATCCCGTTGGCACAGCTGGAGGAGCGCTGGGAGAAGGCCGGCTTCGTGCGCATCCACCGGTCCTACCTGGTACCCGTCGCGTTGATCACCGAGCTGCAGCTCGGCGGCAACGGCTACCACGTGATCATCGGCAACGGCGAGCGCAAGCTCCCGGTCAGCCGCCGGCACACCCGCGAGCTCAAGGACCGGATCACCCGTGGGGGCGCGCTATGACCGAGCGGGCCGGCGATGCCTGGACTGAGGAGCAGCGCAGGGAGCGAGGAGGAGGGGGCGGGCCCCGTCAGGGGGTCGGTATGGGCACCGGCGACCGAGCAGCGGACGAGGGAAGGCATCGCGTCAAGGCCCGCTCACGCGAGCGGAGCGAGCAAATTCAATACGAGGATCCGCCGACCAAGCCGCGGCGCAAGCGGGTGGTGCTGGCCGACTCGCGGGCGCCGGTGACGGTGCTGCGCACGGTGGTCGAGCTGGAGGAGCAGACCAGCTACGGCGAGGAGCTGGTGCGGCAGTTCATCCGGGTGCAGTTGCGCCTCGCGGTCCGGTTATGGGGCGGGGCCGTGCTGTTCCTGGCCTGCCTGCCGGCGGTGTTCCACTTCGTGCCGCAACTGTCCGAAGTGACCGTCTCCGGTGTCCGGTTGCCCTGGCTGGTGCTGGGCATCCTGCCGTTCCCCCTGCTGTTCGGGATCGGGTATTGGTACAACTTGTTGGCCGAACGCAAAGAGCGTGACTTCGTCGATATGGTCGAGAAGTAGGCTCGGCGCAGCACACCCGGACACGTTGGGTCAACTTGTGGAACTGAATCTGTGGGCGTTAGCCGGCCTCGCGACGGTCGCGTTCGCCACGTTCTACATCGGCTACCGGAGCTCGCGCCTGGCCAGCACCACCCCGGACTTCCTGGTGGCCCGGCGCGCCGTGCGGTCCAGCCGCAACGCCGCCGCGGTGTCCGGGGAGTACCTGTCGGCCGCCTCGTTCCTCGGTGTCGCCGGCCTCGTGCTCAAGGACGGGGTGGACGCGCTGTGGTACCCGATCGGCTTCACCGCGGGATACCTGGCGCTGATGGTGTTCGTCGCCGCGCCGCTGCGCCGGTCCGGGGCGTACACCCTGCCCGACTTCTGCGAGGCCCGGCTCGGCTCCCGCGGGCTGCGCGGCCTGTCCACGGTGTTCGTGGTGTTCATCGGGATGCTCTACCTCGTGCCGCAGCTGCAGGGCGCCGGGCTCACCGTCACCCGGGTGACGGCCATGCCGAACTGGGTCGGCTCGGCGCTCGTGGCCGTCATCGTGGTGGTCAACGTGTTCGGCGGCGGCATGCGGGCGATCACCGTGGTGCAGGCGTTCCAGTACTGGCTGAAGCTCTTCGCCATCGCCGCGCCGACGTTCATCATGTGCGCGCTGTTCATCAAGAACGGCGGGGTGGGCACGAGCCAGAGCACCGGGCTCACCGAGGACCTGCCGCCCACGTTCACCAGCAACGCCACGATCAACGTCACCACCCCGGTGGAGCTGCAGGTGAAGGAGGCGGTGTGGCTGCTGGCCGAGGGCGTGGTGGACGGCGCCCCGGCACACGGCTCCACGTTCTGGGCGGCCAAGACGCACACCGTGGACGCCGGCACCGAGCTGCAGTTCTTCACCGGCTCGTCGGTGCCGGTGGTGGTCGGCGCGCCGGCGGACAACGCCAGCTGGTTGCGGCCGGTGCCCGGGACCTCGGACATGTTCCTGACGTACTCGCTGATCCTGGCCACGTTCCTGGGCACCATGGGGCTGCCGCACGTGCTGGTCCGCTTCTACACCAACCCGGACGGCCGCGCGGCCCGGCGCACCACCCTGCACGTGCTGCTGCTGCTGTCGCTGTTCTACCTGTTCCCCATGCTGATCGGCGCGCTGTCCCGGCTGTACGTGCCGGAGCTGCTGGTCACCGGCCGCTCGGACCTCGCGGTGCTGGCGCTGCCCTCCAAGATCGCACCCGGGGTGCTCGGCGAGGTGCTCGGCGCGATCACCGCGGCCGGCGCGTTCGCCGCGTTCCTGTCCACCTCCTCCGGTCTGGTGGTGAGCGTGGCCGGGGTGCTGTCCACCGACGTGCTGCCCGGGCGGGTGCGGGACTTCAAGCTGGGCACCGCGATCGCCGGGGTCGTGCCGCTGGGGCTGGCGATCCTGCTGCGGCCGACGGACATCTCGCTCACCGTGGGCATGTCGTTCGCGCTGGCCGCGTCCACGTTCGCGCCGGTGCTGCTGCTGGGGATCTGGTGGCGCAACCTGACCTGGGTAGGCGCCGCCGCCGGCATCGTGGTGGGCGGCGCGCTGGTGCTCGGCGCCCTGGTCGTCGGCACGGTCAGTGACTACACCGGGCACTGGGCCTGGCCGCTGTTCAGCCAGCCGGCCATCGTCACCGTGCCCGTCGCGTTCCTCATCGTGATCCTGGTGAGCAAGGCCACCCAGGGCACGAAACCGCCGGACGTGAACCGGATCCGGCTGCGCATGCACGCCCCGGACCGCCTCGGCTTCATCCGCGACCGGGACATCGCCCGCTTCGGCTCTCCCGAGGACCGCGCCCGCCTCGCCAACGGCCGCCACCGCCAGTAACCCGGACGCCACGTCACGACAAGCCGCTTTTGTATCGGGGCTGGTGCACTTAGGGTTCGCTGAGAGAGCGAACGATGGGAGCCCCGATGTCGGTGCCCGCCGATCGCGAGCCCGCCGTCGAGCTCGCCCGGTCCTGGCGTGGCCCGTGGTCGCGGGCGGATCCGGCGGCCGCGCTGGCCATGGCCAGGCATATCGCCGCCGACCTGCGGGACGGGCTGGCCGGGACGGGAGTGCGGGCGGCGGCCCGGTCGGTGCGCCGGCTGCTGGACGCCGACGGGGTGGGGCTGGCGGACCTGTCCGGGATCCCGGTGTGGGCCGGCACGCAGCCGGCCGGTGACGCCGCGGAGATCCTGGTGCGGCAGGTCCTGCACGCCGAGACCCGCGCGGGGCGCCCGCCGCTGATGGCGCTGCCGCTGCACGTTCAGGACGAGCTGGCCGGCGTGCTGCTGGTGCACGGCAACGCCCGGCGCGCGCTGGTGAAGGAGGCCGCCGCGCTGATTGTGGAGTCGTTGCAGCGCGGCCGGCTGGAGGCGTCGGCCGAGCAGGCGGCGCAGGCCGAGTTGCGGGCGCTGCGCGCGGAGATCTCGCCGCATTTCGTGTACAACGCGCTGACCGTGATCGCCTCGCTGGTCCGCTCGGAGCCGGACCGGGCCCGCGACCTGATGCTGGACTTCGCCGACTACATCCGCTACAGCCTGGCCCGGCACGGCGAGTACACCACGGTGGCCGACGAGTTCCACGCCATCGAGACGTACCTGGCGCTGCAGCGTGCGGTGCTCGGCGAGCGGCTGCGGGTGCAGGTCCGGGTGGCCCCCGAGGTGCTCGCCGTCGCGCTGCCTTACCTTGTGCTGCAACCACTTGTGGAGAACGCGGTGCGGCACGGCATCGAGCCGCACGTCGGTCCGGGACTGGTCCAGGTGCGCGGCGAGGCCGAGGGCAACGACTGCGTGATCAGCGTCGAGGACGACGGCGTCGGGATGGATCCCGCGCTGGCCGAAGGGATCCTGGCCGGGCGCGCCGCGTCGGACGGGGTGCAGGACGGCCCGACCAAGGTCGGACTGGCCAATGTGGACCGACGGCTGCGCACCGTCTACGGCCCCTGGTACGGCCTGGTGGCGGAGACCGCTGTCGGCGCCGGAACCCGGGTCGTGGTGCGGATTCCCCGGTTCCAGCCGGGGGTGATGCCGTGAGCATTATCGCGTTGAGGCCTGCTCATGCGAGCGGAGCGAGCCGATGGGCACTGCCATGACCGGTCTCCGGGTGCTGGCGGTCGACGACGTGCCGCCCGCACTGAACGAGCTGTGCACGTTGCTGCGCGAGGCGCCCGAGGTCGACGAGGTGCTCGCCGCCGGGGACCCGCTGACCGCGCTGCGCATGATCCAGAGCGACCGGTTCGACGCGGTGTTCCTGGACGTGGCGATGCCCGGGCTGGACGGGCTGGAGTTGGCTTCCCTGCTGGCCAAGCTGAGTGAGCCGCCGGTGATCGTGTTCGTCACCGCCTACGACAAGCACGCCGTGGCCGCCTACGGCATCGGCGCGGTGGACTACCTGCTCAAGCCGGTGCGGGCGGAGCGGCTGGCCGACGCGCTGGCCCGGGTGCTGCGGGTGGTGCCGGACGGTCCGGTGGAAAATTCGGCACAGCCCCAGGCGCTGCCGGACGCAATGGCCGCGCTGCCGGTGGAGACCGGTGGGCGGACCCGGTACGTGCGGCGCAACGAGGTGCACTACGTGGAGGCGCACGGCGACTACGTGCGGCTGTACACCAAGACCGGGGTGCACCTGGTGCGGATGCCGATCTCGCGGCTGGAGGAGTACTGGGAGGCGGCCGGGTTCGTCCGGGTGCACCGCAGCTTCCTGGTCGCCCTCGGCGCGGTCCGCGAGCTGCGCAGCGACTCGGTCGGCGGTCTGCTCGCGCACACCGACCTCGGCGACGTTCCGGTGAGCCGCCGGCACGCCCGGGAGCTGCGCGAACGCCTGCTGCACGCGGCCCGCAACGGCCAGCTCGACCGGTCCGGGCGGCCCTGATGTCGCAGCGCCGGGTTGCGGTGATGAGCCCGCAGACCCGCCACGCCCATGCCCACCGTCGCCTCCGCGGTCGCTGGCGAGTGCCCACCTTGGACGCCCCGGGCGCCGAGCGGGCCTTGCGCCTGTATGAAGCCCAGCGCCGCCGCGCGGTTGCTCCGCTGGTGCTGCTGTTCGCCGGCATGCTCGGCCTGCCGTTGATCTTCGCGCTGTTCCCCGGCCTCGACGCCGCCCGCCTGTTCGACGTCCCACTGTCCTGGCTCGCGCTCGCCCTGCTGCCCTACCCCGGCCTGGTTCTCCTTGCCCGATGGCAACTCCACCGCGCCGAACGCATCGAGGACGAGCCGTGATCTTCGCGTTCGCGGTGGCGCCGGTCGTGCTGGTGACGCTGCTGATCGGGCTGCGCGGGGTGGCCGCGATGCGCACCACCTCGGACTTCCTGGTGGCCTCGCGGCAGGTGTCGCCGCTGCTGAACTCGGCGGCGGTGTCGGGGGAGTACCTGTCGGCGGCGTCGTTCCTGGGCGTCGCCGGGTTGGTGGTCAAGGACGGGATCGGCTCGCTGTGGTACCCGGTCGGGTTCACCGCCGGCTACATCGCGATGCTCGTTCTGGTCGCCGCGCCGATGCGCCGGTCGGGCGCGCTGACCGTGCCGGACTTCGCCGAGGCGCGGCTGGCCTCGCCGGCGCTGCGGCGGGTGGCGGCCGTGGTGATCCTGGTGATCGGCGGGCTGTACCTGGTGCCGCAGTTCCGGACGGCCGGGCTGGTGCTCAGCGCCGTCAGCGGCACGCCGTACTGGGTCGGTGTGGTGATCGCCGGCGCCGGGGTGGCGATCACGCTGGCGCTGGGCGGCATGAAGGCGGCCACCTACGTGCAGGCCTTCCAGTTCTTCCTGAAGCTGGTGCTGTTCATCGTCCCGGCGATCTGGCTGCTGGCCATGGTCGGGCCGGGCGTGCGCACCGAGGCCGTGCACCCCGTCGAGTTCACCCGGTTCGAGCGGGACATCCAGGTGAACTTCCGGGTCGGGGTGACCATGGACGTGGCCGAGCCGACGCCGGTGCGGATCAGCGGGCAGGACGTTCTGCTCGAGCCCGGACCGTGGCAGATCGGGGAGAACACCACGGTCACGTTCCCGGCCGGCGCGCCGGTGCCGCGGGTGCAGGGGCAGGCGCTGCTCGGCGGCGAGGGTTGGCAGCGCCCGCTGCTGGACCTGCGCCAGGCCGGCTACCCGCTGCTGGGGACCTGGGCGCTGCTGGTGTCGCTGATGCTCGGCACGATGGGTCTGCCGCACGTGCTGATGCGCTTCCACACCAGCCCGGACGGGCGGGCGGCGCGCCGGACCGCGGCGCTCACCGTCGGGCTGCTCAGCATGTTCTACCTGTTCCCGGGCATCTACGGGGTGCTCGGCCGGGTGCTGGTCCCGCATCTGTACCTCAACGGCGCCACCGACACCGCCGTGGTCGCGCTGCCCGCGCAGGTCGACCAGGGCGCGGTGGGCACCGCGTTCACCGGGCTGCTCACCGCGGGCGCGTTCGCCGCGTTCCTGGCCACCTCGCTCGGCCTGGTGCTGGTGGTGTCCGGCGCGATCTCCTACGACCTGCTGCCCGGCGGCCTCGGCGCGCTGCGGATCGCGGTGTTCGGCGCGGCGGCCACCGTGGTGCTGCTCGCCCTGGTGGCCATCCGGCTGGACGCCGGGGTGCTGGTGACCTGGGGGTTCACCGTGGCCGCGTCCACGTTCTGCCCGCTGCTGGTGCTCGGCATCTGGTGGTCGCGGCTGACCCTGGCCGGCGCGATGACCGGCGTGCTGGCCGGGCTGCTCGGCTCGGCCGGGGCGATCGCGGTGACGCTGTTCGGCCCGCCGCTGCACGGCTGGGTGGCGATCCTGGTCGCCCAGCCGGCGCCGTGGACCGTGCCGCTGGCGTTCCTCACCACGATCGGCGTGTCGCTCCGTGGCCGGCCGCCGGCCTGGGCGCATGCCGCGATGTTGCGGCTGCACCTGGACGAGGACCGGCCGGTGCGCACCGGACCGGACGCGGTGCGGGACCTCCACTCGACCCGGGCAACGCGCCGTTCGTCAGCCGTTCGTCGAATAACCGGACGCTTGGTCCGGCGGTGATTTCGCCTGCTCCCCGCACCTTCCTAGCGTGTGCCGCATCACACCCTTAGCGGGAGGTCGCGTGAGCGAGCTTGCGAGCGAACCAATGACACTGCCCCGCCGCCGAGCCTGCGAGGCGGCTGGGCTGGCCATCACCGAGCTTGCGAGGCGATGGCGTTGAGCACTTCCGAACAGACTCGTCCGGGTTCCGGGCCGGACTGGGCGTCCATCGAGCAGAGCGCGGACTTCGCGGTGCTGCGCCGGCGGCTGCGCGGCTTCGTCTTCCCGATGACCGTGGCGTTCCTGGTCTGGTACCTGCTGTACGTGCTGCTGTCCGACTACGCCCACGGGTTCATGTCCACCAAGGTGCTCGGCAACATCAACATCGGGCTGATCTTCGGCCTGCTGCAGTTCGCGTCCACCTTCGTGATCACCTGGCTGTACGTGCGGCACGCGAACAAGCACCTCGACCCGATCGCCGACAAGATCCGCGGCGAGATCGAGGGAGGTGCCGAATGAGCATGGCCGCCCTCGCCGACGTCAGCGTGCTGGCGCAGGCGAAAGCCGAAGCCAACCCGGCGCTCAACATCACCATCTTCGCGATCTTCGTGGCGATCACGCTGGTGATCGTGTTCCGGGCCAGCCGGACCAACAAGACGGCCGTGGACTACTACGCGGCCGGCCACGCCTTCACCGGCGCGCAGAACGGGATCGCCATCTCCGGCGACTACCTGTCCGCCGCGTCGTTCCTCGGGATCGCCGGCGCGATCGCCCTCACCGGCTACGACGGATTCCTGTACAGCATCGGCTTCCTCGTCGCGTGGCTGGTCGCTCTGCTGCTGGTCGCCGAGCCCCTACGCAACACCGGCCGCTTCACGATGGCGGACGTGCTGGCCTTCCGCATGCAGGAGCGCCCGGTCCGCACCGCGGCGGCGACGTCCACGCTTGCGGTGTCGTTCT
>NZ_DASYTH010000154.1:0-1772 GCF_036002505.1 Actinophytocola sp. | reverse complement strand
AACCCTCGTCCATCAGTCAGCATCGTCACCGGCGCCCTCGTTCAGCGAAGTCCTTCGCGGCGACCACGGTGGTACGACTACCGAGGCTGACGGTGCCCTCCCCGACGGCGTGACCGTGTTTGATGACCAGTATCCCGGCGTCGCCAACCTCGACCCCGATCTGCTCCGGGCCCTGCGCGAAGCGGCGACAGATGCCGCTGACGACGGCACCGACTTCTACGTCAACAGCGGATGGCGCTCCCCCGAGTACCAGAATCAGCTTCTTCGCGAGGCGGTCTCCGAGTACGGCTCGGAAGAGGAAGCTGCCCGATGGGTCGCCACCGCGGACACGTCTCCTCACGTGTCCGGAGACGCGGTCGACATCGGCCACTCCGATGCCACGGCGTGGCTGTCCAAACACGGCGCCGAGTACGGACTGTGCCAGATCTACCGCAACGAGCCCTGGCACTACGAACTACGCCCCGAAGCCATCGATCACCGTTGCCCGCGCATGTATGCCGACCCCACGCACGATCCGAGGATGCAGCGGTGACCGGCGCTGTCGGCCTATCCCGCCCCGGCCCCGGAGACTTCCGGCCGTCCACCTGCGGCTCCGCCGGTGTTGCTGGTGCTGGGTGCGGGAAACAAGGCGACGTAACGGCGAGTCGCACGCTGGGCTTGCCGCACGGCGAATGTCACGGAGATACCAAGAAACGCCAGGCCGCACGCTGCCGCCACCGCCCCGACCAGCGGGCTAGGTGCATCCAGCGCCACCGCCACGAGCGCGGCGAACACACCGGTCAGGCCGGAGTTCACCAACGTGATGAATGCCCCACTGCTTGCGAACGGCTGCCAGATCGGGTTGGGACCCATGAGGTGGTTATAGGTCTGCCAGATGCCGTTGTCGTCGTCGTGGGCGGACGTCACCAGGTACCGCTCGATATCCGGGTCGAGTTCGACGTAGGCGGCTCGCAGGCGGTTCATGCCGATCACGTGGCCAAGATCCTCGATGGCGGCGTTGCCCAGACGCATCTGGGTCAGGGTGCCGACCATGATCACCATGCCGAGCAGCACCAGCGCGAAGGTGATGAACCGTCTGTCGAATCGGGTCACCTGCCCGATCAGCGCCAGGCTGACGATGCTGGCCGACACCAGCATGAGGAAGGTGGTGATCCGGCTGAGGACCTCGCTCTGGGTCGTGCTGCGTGTGGCGAGCAGGCTCCAGTGCTCGGTGGCGAGCAGCTGCGCCCGGACATTCGGCGCCGTGCTGCCCGTCCCCTTGTGGCTCACATCCGACGTAGGTCGGCCCGCCGATGGCGCAGAGCCGCCAGCGGGTGGTGGCGGGACGGGGCCTCTCGCTCTCGACATGCGAGCCTCCTGATCTGACACGGCACTGGTGAGCAGTATCGCGCGTAGGTGAACCCGACCTACTCACCGTCGTCCCGACGGTGGCCGGGTCGCGCCGGGCCGGGGTCAGCGGGTCGGGCGGCTTGGCTGCTCGGCGTGGTCGGGGTCCGCGGGGGCGTCGCCGCGGATGGACGGGTGCAGGCGGTCGAACCAGGCCAGCACGGCCTGCTCGTAGGCCAGCCCGAACTCCAGGGTGGCCATGGCGTAGGGGTCGGGGTCGCCGCCGGCGCTGGCGGCGGCGCGGTGGAGCTGCTGGTAGCTGGCGAGCCGGGCCGCGTGCGCTGCCCGGTGGTCGCGGACGAAGCTGGCCAGCCGCCCCGGCGGCAGGTGGCGGCCGAACAGGATCGTGAGCAGCAGCGGGAAGCGGATCGTCTCCGTGCCGGGCT
>NZ_DASYTH010000153.1:0-2210 GCF_036002505.1 Actinophytocola sp. | reverse complement strand
TTCAACATCGCCTCGGTCACGGTTACCCGCTACCGCTGGCGAGGACCGAGGATCCCGTCACCCTGGCCGACCACGATCATCGAACCAGCGACATGATCCCGTGGAGAGCCCGGTGCGATGAGAGTCGCACGCCGGGTTCGGCGAGCGGCCTGGGGAAACGGAGCGGAGGAAACTCCGCCACCGCGCCCCAGGCCGACTCACCATCCAGGGTGAGCTGCGCAAGCTCGGCTACCGGGTCGCCGCCTCGACCATCCGGCGGATCTTACGGCGGGCCCGGATCCCGCCAGCACCTACCCGCCGCGGCGACCTGAGCTGGCGGCAGTTCCTGCGCGCCCAGGCGTCGACCGCGCTGGCGGTCGACTTCTTCCACGTCGACACGGTGTCCCTGCGGCGGATGTACGTGCTGTTCGCGTTGGAGATCCAGACCCGGTACGTGCACGTCCTCGGCGTCACCGCCAACCCCGACGGGCCGTGGACCACCCAGCAGGCCCGCAACCTCCTGTTGGACCTCGGCGCGCGTGCGGAGGCGTTCAGGTTCCTCGTCCGGGACCGGGCCGGCCAGTTCACCACCGCGTTCGACGCCGTCCTCGCCGATGCGGGCATCGAGGTCCTCACCATCCCTGCGGGTTGTCCACGGGCCAACGCCTACGCCGAGAGGTTCGTGCTCACCGCCCGCAACGAGCTCACCGACCGCATGCTGATCCTCGGCCCACGCCACCTCCAGCGCGCGCTCGCCGAGTACGCCCGGCACTACAACCAGCGGCGCCCGCATCGCAGCTGCGACCTGCAACCGCCGCGCCCGACCGGCCCCTCCCACACCTGCCAACGCTGCGGATCACACGCCGAACCGTGCTCGGCGGCCTGATCAACGAGTACCAGCCAGCAACGTAAACACCCAGCTCACGCACCACGACAGCGTTTTGGCACCCCACGGGCTCCGGCCGTGGCGATCTGGCTGGCAGGTATAAGCAGCCCGGCGAGAGCTAGGACCGCAGCCATCAGGAAGATGCGCGGCATTACAGGGCGCATGATTGGACTGGGGGCGTGGCTACACCTCGCCCGCCGCCGGCCCTGCGGAGCTCGGTGACGGTTGATGTCAAGCGAGCAGACCGAATGAGAGTGGGACGCAGCGATGACGGTCTTTGTTGCAGGTGCGAGCGGAGCGGTCGGCCATCGTCTCGTTCCGTTGCTGGTCGCGAGCGGCTATGACGTCGCGGCGATGACGCGCTCTCCGCAGAAGGTGGATTCCTTGCGAGCGGCCGGCGCCGAACCGGTCGTCGCGGACGGGCTCGACGCCGGGGAGGTGATGCGGGCGATCATGCGGAGCAAACCAGAGGTTGTCATCCATCAGATGACCGGGCTCACCGGAGTCAGCAGCTACAAGAAGTTCGACGAGGAGTTTTCAGTCACCAACCGGCTGCGGACCGAAGGCACCGACAACCTGCTCAACGCGGCGCGGGCGGCCGGCGTGCGGCGCTTCATCGCGCAGAGCTACGGCAACTGGAACTACGCACGCACTGGCACGGGCCTGAAAGGCGAAGACGATCCGTTCGACCCGGACCCGCCGGCGAACCAGCGCAAGTCGCTAGAGGCGATCCGCCACCTCGAAGACGCCGTACTCGGAGCCCAGGGCATGGAAGGGATTGTCCTTCGCTACGCCAACTTCTACGGACCAGGCACCGGCTTCGCCCTCGACGGTGATCTCGCCGAACTCGTGCGCCAGCGCAAGTTCCCGATCGTCGGCAACGGCGGTGGCGTCTGGTCGTTCATCCACATCGACGACGCGGCGACCGCGACCATCGCCGCTATCGAGCACGGCGCACCGGGCGTCTACAACATCGTCGACGACGAGCCGGCACCGGTCGCCGTCTGGCTGCCGGAACTCGCCCGAGCGCTCGGCGCCAAGCCACCGAGGCGCGTTCCGGTTTGGCTCGGCCGCCTGGCAGCCGGCGAAGTCGGCGTCTCAATGATGACCCAGATCCGCGGCACGTCGAATGCCAAAGCCAAGCGCGAACTTGGCTGGCAGCCGCGCTATCGAAGCTGGCGAGATGGTTTCCGGGACGGACTAGGCGACGTTGCGCCGCCCAAGCCAGCCTCGTCGTGAGCTCATTCAGCAGCCCAGCCCAAGGAGTGTCCAGGCGAACGCCGACCGGGCGACGGCACAGATAAGGATTAGGCATCAGCCACCGGGATCTCCGCGACCCGGAGAC
>NZ_DASYTH010000152.1:0-15975 GCF_036002505.1 Actinophytocola sp. | reverse complement strand
CGAGGTTGCTGTGACTCTGCGTAGAACCTCTTGACGGTTCACCTGCGATACCGGGGCCCGGCCGTCCACTGTGGATCGAGCGTGACGAAGGCGTCCTTCGTCACGGCCAGGGTGACCAAGGACGCTCAGTCGCCTCGCCTCCGCGCCCATCGGTGATCCACTCGGGCCGGTGGCGCCGGGGTTGGGTCAGTTGGGGTAGATCTCGAGCTCCCAGAGGGAGTAGCCATAGCTGGTGGCGCGCTGGGTGCCGGTGACCCGGACGTAGCGGGCCTGGGTGGGGGTGAAGGAGATGTTGTCTTCGGCGCCGTTGCCGGCGGTCGTCGAATACACGGTGCGCCAGGTGGTGGCGTCGGACGACAGCTCGATGCGGTAGGAGATGCCGTAAGCGGCTTCCCAGCGGAGGATCGTGCGGGCGACGGTCTGCGGCGAGCCGAGGTCGACGGTGAGGGACTGGGGGTCGCTGAACTTGCTGCCCCACCGGGTGTCGGGGTTGCCGTCGACGGCGTTGCGGGCGGGGAGCGAGTAGAACAGGCCGGATTCGGTGCTGGTGGCGGTGGCGGGGCGGCCGAGGGCCAGGTTGGTGACGGACTGGCCGCGGTGGGCGGGGTACTGGACGGCCTGCTGGAACGTGGGGCGGTTGACCCAGGCGGTCTTGTCCTGCGTGATGCCGCCGATGGGCTGATGGATGATCGAGTCGTGGCAGAACTGGTCGCCGGCGGCGCAGTCGGCGTCGGCCGGGTAGACCTCGGTGGCGGGCGCGGCGGCGGAGCGCAGGGCGTCCAGCAGCGCGGTCCGGCAGGCGGAAAGGTTTCCGTTGCCGCAGAACGGGTTGGGGAAGCCGCCGGCGACCGGGTCACCGAGCACCCGGCGGAGATCCTTGTGCGCGTAGCCGTACCAGCCGGACTGGAACGCCGAGCCGCGGTGGCCGGGCGGGTCGTGCAGCGGCAGAACGGCGGTCAGCGCACCGTAGAGCGACGCCCCGAGGCCGGGTTGGAACTCGGCGGTGACCAGGCGCGGCCACCAGGCGTCCAGGACCCGGATCGCGTCGGCGTGGTCGTACCGGTTCACCCCGGGGCCCGCCGAACGGCGGTGCGAGCCGGCCTGCTGCCAGGCGGTGAGTTGCGCAACCGCCTGCTGCAGCGCGGGATCGGTGACCGGGGCGCTGTTCAGCACCCGCAGCAGCAGGGGAAGCACCTGCTCACCGCGGAGGTCGACGGTGGCCGCGTCCTCCATGGCGCTGACCAGCCCGGCCCGGGTGAACGCGTCACCGCGGGCGAGAACCGGGGCGATCCGGGAGTCCAGCGGCTGGCTGCGGTGCACCGCGGAGAAGCTGTAGTTGCCGTCGGCCGCGCTGTATCCCGGCGCCTGCTTGTTGTTCCAGCTGGTCAGGTAGTCCTGGTCGATCACCTGCGGGTGCGCCGCGAACGGAATGTAGTTGGCGTCGTTGGTGTCCGGGTTCCAGCCGGACCACTCGTAGCGCGGATCGGCCACGGTCGGCAGGTGCGGGTCGGCTCCGGTGGCGCGAACGGGGTTGTCGCCGGAGTTGAAATAGGCGTCATGCTGACTGTCCACATAGAACCAGTTGAACGCGAACCCGATCCGGCTGGCGGCCTGTTGGAAGGTCTGCGGGGAGTTGACCTGGTCGGGGTTGTTCAGCGCCTGGAAGCCCAGTGCGGAGTCGCCCTCCCGTAGGTACGTCGAGCGCAGGCTGGTGAACGCGACCGGCCGGCCGCCCACGGTGCCGCGGTGGGTCACCAGGCCGAGCTTGGTGCGCTGCGCGATGAGCGTGTACGAGCCGGCCGGTGTGGAGTCGGCCAGGTTCGGTGTCCAGGAGTTGCGTTTGGACAGTACCTCGATGGGCAGGCACTGGCCGCGGAACCGGTAGGACATCGAGTCCCTGGTCGGGGTGGCGCCGCTCGGCTCGCACAGGTCCACGGCGTAGCTGTCGGTGATGTCCTGCTCGGCGGACGTGGCGCTCCACGAGTAGTCCACGCCGCGGCCGAGCAGCACGTAGAAGCTGATGCCGGGGAACGCCGCACCGCGGGCGGCGATGCCCGCGCCCTGAAGCTCCTGGCGCAGCAGGAGCTGCGGGGCGAAGTAGCCGGTCTGCGGCCCGAACACGGCCACCGGGTTGCCGGTGCGGGTGTGCGCGCCGGACACCACCAGCGCGTTGGACATGCCCTGCTTCAGGAACCCTTGGGGCAGAACGCCTCCGTCCAGCATGCCGGGCTTGAGCGGGTCCGACGTGGTGAGTGGCCGGGCCGGGGCCGCGGCCGGCGTGCCGGCGTTCGGCGTGGTGTCGGAGGCGCCGGCGGCGACGGCCGTGCCACTGGGGTCGACCACCACGGGCGCCCGGGCGACGCTGCCGCGGTCGGGTAGCGCGCGGCCGGCCGGATTGTCCGGCGTCTGCAGATACGGGAAGGACTGTCCGTTGTGGATGGTGGTCGGCGCCTCCGGGTCGTTCTGCGCCCGAAACGCTTGCCACACCTGGGTTCCGAGCGTGTCGCCGTAGCGCACCTTCGCTTCGATCAGGGCCAACGCGGACTCCACCTCGCCACCACCGCCACCGCCGAAGAGGCCGCCGACGAGGCTCGCAATGGCGATCACGTCGCGCACGTTCCACGGCTGCGGGGTGCGCCCGATCGCCGTGTACTCACCGGGGTAGGCGATCGGGGTGTTGGCGATGTAGGCGTTGATCCCCTCGATGTAGTTGCGGGTGTCCTCCTGCAGCGTCAGCCCGACCGAGCCGAACCGCGACGCCCGGTCGAACATCACCTGCAGATCGTTCTCCGTGTACGGCGCCTTCTGCCACTGCTGCTGCTCGAACTCGCGGTTTCCTTGCGCACCACCGGCGAACGGGGTGAGCTCGCCGCGGGCCACGTGCCGCATGACGTCCATCAGGAAGAGCCGGTCCTGCGCGGCCGCATAGCCGGCGCCGAACATGGTGCCGGCCCGGGTGGTGCCCTGGACGTGCGGGACGCCGGCGGTCCGGTCCCGGGTGATCGTCACGTCCGAGCGCGGCTGGAGCCGGCTCTCCACCTGGTTCGCCGGCACGCCGAACGAGGCGTCGTTGTAGAAGCCGTCGAGCTGCTCGTCGGTGAGCCCCTGGTAGTTCCAGACCAGGCGCTCGTAGGTGGCGCGGGTGTCCGACGAGTGCGCCGGGCGGATCCCGAACAGCTGGAACGCCAGCAACTCGGCGAACGTGGCGTTGCCGTTCTGCCCCGGCGGCAGGATGTCGTCGCACTGGCCGAGGCAGAAGTCGTTGGGCGCCAGCAGGATCGATGGTTCGGCGACCGCGGGCCGCACGGTGCCGAGGGTGGCGGCGACCAGGGCGAGGGCGGGCACGAGACGGGCAAGCTTGCGGCCACGGGACATGACGTGCTCCGTTGCACAGTGAGGGGACCGTTACACACAGCTAAACGTGAAACTTCCTCGTTGTAAAGACACCCCGGGAGCAAATCGGCCGGCCCGTTCGTTGTCCTGGCGTGCCGGTTCTGCTGTTGCTCCTCGTCGCCACGTTCGTCGAGATCACCGTGCTGGTCCTGGTGGGCCAGGCGATCGGGCTGCTGCCCACGATCCTGCTGCTGATCCTCGCCTCGGTGGTCGGCATGTGGCTGCTGCGCCGGGAGGGCGCCCGCACGCTCATGTCCTTCCAGCAGTCGATGCGCGCCGGCCGGGTGCCGCACCGCGAGATGGTCGACGGCATGCTGATCGCCGCGGCCGGCGGGCTGATCCTGCTGCCCGGTTTCGTCAGCGACGTGCTGGCGCTCGCCCTGCTCTTCCCGCCGACCCGGTCCCTGATCACCCGCCGGGTCACCGGCCTGGCCGAGCGCCGGGCCCAGGCCGCGGCCCACGGCGGCGCGTTCGTGGTGGACTCGGTGGTGATCGACGAGTTGGACCGCCGCCGGCCGTGACGGCCGCGCCGGGGATGGTCGCGGGCCGGCTCCGGCTGGCCGGCGCGCGGATGGCCGTGGTGCTGGTGCTGCTCTGGCTTCCCGGCCTCACCCGGGATCTGCTCGCCCCGACCCTGCTGTTCCTGCAGGCAAGACCGGTGTCCCGGCGCCGGCTGGCCCGGGCGGGCGGCCTGGCATCGTGGACCGGGCGGTGCGTGACCGTCCTCAGTAGACAGACAAACCGAGCGCCCGGGCGGCCTCGGCCTGCCGCTTGTCCCGGGTCACCAACACGACCGGTTCCCCCGCGGCCAGGGCGGTCGCGTCGCTGAGCGCCACCGCGAGGTGGATCGCGTCGAGTGTGTGCACGAAATGCTCGGTTACGAGCCGGCGCGCCAGGGGCAGCACGACCGCATTGTCCAGCTGCAGAAGGCTGATCGAACCGTCCACGCCGCAGTCGCCATCGAAGCGGTCGAGCAGGATCCGGGACTCGCGGATCCTGCGGGCGCGACCGGCCGCGGCAACGGCACCCGCGAACTCCACGCGGGTCAGCTCGCTGGTCACGACCGAGTCAGTGCCCTCGACGAGCAGCTTGCGCAGCTCGGCATGGTCTGGCTCGGCCATGACGTACGCTCGGACAACGGCGCTGGTATCGGCGTAAAGCAGAGTCACCGAGCCGACCGCTCCGCCTCGAGCGCCTCGCTCACGGCCGTCCCGAACTCGCGTGAGACAAGCTCGACGTCGCGCCAGCTCGGGGTCTCCGCCGGCGGGTCAGGTAGCACGAGCCGGCCCGTGGCCCTGGCCCGCTCCCGGACGGAGCGCCGGGCCGTGGAGCCGTCGAGAACGAGGGTCAGCGCCGCGATGACGAACTCGTTGACACTGCGCCCCTCGACGGCGGCCTGCTCCTTGAGCCGAGCGTGCAGCTCGTCGTCCAGCCGAGTGATCATCTGCCTCACGAGATCAATGATAGCACCCGAGTCCGAATTGATAGCTATCCGGCGACGGCCTTCTCGAGCTCGGACAGGGAGTCCTCGAGGTGGGTGAGCAGGCGTTGGAGGTGGGGGACGCTGCGGCGGCAGCCGGTGAGGCCGAACTGGAGGTTGCCGGCGTAGGTGGTGACGGTGATGTTGAGCGCCTGGCCCTCGTAGGGGATGGACAGCGGGTACACGCCGGTCATCCGGGCGCCGTTCCAGTAGAGCGGGGAGTGCGGGCCGGGCACGTTGGAGATCAGCAGGTTGAACGTGGCCGGGGTGATCCGCAGCGCGCCCGGGATGGTGGCGATGGCGAGCGGGGCCATCGGGATCGCGGACAGCGCCGTGACCTGGAGCTGGCTCAGACCCTGGTAGACCTCCTTGCCCTTGAGCATGGAGGCGCGGATCTCGGCCAGCCGGACGGCCGGGTCGTCGACGTCGGTGGCCAGGTTGCACAGGATGATGCCGACCGCGTTGCCACCGACCGTGCCCTCCGTGGCCGCCCGCGCGGTGTCCGTGCGCAGCGACATCGGGATGGCGGCCACCAGCGGCTTCTCCGGCAGCGCGTCCAGCTCGATGAGGTAGCGGCGCAGCGCGCCCGAGCACATGGCCAGCATGACGTCGTTGAGCGTGGCGCCGCTGACCGCCTTGCGCACGGTCTTGATCCGCTCGAGCGGCCAGCCCTGCGCGGCGAACCGCCGGGCACCGGTGATCGGCACGTTGAAGATCGACTTCGGCGCCTTGAACGCGAGCATGGCGGACTGCTCGCGGAACGCGTCGTTGATCACCTTGACCGCGGTGGGGCCGAGTCCGGCGATCTCCCGGACCGCGGTCGCCGCGGCCCGCAGGACCTGGAACGGCGGCGCGCCGTCGGCCTCGACCCGGCGGTTCGACGCGTCCGTGCGGACCTTGGGCGACCAGATCGGCCGCATGTCCCGCTCGTCCGGGTCGGGCGACAGGGACTTCTGCAGCAGCCGCAGCGCCGAGACCCCGTCGAGCAGCGAATGGTGAACCTTGGCGTAGGTGGCGAACCGGTTCCCCTCCAGCCCCTCGATGAGCGTGAACTCCCAGAGCGGGCGGTGCCGGTCGAGCAGCGAGCCGTGCAACCGCGAGGTCAGCTCGAGCAGCTCACGCACCCGTCCCGGCCGGGGCAGCGCGGAAAGCCGGACGTGATACTCGAGGTCGAGGTCGTCGTCGTTCATCCAGGCGACCTGGCCGAGGCTGCTCACCGGGTTCATCGGCCGGCGCCGGAACAGCGGCCGCACGTCCACCGCGCCCACCAGCTCCCGGTGCAGCTCGCTCACGTAGTCCGGCCCGGCCCCCTCCGGCAGCTCGTACAGCTGCAACCCGCCCACATGCATCGGGTGCTCGCGCGACTCGGCCAGTAGGAACAGCGAGTCCGTGATTGGCATGATCGCCATGGCCAGCCTCCCGCGCTCGAACGAACCACCCCAGCCTATGCGGTTGCGTCCACAATGAAGTCCCGGCCGAGAGCGAGCAGTACCCGGTCGGCGGTAAGCAACCGAAGACCCGACTGACTCGCCTGGGCGACAAGGGCGCGGTCCCACGGATCGTGCGCGGACAGTTCAGGGAAGTCACGCACAGCCTCGACGTGGTCGGAGGTCAGGTTCAGTAGCGACAGTCCCTCCTCGTCCACGAGCCGGCTCACGAACTTCTGCGGAAGAACAATCTTTCCGCGCATGGCCTTGATGGTCAGTTCCAGGAGGCTGACTGTTGACACATGGACCTCGACCCCGGAAGTAATCAACTCGCGGGCACGCTCACCGAGGCGTCGACTGTCCTCCACAGCCCAGATCACGACGTGGCTGTCAAGGAGTATCAAGTTCGTCGTCCTCGTCGTCGAACATGCGCAGGATGTCGGGGTCAGGCTCGTCGAAGGTCGCGTCGTCGTAGACGATCTGGCCCTTCATACCGCCGATCCTCACCCGCGACCGCTGATGCGGAACAAGATCCGCGACAGGCTTGCCGGCCTTCGAGATGACCACGCGCTCGCCCTGCGCGACCTGCTCCAGCAGTCGCGACAGATGGGTCTTCGCCTCGTGGATGTTTACGTTCACGGTCATGACCTCAGAGTAGGAGCGGAACTAGACTTAGTCTAGTCCTCAGCTTATCCCAGTCGCTCGATGATGGTGACGTTGGCTTGGCCGCCGCCTTCGCACATGGTTTGGAGGCCGTAGCGGGTGTTGGTGCGTTCGAGCTCGTGCAGGAGGGTGGTGAGCAGGCGGGTGCCGGTGGCGCCGATGGGGTGGCCGAGGGCGATGGCGCCGCCGTTGACGTTGACCCGGTCGAGGTCGGCGCCGGTTTCCCTGGCCCAGGCGAGGACGACGCTGGCGAAGGCTTCGTTGATCTCGACGAGGTCGATGTCCGCCATGGTCATCCCGGCGCGGGTGAGGGCGTGCCGGGTGGCGCGGATGGGTGCGGTGAGCATGAGGACCGGGTCGGCGGCGCGGGCCGAGAGGTGATGGATGCGGGCGCGCGGGGTGAGCCGGTGGCGGGCGACGGCCTGGGGTGAGGCGACCAGGACGGCGCTGGCACCGTCGGAGATCTGGCTGGCCAGGGCCGCGGTCACCGAGCCGCCGTCGCGGAGGGGCTTGAGGGCGGCCATCTTCTCCAGGGACGTGTCGCGGCGCGGGCCCTCGTCGGCGTCGACGCCGCCGATCGGGACGATCTCGCGTTTGAACCGGCCCTCCTCGATCGCGGTGATCGCCCGCTCGTGGCTGGACAGCGCGAACCGCTCCATCTCCTCCCGGGTGATCCGCCACCGGGACGCGATCAGGTCGGCGGCATGGAACTGGGAGATCTCCTCGTCGCCGTAGCGGTGCTCCCAGCCGCGGGAGCCGGCGAACGGCGTGGGGAAGCCGAACTCCGCGCCGACGGTCATTGCCGAGGCGATCGGGATCCGGCTCATGTTCTGCACCCCGCCGGCCACCACGAGGTCCGCCGTGCCGCTGAGCACCGCCTGCGCGGCGAAGTGCACGGCCTGCTGGCTGGACCCGCACTGCCGGTCCACGGTGACCCCGGGGACCTCCTCGGACAGGCCCGCGGCCAGCCATGCGGTCCGCGCGATGTCGCCGGCCTGCGGGCCGATGGTGTCCACACACCCGAAGATCACGTCGTCCACCTCGACCGGATCGATGTCCACCCGGTCCATCAGCGCGGCGAGCACGTGCGCGCCGAGGTCGGCCGGATGGATCGCGCTCAACCCCCCGCCGCGGCGGCCGACCGGGGTGCGTACCGCGTCGACGATGTAGGCGTTCACGGTGTCTCCCGGGTCGCTCTCGCTCGGCCGCCAAAGCTGCCGGCTTCCCTCCTGCGCTGCTCGGTCGCTCGTTCCTCGCTCCCCGCGCTGCCCGTCGGTCCGGCCGGCGGCGCGGCCTCTCTCCCGTTCATCGCTTCTTGCTCCTTGTGGCGATGCCGTCCAGCAGGATGCCCAGATACTGCTTCGCGATCTCCGGCGCGTCGAGTGAGCCCTCGGGGCGGTACCAGTGCACGGCCACCCAGACGGTGTCCCGGATGAACCGGTACACCAGCTCGATGTCCAGGTCGGGCCGGAACACCCCGGCCCGCACGCCGTCCTCCAGGATGCCGACCCAGAGCTTGCGGAACTGCTGGTTGCGCTCGTGCAGGTAGCCGAACCGCTCGAACTCGGCCAGGTACTTGGCTTCGTTCTGGTAGATGGCCACCTCGGCGTGGTGCCGGTCGATCGACTCGAACGAGGCGACAACCACGGCCTCCAGGGTCTCCCGCGGGCCCAGACCACGGGCCACGATCTCCTCGTAGCGGCCGAACAGGTCCTCCTGGAACCGGGTCAGGATCTCATCCACCATCGACTCCTTGGAGTCGAAATGGTGGTAGAGACTGCCGGACAGGATGCCCGCCGCGTCCGCGATGTCGCGCACGGTGGTGGCCCGGTAGCCGCGCTCGGCGAACAGCTTCGCGGCCAGTTCGAGTAACTCCTCGCGGCGGCCCATAAGTGTTCCTCTCAGGGATGCTGGCTGCTGACCGATATGACTTCGCCGGTGAGGTAGCTGGCGAGATCGCTGGCCAGGAACACCATCACGTTTGCCACTTCCGACGGTTCGGCGGCCCGGCCCAACGCTGAGCGACCGGCCAGCTCGATGAGCAGTTCCTCGCTGGTGACCTTGGCCAGGAACGGGTGCATGGCCAGGCTCGGTGCGACCGCGTTGACCCGGATCCCGTGCGCGGCCACGTCCATGGCGGCACACCGGGTCAGCGCCATCACCCCGGCCTTCGCCGCGGCGTAGTGCGCCTGCCCGGCCTGCGCGCGCCATCCGATCACAGAGGCATTGTTGACCACCGCGCCGCCACCGCCCTGCTCGACCATCGTGCGCAGCGCCGCCCGGGTGCACCGGAACGTGCCGTTCAGCGTGACGTCCAGCACCCGCGCCCAGTCCTCGTCCGTCATGTCCACAATGGACGACTCGCCGCCCAACCCGGCGTTGTTGACCATCACGTCGATCCGTCCACAGTGGACGACCGCGCCGTCGATCAGCGCCTGCACCTGGTTCTCGACCGTGACGTCGCAGACGACTGCGTGCACCCGCCCAGGATGCGTGGCGGCCAGCGCCTCGCCCGTCTCGCCGAGCCGGCGCTCGTGCCGGTCGCTGATCACCACCGACGCGCCCTCCTCCAGGCAGCGCCGGGCAACCGCGGAGCCGATGCCAGTGCCGGCCGCCGCGGTGACCACGACGACCTTGCCGTCCAGCAGCCCGCTCACGCTGCGTTCTCCAACTCGGGAATGTTGGCCATAGCCGTGGGCCACGTTGGCTGGTGGGTCACCAGACCACTCCTCGGGCAGACCTCGTCCCTCGGCCTACCCTCGTCGCGGTAGGCCAACTCCCTCGGCGGGCATTCCGCAAGCTTCATGCCTTCGCCTCCCGGGGCAGCCCCAGCACGCGTTCGGCGATGATGTTGCGCTGGATCTCGTTGGCGCCTCCGTAGATCGTGTCCGCCCGGCTGAACAGGAACAGCCGCTGCCACCGGTCCAGATCGCCGTCGTGCACCAGCGAGGCCGCGCCGCGCACCTCCATGGCCAGCTCGCCGAGCGTCCGGTGCCAGTTCGCCCACACGAGCTTGGCGACCGAAGCGGCGCCCGGCTCGGCCGAGTCCAACGTGCGCATGGCGTGCGCGCGCATGACCTCCAGCCCGAGCCGGGCCCTGGCTAACTTCTCCCGCAGCACCGGCTCGTCCAGCGCGCCGGTCTGCCGGGCCAGCTGGGTCAGCGCGTCGAGTTCCCGCCGGAACCCCACCTGCTGGCCGATGGTGGCCACCCCGCGCTCGAACGCGAGCGTGCCCATTGCCACCCGCCACCCGTCGCCCGGCTTCCCGACGACCAGGTCCGCCGCGGTGCGGGCGCCGTCGAAGAACACCTCGTTGAACTCCGCCGTTCCGGTCAGCTGCACGATCGGACGTACCTCGACGCCGGGCTGCCGCATCGGCACCAGCAGGTAGGACAGGCCATGATGCCGGTGCGACCCCGGCTCCGTCCGCGCCAGCACGAAGCACCAGTCCGCCACGTGCGCCAGCGACGTCCACACCTTCTGCCCGGTGATCACCCACTCGTCACCGTCCAGCACCGCGGACGTCGACACCGAGGCCAGGTCGGACCCCGCCCCCGGCTCCGAGTAACCCTGGCACCACAGCTCCTTCACGGCCCGAATCCGCGGCAGAAACCGTTGCTGCTGAGCCGAAGTCCCGAACGCGATCAGCGTCGGCCCGAGCAGCTCCTCACCGAGGTGGTTCATCCGGGACGGCGCCCCGGCCAGCGCATACTCCTCATGGAAGACCACCTGCTGGGCCAGCGACAAACCGCGCCCGCCGTGCTCGACCGGCCACCCCGGACACGTCCACCCGGCCGCCGCGAGGTGACGGTCCCACGCCAACCGGTCCGCAAACGCCTCATGCTCCCGGCCCGGCCCGCCGACCCCGCGCAGCGCCGCGAACTCGCCGACCAGATTGTCAGCAAGCCATCGCCGAACCTCGACCCGGAACTCGTCCACGGACACCACACTACCCTACCAAGCATTTGCTCGGTACGTCAGGCAGTTGGCGGCGCCTCACCGTGAATGCCGCAGCGCGTCTCCGGCTGCGTCAGCCAACCCCCGCAGGGCACGCCGGCCGAGCACCAGGGTCAGCCCGACCGAGTGGACACCTCCGAACCGGAAGCGGACATCGTCGCCCGCCAACTCGTACGAGAGCCGCTACCACCGCGCCCACCGCGAAGACTTCCGCCTCGTGGTCGACCTCGAACAGCACGCCGATCCGCTCCGTGCCTTGAGGGCCGCCGGGCGCTGGCCTGATCACGTCGGCACGACACCGGGTCATGGCGGGACTGGTGTTGCCGGCCATGCACCGGCGTGGCTGTGCTGGAGGGAGTTACCGGTCGTTGGCCGGCTGGCGGCGGCTCGGAGCACTGCGATGTGGCTGTTGGTGCTGTTGTGGCGAGGGATTCTCTGGTGGTAGGGCCTGATGTCCTGAAGGGGCCCTTCCTGTCATTGAACGTCCTGAAGGCCGCCTTCAGGGCACTGGCCGCACCCCAAACGGCGATCTTGAACTGGTCCCGTCCTGCTCGGCACTGGCCCGGCACCGTGCCAGCCGCACGGCTGGTGGGACGGTCAGCACAGGTCACCGACCCGCCAACGGTCGACCAGTGCAACGGAGGCCCACGCCCACATCAAGGCTCAAGCTCCTGGCATTGACGCTCAACGTCCCAAAAGGCGGCCATCAGGACACGTGTCGACCACCCAACAGTCACCGATCCCCGGACTCCCAGCCAAGTGGCCTACCAAGCACTTGCTCGGGTAGACTGCCCGCGTGGTGTCGACCGTGCCGGTCGCGTTGATGTATGCGGCGCAGGAGTTCGCGGACGTCGAAGCCGTGGTCGATCCGCGGTACGGCGTCCGGCATACGTACGCGCGGTTGCTCTGGCGGGTGCGCCGGGTGGCGCAGCTGCTCGTCGAGGAGGGTGTGCGACCCGGCGACCGGGTGGCGATCTGCTCGCCCAACACCTACCACTGGGTCGAGGCCGCGCTCGGCATCCTCTACGCGGGCGCGACGCTGGTGCCGGTGAACACCCGGTTCACCGGGCCGGAGATGTTCGACGTCGTCAAGCGCAGCAACGCCAAGGCGCTGTTCGTCGCCGGCCCGTTCCTCGGCAGGAACCGGCTGGACGAGCTGCGCGCCGCGGGTGAGCACAAGCTGCACCCGGTCATCC
The DNA here is from genome assembly GCF_036002505.1 of Actinophytocola sp. Classification (GTDB taxonomy): domain Bacteria; phylum Actinomycetota; class Actinomycetes; order Mycobacteriales; family Pseudonocardiaceae; genus DASYTH01. The sequence goes on along the minus strand of NZ_DASYTH010000152.1, from coordinate 3,859 downwards.
GCATTCCGGTCGAGGGAACCCGTCCCGGCTGGCCCGATGTGGACAGGCGGCCACTGTCCATTGTGGAGGCCGATGACCTGGCCGTTGCGGTGTCGGACGACGATGTGAGCGACATCTTGTTCACCTCGGGCACCACCGGGCGGAGCAAGGGCGCGATGAGTGCGCACCGGCAGTCGGTCGGCGTGGCGGCAGCCTGGGCGGAGTGCGCCGGGCTCACCACCGGCGACCGCTACCTGGTCATCAACCCGTTCTTCCACAGTTTCGGCTACAAGGCCGGCATCCTGGCCTGCCTCGTCCGCGGCGCCACCATCGTTCCCCAGCTCACCTTCGACGTGGGCCAGGCCATGCGGCTGGTCGAGCAGGAGCGGATCACCGTGCTGCCCGGGGCGCCGACGATCTACCAAACCATCCTCGGTCGTCCAGACCGGACAATGCACGACCTGTCCTCGTTGCGGCTCGCGGTCACCGGCGCGGCCACGGTGCCGGTCGCGCTGGTCGAACGCATGCAGCGGGAGCTCAGCATCGACCACGTGCTCACCGCGTACGGGCTGACCGAGGCCGTGGTGGCCACCATGTGCCGGCCGGACGACGACGCGGCCACCGTCGCCGGCACCTCCGGGCGGCCGGCCGCGGGCATGGAGGTGCGGATCGCCGGGGAGAACGGGGAGATCCTGCTGCGCGGGCCCAACGTCATGCTCGGCTACCTCGACGACGAGCAGGCCACGAAGGAGGCCATCGACGCCGGCGGCTGGCTGCACACCGGGGACGTGGGCCGGCTGGACGAGCGCGGCTACCTGATGATCACCGACCGGCTCAAGGACTTGTACATCTGCGGCGGGTTCAACGTGTACCCGGCCGAGGTGGAGCAGGTGCTCGCCCGGCTGGACGGCTTGGCCGAGTCCGCGGTCGTCGGCGTGCCGGACGAGCGGCTGGGCGAGGTCGGCAAGGCGTTCGTGATCACCGCGCCCGGTCACACACTGTCCACAGAGGACGTTCTGGCGCACTGCCGGGCCCGGCTGGCCAACTACAAGGTGCCCAGACTTGTGGAGTTCCGCACCAGCCTGCCCCGCAACCCCTCCGGCAAGGTTCTCAAACGACTGCTCAGGAGCACCGCATGACCGTCGAGTACGAGCGCCGGGACGCCGTCGCGCTGGTGACCATGAACCGGCCCGAGTACCGCAACGCGCAGAACTCCGCGATGACCTACGCGCTGGACGCGGCGTTCGTCCGCGCCGTGGACGACGACGAGGTGAAGGTGATCGTGCTGGCCGGCGCGGGCAAGCACTTCTCCGCCGGGCACGACATCGGCACCCCTGAGCGCGACGTGCACGTCTCGTACGAGCGCAAGGCGGTGCTGTGGTGGGACCACGTCGGCAGGCCCGGCGGGGACCTGCGCTACGCCCGGGAGATGGAGGTCTACCTGGGCATGTGCCGGCGCTGGCGGGAGATCCCCAAACCGACCATCGCCATGGTGCAGGGCGCGTGCATCGCCGGCGGGCTGATGCTGGCCTGGGTCTGCGACCTGATCGTGGCCGCCGATGACGCGTTCTTCGCCGATCCCGTGGTGCGCATGGGAATTCCGGGCGTGGAGTACTTCGCCCACCCGTGGGTGCTGGGTCCGCGCGCGGCCAAGGAGTTCCTGTTCACCGGCGACCGGTTCGACGCCGCGCGCGCCCACCAGCTCGGCATGGTCAACCGCGTGGTGCCCCGCGCCGACCTCGAGACCGAGACGCTGGCGATCGCGGCCCGGATCGCCGAGATGCCCCGGTTCGGCCTGGCGCTGGCCAAGAAGGCCGTCAACCAGGCCGAGGACGAGATGGGGATGCGCACCGGCATGGACTCGGTGTTCGGGCTGCACCACTTCGCCCACGCGCACAACGCCGAGGTCTCCCCCGACCCGCTGGCCGGCATGGACGCGCGCTCGATGAAGGCCGCCGGAGCCCGCGATGGATCTTGACCTGGACCCGGCCACGCTGGCCTTCCGCGACGAGGCCCGGGCCTGGCTGGCGGCGAACGTGCCGGCCTCGCCGCTGCCCGCCATGGACACCCGCGAGGGGTTCGACGCCCACCGCGCATGGGAGCGCCGGCTGGCCGAGGCGCGGTGGTCGGTGGTGTCCTGGCCGGTCGAGTACGGCGGGCGGGACGCGACCCTGCTGCAGTGGGTGATCTTCGAGGAGGAGTACTACGCGGCCGGTGCGCCGGCGCGGGTGAGCGCGAACGGGATCTCCCTGCTCGGCCCGGCCCTGTTCGCGCACGGCACCGAGGAGCAGAAGGCCCGGATCCTGCCCAGGATGGCGCGTTCCGACGACATCTGGGCGCAGGCCTGGTCCGAGCCGGAGGCCGGCAGCGACCTCGCCGCGGTGCGCAGCCGAGCCGTCCGCACCGAGGGCGGTTGGGTCCTGTATGGACAGAAGACGTGGAGCTCGCGGGCCGCGTTCGCCGACCGCGCCTACGGGTTGTTCCGCACCGATCCCGAGGCCGAACGGCATCGCGGTTTGACCTATCTGATGTTCGACCTGGCCGCGCCCGGCGTGACCATCCGGCCGATCCCCCAGCTGTCCGGCAATCCCGGGTTCGCCGAGATCTTCCTGGACGGCGTGTTCGTGCCCGACGCCGATGTGCTCGGCAAGGTGAACGGCGGCTGGCGGGTGGCGATGAGCACGGCCGGCAACGAGCGCGGGCTCTCGCTGCGCAGCCCCGGCCGGTTCCTGGCCGGCGCGGACCGGCTCGTCCGGCTGTGGCACGAGGTCGGCGACCCCGGTGACACGGCCATCCGGGATCGCGTGGTCGACACCTGGATCGCCGCGCGCGCCTACCGGCTGCACACCTTCGGCACGCTGACCCGGCTGGCCGAGGGCGGCGCGATCGGTGCCGAGGCCTCCGTGACCAAGATCTTCTGGTCCGAGCTGGACCTCGCGCTGCACGAGACCGCGCTGGATCTCCTTGGCCCACAAGGGGAACTGACCGGCCCCTGGCTGGACGGCTACCTGTTCGCGCTGGCCGGGCCGATCTACGCGGGCACCAACGAGATCCAGCGCGACATCGTGGCCGAACGGCTGCTCGGGCTGCCGCGAGGTGACCGGTGAGGTTCGCCCTGACGGCAGAACAGCGCCAGTTCGCGGCCACCCTGCACGAGTTGCTCACCGACACACCCGGGGAGAAGGCCTGGCCCGCGCTGGCCGAGCTCGGGGTCACCGCCCTCGCCGTGCCTACCGAGCGGGGCGGTCTCGGTGCCGACCCGACCGACCTCGTCGTGGCGTTCGAAGAGCTGGGCCACCACGCCGTGCCGGGCCCACTGGTCGAGACCCTGGCCGCGGTCCCCGCACTGCTCGCCGCCCTCGACGACACCCGCTGGCTGCCCGACCTGGCCAGCGGCGATCTCGTTGCCTCACTTGCCTTCCCACCCCACCTGCCGTACGCCGCCGATGCCGACGCTGCCGGCCTGGTGCTCGCGGTCGAGGAGAGCACGGTGCGGATCGCCTCGGTCCACGGCCCCGCATTGTCTACTGTGGACCCCAGCCGCCGGCTGTTCGCCATCGAGGCGGGCGCCGTGCTGGCCATCGGATCCGAGGCACTCGCCGCCGCCGAGCGAGCATTCGACCTCGGCGTGCTGGCCTGCGCGGCCGAGCTGCTCGGCGCCGGGCGCGCCATGCTGGAGCTGGCCGTCGGATACGTCAAGCAGCGCACCCAGTTCGGCCGACCCATCGGCTCGTTCCAGGCGGTGAAGCACCACCTCGCCGACGTGCACGTGGCGCTCGAGCTGGCCCGGCCGCTGCTCTACGGCGCCGCGCTCTCGCTCACCCCGTACGACGTCTCCGCCGCCAAGATCGCCGCCACCCAGGCCGCCCAGCGCGCGGCC
>NZ_DASYTH010000151.1:0-20283 GCF_036002505.1 Actinophytocola sp. | reverse complement strand
ACACCACCTTCGGCAGGTCCCGCCAGAGGCGCGCGAACTCGATCTCCCCCGGCGTGGCGTCGGGCTGCTGGTCGCCGGTCGGCCAGTAGGAGCTCATCGTCTCCCACAGCTTGCGCCCGTACAACGACAGGCCGCTGGCCCGCACCTGGTCGCTCCACCACCCGAACAGCTCGTCGCTCGGTGGCCCGCTCCAGCCGATGTCGTCGCCGGCCGCGGCAATGTAGCCGTCCAGGGTCAGGTTCATGCCGTAGATCAGTTTCCGCATCGCGCCAGCCTCCCGTGAGTCGGTCTCACGCATACCGACCGGACCCGCGCGAGAAACTCATCGGTGCCCGAGCTGCGCCCACCCGAGCCCGGGACAACCGGAACGTGAACAGATAACAGCACATGGACCGGCCGGCCAGCCACACCCAGACCTCACCGAAGTCGACCTCGGCTTCCGCGCCCGGGCAGTGAGTCTGCGGGATGAACACCTGCACCGGCTCCCGGAACCAACTTCACGATCAAGCCGATGAGGCCAGACCACATCCGTAGACGGGGCCAGAACTCAGGCTCTGGCCCACTTTGCGCGATCGATTTGTCCCCGGTGGGCGGGAATCGGTTCTGGTGGTTTGCGGCCCCGTGTTCGACGTAGGTGCCGGCGAGTTGGGCGGCTGAGCCGTTTCTCAGCTCGGCTGCAGCAGGCTGACCAAAGCTCACGGAGCGGTTGGACCGGAGGAGGATCCGATGACGAGCCACGATGTTGGCGACCCTGCGGTGGCAGGTGTTCTCGACACGCTGCATCACGCCGCCCGGAGAGACTGGCGGCAGGCTCTGCTGGTGCTGCCGCGCGTCCTGTACGGCCGGATCACCGGCCGAAGCCTGATGCGGTCGGTCACCCCGTCCCAGCTCAAACGCATGTACCTGCCCATCTCCCGGCGGGACGGGCAACTGCTGTACGCACTGACCCGTGGGGCCGATGCGCGACAGGTCGTCGAGTTCGGCACGTCGTTCGGCATTTCCACCCTGTACCTGGCGGCGGCGGTCCGCGGTAACGGCGGCGGCCGGGTGGTCACCACGGAGATCGAACCGTCCAAATGTGCTGCGGCGGAGGCGAGCATCCGGCAGGCCGGCCTCGACGACGTGGCCGAGGTCTGGCGGGGTGACGCGCTGCACACGTTGAACGATCTCGAGGGACCGGTCGACCTCGTCTTCCTCGACGGGTGGAAGAACCTCTACCTTCCGGTCCTCGAGTTGCTGACCCCGAAGCTGCGACGCGGCGCGCTGGTGGTGGCCGACAACGCCAACTTCGCCGACGCCCGTCCGTACCTCGCTCACGTGCGCGGCAGCGCTGAGTTCGTCTCCGCTCTGCTGCCGGGAGGGCGCATGGAATGGTCGTGGTACCTGCCGTAACCCGTTGCCCTCGCGGCCGGCGAGCCCACCAGTGGGATTGGTCCTGGTCTGGTCGTATCCATCGGAGAAGGATGCGTGCCGCTGCTGACCGTGGAGGAGCAGCGTGGCGAGCAGGGTGGAGTTGTTCGCGGCGTGGTCAGGTCGATGAACTCCTTCTCGACGAGATCGAGGCAGGTTCGCATGCCGTCATATATCGCATACGCGTCTTTCCTTCATGGGTTGGTACCCCTGGTTTGAAGGGTGAGTTCTGGATCTGGCCACTTTTGGTGATCGCGAGCTGGGCGCCGCGATGACGGCGGCCGGCGTGCGGGTCGAAGAGGAGTTGCTGCTGGAGGAGCTGCTCGCCGACCTGGCGGATCACCGGGACTGACCGGTGGCGTCGTGGAGGTGGTGGAGGGGGTCGTGGATGAAGTAGCGGGCGAAGGTGGCGATGGTGAAGTGGGCGCCGTCGCTGCGGGTGCCGGTGCGGGTCCAGTCGGGGACGGTGGTGAAGCGGTCGGCGAGGGTGTGGGCGGCGGCCAGCAGTTCCGCGGCGACGGTTGACGGGTCCTGGTCGGCGTAGCGGGATTCGATGGCGGTCTTGTCCTGGTCCCAGTTGGGGTAGTGCGGATCCTCTTGCGTGAGCATCAATACGAGGCGTTCATCGAAGATGCGGAAGACGTCGCGGACGTGGCAGGCGTATTCGAGGGGAGACCATGTGTCGGGGTGGGGGCGTGGGCGGGGGTCGGTGGGGCCCGTGAGCAGGGTGTGCCAGGCGGCCGCGTTGTCGCGGAGGAGGGTGGGGACTTCTTCGGGACTGATGGATCTGGTGTCGAGACCGCATTCGGGACAGGGTTTGTGGAGGACCCAGGTCCAGTCCTTGGTGTCGGGGGTGATCACGGGGTGAGGATCACCCGTGGAGTGGGCGGGGCACCAGCGAGGATTCCTTCAGTGAGCGTGTAGCGGCGCTACAGGGTTGGGGACCTTTGGCCGTTGACCGAGACTCAACCGCATGAGATGGTTAACTTGTTCGAATATCACCTAGGTCAACTCGCGAGGTAACCCCATGAGCCTCCCTCCCGGTTGCCAACGCCCGCGCTCCTGACCGGGACAACCCTCCGTCAGCGGCGCGGGCCAGCAGGCACCTACGAGCCGGCACGCCGATTGGAGAGCCCGCCATGACAACGACGCCCCACGTCGCCACCGCCCTCGTGCTCGTCGTGATCACCTACATCTACTGGCGATCCGTGCTCCGGCTCCTGCTCGCCGTGCTGCTCGCGGCGTTGCTCCTCGGCGGCATCGAGTTGGTACAGCTCGTCAACCGGATCGCGCCGAACGAGCTCGGCCTGACTCAGAGCGGGACGCACTCGATGATCGCCGCCGGCAGCCTGGGCGTCGGCACCCGCCCGTCGATCACCTTGACCCGGAACAGCACCGCGAAGCCCCGGGCCTGACCGAGCCGGGCGCGAACCGCCTCGATGTTGTCCGCGGCCAGCCGCGAGTTGGTGAACAGGTGCACGGCGCCGAGCACCCCGTAGGTGTAGGTGCCGCTGCAGATCGTGACATCGGCGTCCGGGTTGGTCGGGTTCGCCGCCCGCACGAACAACCCGACGTCCTCCACCACCTGCGCCATGTCCAGCACCTTGGGCGAAACCGTTGTGCCGTCGGCCAAAGTGAACACCGCCGGCCCGCCCGGCGTCTCCGGACGCTGGGCGAACGGCAGGTCGAGCAGGTGCAGGAAGGTGCGGGTGAGCGGGTTGCGCAACGGCCCGCCGAGCAGCACCAGGTTGCGGGAGGTGCCGATGCCCGGCTCCCGGGCCGAGCGGTGGCTGAGGTTGCGGTAGCCCATGCGGGTGAGCGCCACGTACATCTCGAAGAACGCGTCGAGATCGCCGTAACGGGCCAGCCGCAGGTAGTTGAGCCCGTGCTCGTCGGTGCCCGGCGCGCGCTCCTCCGCCGGCAGCTCGGGGGCGACCACGACCAGCTTCTCGTCCCGGTCGTGGTGCCAGAGCTCGTTGCCCTCCGCCGTGCCCGCACCGGACCGCTCCCGCCGGCCCTCCTGCTCGGCCGCCTCGCGCAGCTCCAGCAGCTCGGTGCGCAGCCGCTGGAACCGCAGCCGCGCCGGCTTGTCCAGCTGGGACTCCTCGGGCACCTGCGCGATCGGGCTGAAGCTCTGCGGCATGCTGAAGATCAGTGCGTACTGGACCAGCCGCGCCTCCGACGGCCACTTGTCGATCTCGCCGTTCTCCCACATGGAGATGGCCGCGTTGCTCAGCGGCTTGCCCCGGCCGAGCGCCGCCGCCAGCTGGTCCTGGGTGATCTTCACGGGAAAGGTCGACTCACGCAGCGCGCGCAGCCGGCCGGCGAGCAGCCGGCGAGCGGTCCTGGCCATCACACCTCGATTCCCCGAAGGCACCGGGGTGAGGATAACCCTTTACGACGGTTAAGCCAGTTAAGAACCGTCGCGAGTCGCCGCAGGCTAACCTGCGCACGTGAGCACGGAAGACAACGACCCCGAGGAGTACCGGCAGCTGCGGTTCGAGGCGCCACCCGGTTCGACCGAGCTGCTGCTGATCCGGCACGGCGAGTCCGCGGTGGCCCGCCCCGGCCAGCCGTTCCCGCTGGCCGACGGGCACGCGGACCCCAACCTCGCGCCCGAGGGCCGCGAGCAGGCCCTCCGGGTGGCCGACCGGCTGAGCGTGGCCAAGATCGACCACATCTACGTCACGACGCTCCGCCGCACCGTGCAGACCGCAGCGCCAACGGCCGAGCGGCTCGGCCTGACCCCGACCGTCGAGCCCGGGCTCCGCGAGGTGTACCTCGGCGAGTGGGAGGGTGGCCTGTTCCGGCAGAAGATCGCGGAGAACGGCGACATCGCCCAGCGCCTGTTCACCGAGCAGCGCTGGGACGTCATCCCCGGCGCCGAGCCGTCGGACCGGTTCGCCGCCCGGGTCCGCGAGGCCGTCGAGCGGCTCACCGCCGCGCACCGGGACCAGACCATCGCGGTGTTCACCCACGGCGGCGTGATCGGGCAGGTGCTGGCCCAGGCCAGCAAGTCCCGCGCGTTCGCCTTCATCGGCGCGGACAACGGGTCGATCTCGCACCTCGTGATCACCCCGCAGGTTTGGATCATCCGGCGGTTCAACGACACCGCCCACCTCGACCCGGCGTTCACCCTGGTCCCCTCGCCGCTCACGTAGACCCGGCGAGTCCCCACTTCCAGCACGCGAGTCCCCGCTTCGGGCACTCGAGTTCCCAGTTCCGGACCGGGAACTCAGGTGTCTGAACCGGGGACTCGCGGACCTGGAACGGGGACTCGCGAAGCCCTCTGCACTGAACCGCTGACAGTTGCCTTGAGCTGACCTTGAGTGCTTCTGGAGTGTCCATAGCGAACCTCGCTGCACGCCACCATCGTGAAGTGAGGATCGCCATGACCGCAGTCATCGCCCAACGGACGGAGCTCACCGAGTGGGTCTCCTGCCGGCGATGCCGCTCACTGGTTTACGGGAAGCGGATGCACCGCAGTCTCGGCGTCTGCCCGGACTGCGGCCACCACAGCCGAGTCGACGCGCATCAACGGTTGGACCAGTTACTCGACCCGGGCAGCGTCGAGATTCTCGACCTCCCGGTGTACTCCGGGGACCCCCTGAAGTTCGTGGACAGCAAGCCGTACCCGCAACGCCGGGCCGAGGCGCGCCGGCACACCGGGCTGGACTACGCCGTGGTGTGCGCCAGCGGCACCATCGAGGGCAACCCGCTGATCGTCACGGTCATGGACTTCCGGTTCATGGGCGGCAGCCTCGGCGGCTGCGTGGGTGAGCTGATCACCCGGGCCGGCGAGATCGCCCTGGAGCGCGGCATCCCGCTGCTGATCGTCACCGCCTCCGGTGGCGCACGCATGCAGGAGGGCGCGGTTTCCCTGATGCAGATGGCGAAAACCAGCCAGATGCTCGGCCAGCTCGACGAGGCCGGCATCCTCACCATCTCGCTGGTCACCGACCCGACGTTCGGCGGGGTGGCCGCCTCGTTCGCCACGCTCTGCGACGTGATCATCGCCGAACCCGGTGCGCGCCTTGGTTTCGCCGGCCCGCGGGTGATCTCCCAGACCATCCGGCAGACCCTGCCGGAAGGCTTCCAGACCGCGGAGTTCCTGCTCTCCCATGGATTGATCGACGCCATCCGGCCGCGCAACGAGCTGCGCGCCACGCTCGCCCGGCTGCTGTCCAACGGCACCAAGGCGGAGCACCGGCTGGTCGCCGGCGACCGGCACGCGATCACCCGCACCGCGCCGCACGAGCATGACGACGACACCGACCCGTGGCAGGCCGTGCAGCGCGCCCGGCACCTCAACCGGCCGACCACGATCGACTACATCGGACTGTTGCTCGAGGACTTCGAGGAGCTGCGCGGCGACCGCCTCGGCGAGGACTGCGCGGCCATCGTCGGCGGCATCGGCCGGCTGAACGGCCTGCCGGTCATCGTGATCGGCAACCAGAAGGGGCACACCGCGGCCGAGCTCGCGGCGCGCCGGTTCGGCATGGCCAACCCGGCTGGGTACCGCAAGGCCGCGCGGCTGATGCGGTTGGCCGCCAAGCTGAGCATCCCGGTGATCACGCTGATCGACACGCCCGGCGCCTACCCGGGAATCGAGGCCGAGCAGAACGGCCAGTCCGTCGCGATCGCGGAGAATTTGCGGCTCATGGCCAGCCTGCCGGTGCCGGCGATCTCGGTGATCACCGGCGAGGGCGGCAGCGGCGGGGCTCTGGCGCTCGCGGTCAGCAACCGGGTACTGATCTGCGCCAACGGGGTCTACTCGGTGATCAGCCCGGAGGGCTGCGCGGCGATCCTCTGGGACGACCCGGCCGCCGCGCCGAAGGCGGCCGCGGCACTCCGGATGACCTCCGGTGAGCTGCTGCGGCTCGGCGTCGTGGACGGGATCGTCCCTGAGCCGCCGGGCGGCGTGCAGTCCGATCACGTTGCGGCGGCCCAGAACCTGCGGGCCGCGTTGATCGAGTCGTTGCGAGAGCTACTCCCCCTCGATCCGGCCCGGCTGATTGCCGACCGCCGGGCCAGGTTCCGAGCGTTTGGTACGGAAAACCCGGAGAGGCAGATCTGATGTCGTCGTCATACCGTTTACCGCGCGCCGTTCACACTGGGTTCGACGAGCACGGAGAGCACGAGGTGATCGAGCTGCACCACGGTGGGCTCGACGACGTGCTGACCTCGGTCCAGCGCACCGCGGCGGATCTCCTTGCCCGGTCACCCCATGCGCCGGCCTCGCTCACCGTCCGGGCCGGGGTGGTCGCCGTCGAGATGACCTGGGCGGCCACGCCTGCGCCGGCCGCGGTCGCCGCCGCGGCCGCGTCGCAGACCGTTCCGGCAGCGGCCCCGGCCGCGGCCATCGGCACAGTGCTCGCCGCGTCCACGGTAGGAGTGTTCTACCGTTCCCCGTCCCCCGGTGCCGCGCCGTTCGTCAAGGAGGGCGACCAGGTGGTGCCCGGCCAGCAGGTGGCGATCATCGAGGCGATGAAGCTCATGCTGCCGGTCGAGGCGGACAAGCCCGGTCGCGTGGTCGAGGTGCTGGTCAAGGACGGCGCGTCCGTCGAGTTCGGACAGCCGTTGTTCCGCCTTGCCCCGATCGATTCCTAAAAGGGAGCGAACCTTGTTCGGCAAGATACTGATCGCCAACCGGGGCGAGATCGCGGTGCGGGTGCTGCGCGCCTGCCGTGAGCTCGGCATCCGCACGGTCGCGGTGCATTCCACCGAGGACAAGGATTCCGCCGTGGTGCACCTGGCCGACCAGGCCGTGCAGATCGGCCCGGCGCCGTCCCGGCAGAGCTACCTCAACGCCGCCGCGATCGTCGAGGCCGCCCGGGCCACCGGCGCCGAGGCCGTCCACCCGGGATACGGCTTCCTGTCGGAGAACCCGGACTTCGCGGAGGTGTGCGAGGCGAACGGGTTGACCTTCATCGGTCCGCCGCCCGACGTGATCGCCACACTCGGCGACAAGACCGCGGCGCGGGCGGCCATGACCGCTGCCGGGCTGCCACTGCTGCCCGGCAGCGTCGAACCGCTCAACGACGCGGAGGGTGCGGCCCGGCTGGCCGACGAGATCGGCTATCCGGTGATCATCAAGGCGGCCGCGGGCGGCGGCGGGCGCGGTATGTCCATTGTGGAGGATCCGGTCGAGTTCTCCCGTTCCTACCAGCAGACCCGGGCCACCGCGCAGACCCTGTTCGGTGACGGCCGGGTGTACGTGGAGCGGTACCTGCCCTCCGCGCGGCACGTGGAGATCCAGGTGCTCTGCGACGGGTACGGCAACGCGGTGCACCTCGGCGAGCGGGACTGCTCGGTCCAGCGGCGGCACCAGAAGCTGGTCGAGGAGACCCCCGCGCCGGGCCTGCCCGCCGAGCTCACCGCACGCATGGGCGAGGCCGCCGTGCGCGGCGCGCTGGCCACCGGCTACCTCGGCGCCGGCACCTTTGAGTTCATTGTGGACACTGAGAACAACTTCTACTTCATGGAGGTGAACTGCCGGATCCAGGTCGAGCACCCGGTGACCGAGGCGGTGACCGGCGTCGACCTGATCACCGAGCAGATCCGGATCGCCGCCGGGGAACGGTTGCGCCTCAAGCAGGAGGACATCCGGCGGGGCGGGGTGGCCATCGAGTGCCGGGTCAACGTCGAGGATCCGGACCGGAACTTCGTGCCGACGCCCGGCCGGCTGGAGAAGTTCGTGCCGCCCGGCGGGCCGTTCGTCCGGGTGGACACCCACGGCTTCGCCGGCTACAAGGTGCCGGCCGCGTACGACTCGTTGCTGGCCAAGGTGATCGTCTGGGCGCCGGACCGCGAGGGCGCGATCCGGCGGATGCGGCGCGCGCTGGCCGAGTTCACCATCGAGGGCCCCGGCGTGCACACCACCCGGGAGTTCCTGGACCGGGTGCTGCGGGACCCGCTATTCGTCGAGGCCAAACACGACACCGGCCTGGTGGCCAGGATCCTGGGTGACTAGGCACGCAACCCGACCGGGGGCGGGTACCGTCCTTCCACCATGAAGGCCGGATGGCTCGCCCCCGCTCTGCTGCTCGCGCTCGCCGGCTGCGGCGCCACGGCCTCGCCGCCGGCGGGGAACGACGACTCGGGGTTGCGCGGGCGGACGTTCCTGTCCACCAGCGTGACCGAGGACGGCAAGCCGCGCCCGCTCGCCGGCAAGACGAAGGTGACGTTCCGGTTCATGAACGACGGCCGGCTGCTCGCCGACGCCGGCTGCAACACCATGTCCGGGCAGGCGAACCTGCGCGGCGGCCGGCTCGAGGTGGCCGGCCTCGGCATGACCGAGATGGGCTGCGACCCGCCGCGGCACCAGCAGGACACCTGGCTGGCGAAGTTCCTGGAGAGCACACCGTCCTGGCGGCTGGACGGGAGCAACCTCGTCGTCAGCTCCGGCAACACCGAGCTGGCGCTGCTGGACAAGACCGTCGCCGAGCCCGCCCTGCCGCTGCTGGGCACCCGCTGGTCGGTCGACACGATCACCGACGGCGCAACCGCTTCCTCCACCCCGGCCGGCGCCCCGGCCACCCTCACGTTCGACAAGGACGCCGTGCAGGTCGACGCCGGCTGCAACCGCGGCTCCGGCGGCTACACGGTGTCCGGCAACAAGATCCGCTTCACCGGCGTCGCCACCACCAAAATGGCCTGCGAACCCGAACGCGCGTCCCTGGAGAACGCGGTCCTGACGGTGCTCAACGGCGAGGTCACCTTCGACATCGACAGCGACCGGCTGACCCTCAAACAGCCGTCCGGCAAGGCCCTGGGCCTGCGCGGCGAACGCGGTTAGTCCGGTCAGCGAGCGGATTTGGCCTGGTCGTAGCGTTCCTGGGCGGCGAGGATCGCGGGCATCCGGCCCTCGAGCTGCTCGATGAGCAGCCAGAGCCGGCCGGCGATCTCCTCGCCCAGCGGGGTGAGGCTGTAGTCGACCCGCGGCGGAATGGTCGCCTGCGCGTCGCGGTGGACGAAGCCGTCCCGCTCGAGCGCTTGGAGCGTCTGGGAGAGCATCTTCTCGCTGACCCCGCTGACCCGGCGGCGCAGCGCGTTGAACCGGGCCGGGCCGTCGCGCAGGGCGATCAGGGCGAGCAGACCCCAGCGGCTGGTGACGTGCTCCATGGCGAACCGGGAGGGGCAGTCCTGCGCGAACACGTCGAACAGGAGCTGGCCGTGCTCATCCTGGGACACGGGCCGGGCGGGTGGCGCTTGCCTGCTCATGGGACCACACTACCTCCGAGTTAGCACTCTCCCTGGCGCTGTACTAACCCCTATGATAGTACTAACTCATAGAAAGCACTTTCTACGAGTTAGTACAAGGAGTGACGACTGATGATCTTGGTGACGGGAGCGGGCGGCAACGTCGGCCGGCTGGTGGTCGAGGGCCTGCTGGACGCGATGCCGGCCGGGGAGATCGTGGCGGCCACCCGGCGGCCGGAGGAGCTGGCCGACCTGGCCGAGCGCGGTGTCCAGGTGCGGCACGCCGACTTCGACGCACCGGAGACGCTCAAGTCCGCGTTCGCCGGCGCCGACCGGCTGCTGCTGATCTCCAGCGACGCGGTCGGCCGGCGGGTGGCGCAGCACCGGGCCGCGATCGACGCCGCCGCGGGTGCCGGCGTCCGGCTCATCGCCTACACCAGCGTGCTGCATGCCGACGTCACGCCGCTGATCGTCGGGCCCGAGCACAAGGCCACCGAGGAGGCCGTGCTCGCCTCCGGCCTGCCCTACACCCTGCTGCGCAACAGCTGGTACACCGAGAACTACGAGGTGGCCATCCGCGGCGCCGTGGACTCCGGGCTGATCATCGGCAGCGCCGGCGAGGGCCGCGTGGCCAGCGCCACCCGCGCCGACTACGCCGCCGCCGCGGTCGCCGTGCTGACCACCGCCGGCCACCAGAACAAGATCTACGAGTTGAGCGGCGACACCGCCTGGAGCTACGCCGACCTGGCGGCCGAGATCACCCGCGCCGCCGGCCGCGAGGTCACCTACCGCAACCTCACGCCCGAGGACCACCGCGCCGCGCTCCTCGACGCCGGCCTGCCCGAGGCCGCCGCGGACGTCTACGTCAGCTTCGACCGCGACACCGAACGCGGCGCCCTCGCCGACACCCCCGGCGATCTCCGCACCCTGATCGGCCGCCCGACCACCCCGCTCGCCGACTCGGTCAGGGCCCTCCTCGCCGTACGATGAACGGTGTGAACTTATGGGCGGGTTCGTGACCGGCACGGGGGCGGTCGCGCGGCGGGCCTATGCGGGGCGGTCGGCGGCGGACCGGCGGGCGGAGCGGCGGGAACGGCTGATGAGCGCGGGGCTCGAGCTGTTCGGCGGGGTGGGGTACGCGGCGGCGTCCATCGAGCGGTTGTGCTCGCAGGCCGGGGTGTCGACGCGCAATTTCTACGAGGAGTTCGCCAGCCGCGAGGATCTGTTGATGCGCCTGCACGATCGCATCCTCGAGCGGAGCGCGGAGGCGGTGCTGGCGGCGTGGGCGGACACCGAGGACGCTCCGGTGGCCGAGCGGCTGGCGCGGGCGGTACGGGCCTTCGTCACCACCACGGCGAGCGATCCGCGCTGGGCCCGACTGTCCTTTGTGGAAATCATCGGGGTCAGCGATGCCGTTGAGGCGCACCGGATCGCGTGGCGGGAGCGGTGGACGGCCATGCTGGTCGCGGAGACGGAGCGGGCGGTCGCGCGCGGCGAGGCGGCGGCGCGGGACTTCCGGCTCGGCGCGGTCGGGCTGATCGGTGCGGTGAACGAGCTCGTGCACCACCATTCGATCGGGGGCGGGCGGGACGGCTCGCTGGACGACGTCATCGCCGAGATCGTCCGCATCGCCGCCGGAATCCTCGCCGTGCCGCCTCTCCGGAATTAACTCCTGTCGTCACGTTCCAGCCGACACTGCGGGTTTCGGGTTGATTGTGGCTGAGCGCCGTCACGGTCCCCTGAGGTTCCGTTGGTCGGGATGAGGCTATGCCAACCCCGCGATGATCCATCTGGCATTCGCTAGCAGTTGCTCGGCGCGGGCCGGCCGGCGAACCGGTCGTCCAAATAGGACACCGCGGCCGGTGCCCCGGTGCCGGCCAGCACGGTGTGCTCGCTGAGGAAATCCGTGTAGAACTGCACCCGGGCGCCGCCGCGGCACCACGTCCGGCGCAGGTTCTGCACGCCCGCGTACGGGATGAGCTCGTCGAAGAACGAGTGGTACAGGTACACCGGCGCGCCCGGCACCCGCTGGCCGAGATCGTTGCGGTTCAACACGTCCGCGGCCACCGGCTCGTTCAGCGGGTCGGCCGAGGTGGTGAACTCGGCGAGCCGGCGGAACGCGTTGGCCGTGGTCACCTCGGCCACGCACATGTCCTTGATCCGCTCGAGCATCGCGGCACCGGCGTCGTTCACCAGGGTGAGCAGCTGCGGGTACTCCCGGATGATCCCGGCGACCGCGGCGACCGCGAGCCCGGCGAACGGGCCGCCGTCCATCTGCCGCTCCGCCCCCCGCAGATCTGCCGGCGTACCACCGGATGCGACGCCCTTCACCGCCAACTCCGCGGCATAGCCCGGTTGCAGCTCGGCGGCCCAGGACGTGGCCTGCCCGCCGCCGGAGTAGCCCATCAGCCCCACCGGCGTGGTCACGCCGGAAAGCCCGGTGCCGGGCAGCTTCTCCACCGCCCGGATGCCGTCGAGCACCGCGTGCCCGGCCATCGTCCCGGCGGCGAAGGCGTTGCGCGGTCCCTCGAAGTCGGTCACCACCACGGCCCAGCCGCGCGCCAGCGCGAGCGACATCAGCGGCAGCTCCTTCTCCGTGCCGGCGCGCAGCGTGTACGACGGGTTGCACTGGTCGCCGAGACTGTCGATGGCAGTCTGGTACGACAGCAGCGGCCGCTTGCCCAGCGGGTACGGGGTGAGCGGCACCATCAGCGTGGACGCCACGGCGACCGCCCGGCCGTCGGCGCCGGTGGACCGGGCCAGGCTCTGCCAGGCGCTGACCGGGAACGGCACGCCCAGCCCGGTGACGGCGACCTGCCGGGAGCGCAGCAGCGTGCCGGGCGCCGTGGCCTCGAATCCCTGCGGCGGCTGGTAAAACGCATCCTCCGCGGGCGGAGCCGGCGCGGCAGCCGCCCCCGGAACGCCGGTCACCACCCCCGCGCTGAGCACGGCGGTCAGCAGACTCGCCACCAGCATGCGTGATCGAGAAATCCGGGGCATCTTCGCCTCCACGGTCGCCGACTGTACCTACCGGACAGTAGCTTCACCCGTGGTATCCGACAAGGTACCTGACCACTTTGACCAGGCTGTATCGGTACGGCCGCCGCTGACCGTCATTCGCGCTGGTAGTGCCAGGCGTCCGTGGTCCGGACCGGGCGCATGCCGACGCTCTCGTAGACATGCAGGGCTGGCGTGACGTTGCTGGTATCGACCGCCAGGATCGTCCCGGTCCGGCCCGCGCGGATGTCGGCGGCGAAGGCGGTGCGCAGCAGAAACTTCGCGATGCCGCGACCGCGGGCCTCGGCGAGCACGCCGAGATCACCGACGTAGCCGCAGTTCTCGTTGCTCAGGTAGTGGTCGCTGGTCATCAGCACGCCGACCGGGCGGGAGTCCAGCTCCGCCACGGTGAGCATCGACCAGTCGAATGTGGACTCACGGTCCAGCCTCCGGTGCCAGTCCTCGAACGGTTCGAAGAGCCAGCCGAAATGCTCCTTGAACGACTCCATGAGCAGGGCGTGACCGGTGCGGCGCAACGCCTCGTCGCCCGGCCCGGTGCGCAGGGTGACCCCGGGCGGGGCAACGGGATCCACGAGCGGCGCGGCCAGGTCGTGGTCGATCCGCATGCGGTAGAACGTGCGTACGGGCTTGAACCCGTGCGCTTGCGCCGAAGCGCGCCGCATCGTGTCCTCGCGGTACAGGCCAAGGAAGATCGGCGCAACCGGCTGGCCCACCTCGATGCCTCGGGCCAGCACCGTGCCGTGCAGCCAGCGGCACACGCGCTCGTCCGAGGTGATCGCGTCCAGGTCGACCTGCTCACCGCCGCCCCTGACCCGCACGCAGCCGTAGCCCACGACCTCGCCCTCGGCGTCGTGCACCAGCCAGCTGTCGGTCTCCAGCACGAAATCCGGCTCGCCCAGTTCGTCGCGCACGTCGGCCAGGGTGCAGTCGGCGGACCCGACGATCCCGGTGTTGCACCGGCTGGTCAGCGCGTGGATGGCCGTGGCGTCGTCAGGCGTGCACCGGCGCCAGGAGTACCCCTCAGGAAGCATTACCGCAGGGTGCCGGGCGCAACCGGCAGACGTCCACGGAATTACCCCCAGTGGACTCCGCCGGGCACTGCCCCATCAGGTGGTCTATACCACGTCACGATGGGCCATTAGCGGGAACGCCCGCTGACGGAACCGGTGCCGGCGTGGACACTGGCCGGGTGAACCTCTCCGCTCAGACCTACGCAACCGAGATCCGGCGGCTCCTCGACCAGGTCACCGCCTCATCCCAGGCCGCGGTTGAGGCCGCGGCCGAGCTGTTCGCCGGCTGCGTGCGGGCCGACGGCGTGATCCACGCGTTCGGCACCGGACACTCCCAGGCGGTCGCGCTGGAGATCGCCGGGCGGGCCGGCGGTCTCATCCCGACCAACCGGATCAGCCTGGCCGACCTTGTGATCGCCGGCGGCCAGGACCCGTCCGTGCTCGACGATCCGATGCTGGAGCGGCAGGCCCACGTGGCCGGCCCGCTGTTCGAGCTGGCCGCGCCGCGGCCCGGGGACCTGTTCGTGATCGCCTCCAACTCCGGGGTGAACGGCTCGGTGGTGGAGATGGCGCACCTGGCCACCTCCGCCGGGCACAAGCTGGTCGGCATCACCTCGCTCGACCACAGCCGGCAGGCCACCCCGCAGCACGAGTCCGGCAAGCGGCTGCTCGACCTCGCCGACGTCACGCTGGACACCGGCGCCCCCTATGGCGACGCGATCCTGTCGCTGCCGGACGGGTCGACGGCGTGCGCGGTGTCCTCGGTGACCGCCGCCGTGCTGGTACAGATGGTGGTGGCCGAAGCGGTCCGCCGGCTGCTTTCCGGCGGGACCACGCCGCCGGTCTACGTCTCGTCCAACGTTCCCGGCGGGCACGACCGGAACCTGGGCCTGGAGAAGCACTACGCCGGGCGGATCCGCCGGATGGCCTACTGACGTTCGCCGACGACGTGGTCGACGAAGCCGTAGCTCCTGGCTTCGCCCGCGGTGAACCAGCGGTCCCGGTCGGCGTCGGCAGTGATCGTCTCGACGCTCTGCCCGGTCTGCTCCGCGGTGATCTCCGCGATCCGCCGCTTCATCCGGGCGAGCGCCTCAGCGCGGATGGCGATGTCGGACTCCGTGCCGCCGACGCCGCCGGACGGCTGGTGCATCAAGATCTGCGTGTGCGGCAACGCATAGCGCTTGCCCGGGGTGCCGGAGGAGAGCAGGAACTGGCCCATGGAGGCGACGAAGCCCATGCCGAACGTGGCCACGTCCGGCTCGATGAGCCGCATCGTGTCGTAGATCGCCAGGCCGGCGGTCACCGAGCCGCCCGGTGAGTTGATGTAGAACGTGATGTCCGCGGCCGGATCCTCGGCGGCGAGCAGGAGAAACTGTGCGGTGAGGCGGTTTGCCGAGTCGTCGGTGACCTCCTCGCCCAGGAACACGACGCGGTCCCGGAGCAACCGCTCGAAGGTCAGGTCGTCCAGCGTGGTGCGGTTCATGCTCCCGACGCTACGAGCGGCTGCCCGGGTCGCGCCGCCGTGTTCGCGGTGGGCTTAGACCATGTACTGGTCGTGCTCGGCGTAGAGCTCGGTCCATTCCTCGTCGGTCAGCGTCCGCCCGGAGTCGGCGATCTCTGCCAGCGCCCGGAAGTAGAGCTCCCGCGGTGGCGCGGGCGCGAACAGGATGATCATGGAGGAGTCGCCGTCAGAATCGTTGCGGAAACCGTGGATGCCGCCTTCGGGAATGTAGAGGAAGTCTCCCGGGTTGGCTTCGATCCACTTGTCGCCGTTGTACAGACCCACTTTGCCGCTGACGACGTAGAAGGACTCGGAGAACGTCTTGTGGAAGTGCGCACCGGAGCCGCCGGTGCCCGCGACCATGTCCCACCGGTACAGTCCAAACTGGCCGTTGGTGACCGACCCGGTCGCCACGAACCGCGCGGTCGTCGTCCTGATCTTCAGCGTCTCGACGTCCACCTCCGGCCGCCAGATCGCGCTGATCTCCCCGGTGCTGCCCAGATACGACACGCGTTCCTCCCTCTCGCAGTCCTAGTGCACGAACCGATCGGTGGCCGCGATCATAGCCTCGGCCATGCCGGCGTCGCCGGTGTCGCGCCCGGCTTCGTCCACGAGCACCGGCCGGTCGTCGAGCCAGTGGCCGTGCCGCCAGTAATGCGTGACCAGCCGCGCGAACGCCATGCGAAAACGACGGCGACTCGTAGCGCGTGCTCGGCGGCGCGGTGGACACGATGGCGTCCTCCCACGTGCACCAGTCCTGTGCGGCCTTGTTCCGTACGGCGGGATCGGGGTGGGACAGCAGGCGATGGTAGGCGTCGGACAGGTCGCCACGGCGAACAGGACCATTTCGGACACTCGCCGTCGATATCGGTGCGCGTACACGAGTCCGAGCACCGAACCCCAGGATCCGCCGAACACGACGACGCGGTGGGCGTCCGGGTCGAACATGCGCCGGGCTCCGGGTGTGCAAGCCGGACCGGGACCACCGTGCAGCACCAGTGCGGGTTTCCCGTCGGGGTTGCCGCATTCCTCCCAGTAGACAAGGTTTTCGTCGCCCACGTCGAGCATGCCGTACCGGTACGGCTCGATCTCCGGATATAGCGTCACTTGTACGCCTCCGCCTGGATGGAGTACAGCTCGGCGTAGAGGCGACCGGACGCCATCAGCTCCTCGTGGGTGCCGTCCTCGGTGATGCGCCCGTGCTCGAGCACGAGGATCCGGTCGGCGCGCCGGACGTTGGCCAGCCGGTGGGTGACCAGCACGGTGGTGCGCTCGCCGTCCCGGTCGCGGCTGGCCTCCTGGAGCGCCGCGAAGACCTTGGCCTCGGCCCGGGCGTCCAGCGCGGCGGTCGGCTCGTCGGCCACCAGCACCGGCGCCTCCCGGTAGGCGCCGCGGGCGACGGACAACCGCTGCCACTGGCCGCCGGAGAGGTCCTTGCCCTCCTCGTAGTACCGGGAGAGGATCGTGTTCTCCTTGCGCGGCAGCTCATCGATCACCTCGTCGGCGCCCGAGGTGCCGGCCTCGACGGTCCACAATGTACCGTCCCGCGCGTCGCGGTCCAGCCGGCCGATCCGGATGTTGTCGGCCGCGGTCACCGGCCAGCGCAGCGGTTCCTGCGTGACGACGGAGACCTGCGAGTGCACGGTGTGCGGGTGCGCGGTGGCGATGTCGACGCCGTCCCAGAGCACCTGACCCTCGGAGGGCCGATAGAGGCCGGTGATCAGCTTGCCCAGCGTCGACTTGCCGGAGCCGTTCTCGCCGACCAGCGCGATCACCTCGCCGCGCCGCAGCTTCAGCGAGATTTCCTGGATGGCCGGTTCGCTCTGGTCGGGATAGGTGTAGCTGACGTCCCGCAGCTCGATGGTCGCCGGGTTCACCGGCGCCTCGGTCACCCGGTCGGGACCGCGCCGGGTTCGCGCCTCGACCAGCAGCTTCTCGTACAGGTCGATGTGGAAGCTGTCCTCGTACAGCCGGTTGACCTGGTAGATGGTGTTGCGCAAGGACGTGGACCCGGTTCGCATCGCCACGACCGCCGCACCGGCCAGCGCCAGCGGCATCGCCTCGACGTAGAGCAGCCAGCCGAGCACGATGTAGGCGAACGTGGTGCCGACGCCGGCCACCGCCCGGCCGATGAGCTGGACGAACGTCTGCCGGCGCTCCACCCGGATCTCTTCCGCGGCAAGGATCTTCGCGACCCTGCGGTACTCGGCCAGCAGGATCGGTTGCGCGGTGAACGCCCGGACCTCCACGGCCGCCTTGCGCTCGGTGATCAGCTCGCTGATCACCCAGGACTGCCGGTTGCGGGTGACCATGTGCAGGAACGACTCGTAGTTCAGCTTGGCCGCGCGCATGGCCGACCATCCGTCCGCGGCGGCGGCCACCAGCAGCGCCGGCAGCAGCCAGCCGCTGAACACGGCGACCGTCGCCAACGCGGCAATCAGCCGCACGAACGTGCTCAGCAGGTCCGCGACGCCCTGGGTGGAGTTGCGGATCGAGTGCGTGCCGTTGTCGCCGCCCTGGCGCACCAGCTCCTGGAAGTCGGCGTCGTCGAACGCCGCCGCGTCGACGTCGAGCACGGCCCGGTACATCTCGTCCTTGGCCGCAAGCTCCACGCGTGGCCGCAACACGCCCTGCACCAGCCCCACCGCCGACTCCAGCACGGCCGACGCCGAATAGGCGGCCGCGACCAGCACGATCGCCGGCAACGAGGCGAGCACCCGCTGCGGCGTCGGCCCCTGCCGGAGCAACTCGGTCAACACGTTCGCCGTGGCCAGCAGGCCGAACGCGGTCAGCAAACCCAACCCGAGATTCAGCAAACCGGCAACCACCGTCCACCGCCGCGACGCCCGCCACGACAGCCGCACCACCGTGGCCACCGCGGCCGGCGCCGACCGGACCGTCTGCCACCAGCTCGCCGCGGCGACCGCCTTGTCCGACTCCGCCCACTTGGGCGACGCGATCCCGTCGACTCCGATGAGTGGCCTGTCCCCGCCAGCGCTACCGTCCATATACGCATGGTGGCTGAGGTCCCGAGGGAGAAACATGTGAATAACCGGCCATATGTCGTCCTCAGCTGCGCGACCTCGCTCGACGGCTACCTCGACGACGCCTCCCCCACTCGCCTGGTGCTGTCGAACCCCGCCGACCTCGCCCGCGTCCGCGCCGTCCGCGCCGGAGTCGACGCCATCCTCGTCGGCGCCAACACCATCCGCCGCGACAACCCCCGCCTCGTAGTCCCCGGCGCGGTCGCCGGCCCGATGAAGGTCACCCTCACCACCACCGGTGACCTCGACCCGTCCGCCCAGTTCTTCACCCTCGGCGACGTCCCCAAACTCGTCTATGCCCCACCCGCCTCGATCGCCAAAGTCATGGATAGGTTGTGCGGCGCCGCCACCGTCGTATCGGCCACCGATCTCCCCGAAGTCCTCGCCGACCTCCATGCGCGCGGAGTCCGCCGCCTCATGGTCGAAGGCGGCGGCACAGTCCTCACGCAGTTCCTCACCTCCGGCCTTGCCGACGAACTCCACCTCGTCATCGCCCCCCTGCTCGTCGGCGACCCCACCGCCCCCCACTTTCTCCACCCCGGCCACTACTCCCACCCGCTCACCCTCGCCACCACCCAACAAATCGACGAGGTAGTTCTGCTCCGCTATCTCTCTGGCCAATCCGCCCTAGACTGGCAATGGCTCCGCGCCACCATTGAACTGTCTCGCCAATGTCCTCCGTCGACGTCGGCCTTCAGTGTCGGCGCCATCATCGTCGACGGTTCCGGGGTCGAGATTGCTCGCGGATATTCTCGGGAAACGGATTCGGTTTCCCATGCCGAGGAGGTTGCGCTTTCCAAGGTTGATCCGGCGGATCCGCGGCTCGGTTCCGCGACGTTGTACAGTTCGCTGGAGCCGTGTAGTCGGCGTGCGTCGCGGGCGGTGGGGTGTTCTCAGCTCATTGTTCAGGCTGGGATTCCGCGGGTGGTGTTTGCTATGCGGGAGCCGGGGACGTTTGTTGTGGGGGAAGGGGTTGAGGTCTTGGGGGCGGGTGGGGTTGAGTTGGTCGAGATTGAGGAGTTGGCAGGAGGGGTTGCTGCGGTTAACGGTCATCTCCTGTAACTGGCTTGGGTGCCGTACCCCTGTTCATCGGAACGCCCAGGGTGGTTGCCTTGGTAGAGCTGGGCCCGGCGTTCCGCCGCAAAGGTTGTGGACAGGGCCTCGGGGTGCGGATCTGGGGGTTTGGCCCACAACCTTTGCACCGAGCCGACGTCTCCCGCTGTGGGTGGGCCGGTCACCGGGATGGCTGGGTCGGCAGAGGAGGGGTGGCGGTTGGCGGGTGGGTTGCGGTGATGGTCGCCTTCTTAAAGATTCAAAATTTTTAGGAGAGGAAAGACAAAGAAGGCGCTGCGGCGCCGCCGTAGCGCTCGTCGGTGCCGGTTGCGTTTGGCGTCTTGCTGTGGCGGGGGGTGGTGGCGTTGGCGCAACTACCCCCTATCTGCCGACTGGCGGTCGGCGTGGGGACTGGCACCGGCGAGCGGCACGGCGGGGCCGCAGGCGGCGCCGTGCCGCCTCTCTTGTCTTTCCCTATTTTAGATTTCTAATATTTTGGGGAAGGTGACCACGACCGCGACAAGAGCATCCGGTGCGCGGGTGGTGCCCGACCGGCCATCGCGGTGACCGGCCCGCTGAGAGCGGGAGACGTCGGCTCGGTGCACAGGTTGTGGGCAGGGCCCAACGCTGTAGATCCGCACCCCGAGGCCCTGTCCACAGCCTGTGCGGCGGAACGCCGGGCCCAGCCCTGCCAAGGTGACCATCCTGGGCGTTGCGACGGAGTCCGGGAGGGCTGCCAGGCAGAGAAGGTGCCCAGCCCGGTCAGTCCACCGGCTCGAGGATCGGGACCGGTAGCCGGGTGAAGTGTTGTCCGACGGGGCTGACCCAGTCGAAGGTGCCTTCTTCGGTTTGGGTGATCTGCCAGCCGGCGAGGTGGCGTAGCCGGTGGTGGCGGGGGCAGAGCGGGTCGAGGTTCGTGGCGCAGGTGCAGCCGCCTTCGGCCCAGGGCACGGTGTGATCCACCTGGCACTGATGCGCCGGCTTCAAACAGCCCGGGGCGATGCAGGTGTGATCGCGCACCTTCACATACTCAGCCAACCCCTCC
>NZ_DASYTH010000150.1:0-12787 GCF_036002505.1 Actinophytocola sp. | reverse complement strand
GTGGAGATCATCGAGGCGATCTGCATCGCGGTGGTGCTCCCGCTGGCGCTGGCCGTCATGGGTCTGTACGGCACCTTGCGGCACATGGACATCGGGCTGTAGCGCGATGCGGTTCGCCACGACCACGAGGCTCGCCGCCGCAACCGTCGCCGGCCTGCTCGCCGTGCTGGTACCGGTGGCCCCGGTGTACGCCCAGCCGAGCGCCGGCCCGGCCGACCTGGGCGACACGATGGCCGCCCCGCCGCCGCTGCCGCCCGGCACCGAGCCGCCGACCGACTTCGGCAAGCCGGATGTGCCGTACAAGCAGAAGAACCAGTGTGTGACGACGTTCAACGACACCGTCGACCTGCCCAACAAACCGTGGGGCCAGATCCAACTGCGCTTCGACGAGCTGCACAGGTTCGCCACCGGCGTCGGGCAGAAGGTCGCGGTGATCGACACCGGGGTCAACCGGCACGATTTCTTCGAGGGCCGGCTCTCCGGCGGGGGCGACTACGTCTTTCAGAACGACGACGGGCTGCGCGACTGCGACGGCCACGGCACCGAGGTCGCCGGGATCATCGCGGCCAAGCCGCCGGCGAACAGCGGCATCGGGTTCAAGGGCATCGCGCCGGACGCCACGATCATCAGCATCCGCCAGTCCAGCGCCAACTACGACTACGAGCCGCAGAACCGGGACGACCCGAACGACCAGCCGCGCGAGGCCGCCGGCAACCTGATCACCCTGGCCCAGGCCATCGTGCGGGCGGCGAACGCGGTGCCGCACGGCGTGATCAACATGTCGGTGGACAACTGCCGGCGCGCCGACCTCGGGCCGATCAGCCTCGCCGAGCGGCAGGTGCAGGCGGCGCTGCGGTACGCCGTCGAGGTGCAGGACGTGGTGCCGGTGTCGTCGGCCGGCAACACCGGCGAGTCCAACTGCCCGAACCAGAACGACAGCCCGGACCCGAACCGGCCGAACTCCATCGTGATCCCGCCGTGGTTCTCCGACGACGTGATCTCGGTGGCGGCGATGGAGCGCAACGGCGACCCGGCGAAGTTCTCCGTGCAGGGCCCGTGGGTCACCGTGGCCGCGCCGGGAACCGAGATCACCTCGCTGGACCCCGGTAACAACAAGGGCCTGGCGAACCGGCTGGCCACCAGAGACGGAAAGAAGTCGGAGATCCAGGGCACCAGCTTCGCCTCGCCGTACGTGGCCGGCCTTGCCGCGCTGATCCGGGACCGGTACAAGCAGCTGGACGCCCGGCAGGTGATGAACCGGATCAAGGTCACCGCGTCCCACCCGGCGGCCACCGGCGGCCGGGACAGCCTGGTCGGCTACGGCATGATCAACCCGATCGCCGCGCTCACCGCGGAGATCCCCAGCGAGCAGGGCATCGCCGCGGACAAGGCGATCACCATCCCCTGGGAGGTCCCCGAAGCAGCCCGCCGCGACTGGGCCCCGATGACCGTCGCCCTCCTCGGCTCAGCCGGCGGCCTCGGTGTCCTCCTGCTCACCCTCTTCGTGGTCCACACCATTCGCCGCAACCGCCGCGCCCAGGAACCCGACGCCCGCCCAGGCTGGTAGCCACGGACATAGTCGAGGAGGTGTGGCGTGCAGACCGTGATTGACGTGGACGACGAAGCGCTGGAACGGGCGAAGCAGGTCCTAGGCACGACCACCAAAGTGGAGACCGTGAACGCCGCACTCCGACGTGTCGCCGAGAGTCCCCCACGAGGCGCTCAACTCCTGGCCGCGCTCGAAACTCTGGACAGGGGTGTCGCGCAGGGCATGCTCTCCCTTGCGGACAAGCTGGCGCCGCGGAGCCCCCTCCCTAGATCAACTAGTTCGGCAGCCGCCCTCGTAACCGTGTTGGCCTCCCACGTCGCTGTATTGGCACACCACGTCGCCGTGTTGGCCTCTGGCGTCGGTGTGTTGGCCGATGACCAACGACGCCGGACACCGTCGACGGCGGACCCCGACGCACACCCGGCCAACACAGCCACGTCACCAGCCAACACAGCGACGCCACGCGCCAACATGGCAACGCCAGAGGCCAACACAACAGCCGGCTCACTGGGTGGTGCCGCGCGGCACGGCCGGGTAGGTAATCAGCCGCGGATGGTTGAGGCGAGGCGGCGGAGGCGGGTGCGGAGCTCGTCGGGGGCGAACGGGTTGACGCTGAGCCATTCGCCGTCCTCGGCGAGGCGGTAGCGACCGCGGGGGGTGTCCAGCCAGCGGAGCTCCTCGCCGGCTCGGCGCCACTGGTCCTCGGTCTCGTCGCGTTTGGCCACGCCGGCCTGGCCGCTGCCGAGCACCGGCTGCAGGTGCGTGATCATGCGGCGGGCCACCCGATCGTCGATGCCGTGTGCGCGCAGCAGGTCATCGATCTCTTCAGCGGACAACGGATCCGGTACCCGGATCTCCGCTGTGCTGTCTACATCGGACGAATCAACCACAGGCTCGGGAACCCGGGCGAGCATGGTGCGGAACGCCTTCTCCACCGCCTGCCGGGGCAGGTTGAACGGCGTGCTGGAGGGCGCCGCGAGGCCGGGGATCAGCCCGATCAGGTCCTCTACCGAGTCGTCCAGCGACACCGCCTTCATCCGGATCATCCGGTCGGGCGTGCCGAGTTCCTGGGTGACCAGCAGCGCCTCGTCCCGGTAGGTCAGCACGACCGCGCCGAACACCGGCTTCTCCTTGGCCAGCACCAGATCCAGCACACCGGTGGCGTTGCGCAGCAGGTACACGAAATCGTCGGCGAGGCCGAGCGGCCCGGCCTCGTCGGCCAGGCCGCGCTCGGACAGCAACTGGCTCGCGCCCTGGAACATCACCAGGCGCTCGACCTCGGTCAGCCCGGAGGACGGGACCTCGAGCGGGAACGGCGCGTCCACCTCGGCGAACGCGCACAGCAGCTCGACCTCGACCGGGTGCATCAGCTCGCCCCGGTCAGTCCCAACTGTCATCGAGGAAACCACCGGCCTAGCTGTACTGGAGACCCTGCGCGCTGTCCACGTCGTGCGCCTCGTAGGCCGCGATGGTCCGCTCCGCGCTCTGCACGAACTCTTCCATACGCTGCAACGCGACCTGGAGTTGCCCGCGCAGGCCGATCTCACTTCCCATGCGGTCGCTGAACTTCTCGGACAGCTCCGTGCCCACCGGGCTGCTGCCGAGCATCGGGATGGCCGTGCTGGCGAGGTTGTTCACCTCGCCGGTGATCTTGTTGAGGTCCTCCTTGACCTTGGCCACCGCGGCCGCAAACTCCCGCACCTGGCTGGCCTCGACCTGCCACCCGCTGCCGTTGACTGGCATCCGACGATCCTCCTCCTGTTACAGCCCGATCACCGGGGGTGCGGCCTTGAGGTCGGTGGCGGAGAACGGGTCCTCCTCGACCGGGAACTTGCGGTGGTGCTCCTCGTCCTCGTCGCCGCGGGCGCCGGCGCCCCCCGGGCCGCCCATGCCGCCCGCACCGTGCGGGTCGAGCGCGCCGCCCCGGCCGAACCGCCCGCGGCCACGCTCGGCCTCCTCGCCGATGCCGCCCCGGCCGCCGGCCCCGAGGCCGCCCGCGCCGTAACCACTTCGGCCACGACCGCGGCCCTCGGCCTCCTCACCCGGCAGGACGCCGCCGCGCCCACGGCCCCGGGCCTCCTCGTCCAGCAGGCCGCCGCCGGGGCCACGCCCGCGGCCGCGCCCTTCCTCGTCGAACGGTCCGCTCCCGCGTGCGCCCGAAGGGAGGCCGCTCCGGCCACCCCGGCCCCGGGTCCGCTCGTCGCCGAGCCCGCCCCGGCCACCACCGGGCGGAAGGCCACCGGTGCTGCGGCCACCGCGACCGCGCCCCTCCTCCTCCGGGAACAGACCGCCGGTGCCACCTCGGGCACCCCGCCGCGCCCGCTCGCTGTCCGAGCCGCCGCGCCCGGGAAGTCCGGCCGGCGGCACGGCCCCACGGCCACTGCCGAGCCCGCGGCCGCTTCGCCCGCCCGGCCCGGTTCCCCGGCCGCTGCCGGGCAACCCGCCGAGACCGCCGCGGGTGCCGCCCGGGACACCGGGGCGCCCACCGGGGAAGAGCCCACCCGGCAGGCCGCCGAGACCGGGACCGCGTCCCGGACCGGAACCAGGACCGGTGCCCAGCGTGGGCAGGCCGCCGGACGTGGGCCCGCGGGTCAGGTCCTGCCAGCGGCTGCCGGGACCGCCACCGCCGATGGTCGGCAGGCCGCTCGGGGTCGTCGCGCCCGGACCCTGCCCCAGGATCGGGTTGGTCGCGCCCGGCGGCACCGGACCCGGCGTCGGCGTGCCGACCCCCGGGCCGGGGTTACGGTTCGGGCCACCACCCGGATTGGTGCCGTCGGACGGCCCGCCGAACTGCGGGGTGGTGCCGTCCACGCCGAGCAGCGCCGTCTCGTAGCGCTCCATGGTCTGCACGGCCTTGCGCTTGAGCTTCTTCTTGCTGCTGCCGAAACCGAACGCGCTCGCGATGCCGCCGATGGCCGCACCGAACGCGGCGCCGATCGGGCCACCGACCATGAACCCGGCGGCCGCCCCGCCGCCCGCTCCGGCCAGCCAGCTGTCGTGCGGCTTGCCCGGCATGGTGCTCTGCGCCGACTGCAGTGCGCCGCCCGCGTCCTGGATCGGGCCCGCCATCTCCTGCGCCGTCTGACCCATCTCGCCGATCCAG
Organism: Actinophytocola sp.; assembly: GCF_036002505.1. GTDB lineage: Bacteria > Actinomycetota > Actinomycetes > Mycobacteriales > Pseudonocardiaceae > DASYTH01. Next base: position 8,135 of record NZ_DASYTH010000150.1, on the reverse strand, counting down.
GTGGCGTTGTTGGTCACGTTCGCCGACGCCGTGTCCGCGGTCGCGCCCGTCCAGTAGTTCATCAGGGTGTTCATGGACCCCTGGAGGTCACCGGACGCCGTCGAGATCGACTGGCCGTGCGTGCGCCACTCGTCGGCGAGCGCGTCGAGCTGCTTCGGGCTCGCCTGGCCCGCCACCATGCCGATCAGGTCTTCCAGGCTGTAGCCGTTCCAGTTGACGCCGCCGGTGACATACCGGTCGTTCTCCATCCGGCGCTGGCGGCGCTCCTTCTCGGCCTGGACGCGTGCCGCGGCCGCCTGCTGCTGTAGCTCAACCACCCGATGGATCAGCTCTTGCAAGACCATGCCGGTGACCCCGCTCGTGTGTACGTACCGTCGCTTCCGACCGTTACGTTATCGGATCACCCCGTCACCAGACAGCCGTTCGAGTGAACCCATACGAACGTCGGGGCCAACTATGGGACGGTGGCGGCCAAACGGCGGATCGCCGAATACAACTCGTTGGGGAACAACGGGTTCACGCTCGTCCATTCCGCGGTCCCGGCCAGCTTCAACCGGCCGTGCCCGGTGTCCAGCCAGCGCAGCTCCTCACCGGCCCGGCGCCACTCGCCCGCGTAGCCCCGGCGCGCGGCGAGCCCGGCCTGGCCGTTGCCCAGCACCGGCTGCAGCTGCGTGGTCATCCGGTGAGCCAGCCGGTCGTCGATACCGTGCGTGCTCAGCAACTCGTCGAGCTCGTGCCCGCCGAGCTCCGCACCCCGGCCGGCGCGGTCCAGCAGCACCCGGTACACCGCGACCAAAGCCTTGCGTGGCAAGGAGAACGGCGTGAGCATGGCCGCGCCGAGCTCGGGGATCAGCCGCAGCAGCTCGTCCACCGCGTCGTCGGTGTGCCGCGCCACGATCCCGGTCGGCGGGTCGTTCCGGGTGAGCTCGGCGACGGCCAGCACCGCCTCGTCGCCCCGGCCGATCAGCACCGCGCCCAGCCGTTCCGCGCCGATCGCCAGCGTCAGGTCCAGCGTGGCCGGGCACTCGCGGAGGAGGCGGACGAACACCGCGGCGATGCCACGCGGTCCGCGCTCGTCGGCCAGCCCGCGGGCGGCCAGCCGCTCCCGGGCGGCCCGGAAGATCGCCTGCCGCTCGGCCGCCGTCGCCCCGGCCGAGCGAACCCGCAGCGGAAACGGCGCGGGCACTCCGGCGAACGTGCACAGGAGATCCAACTCGACCGCGTCGAGCGACGCGTCGAAACCGCTCACCGCTCCCATCAGCCGCCCGTGCCGTAGGGGCCGTAGTGGTGCTGCGCCGCCGCCTGGTCGACCTCGCGGTAGTTCCGCGCGGCCGTCTCGGCACCGGCCACGAACTCCTCCATCCGGCGCATGGCCTCGGCCAGCATCGGCCGCAGCCCGCCGTCCGCCGGTTGGTCCGGGCTGTCCAGCGGGGTGTCGAGCCGGTCGGCGAACTTCTGCTCGAGCTGCCGGGCCACCGGGCTGGTGCCGAGCTTCGGGGTGAAGGCGGCCGAGCGCATCAGGTCCACCTGCGCCTGGACGTCCCACAGCTTGTCCTTGACGCGCTCGATCGCGTAGACGAACTCCCGCAGACGGTCCGCGTCGACCGCCCACCCGCCGGTCGCGGGCTTGGCCGCCGTGGGCTCGGCCTGCGCGGGTACCGCGCTGGCCGCGGCGGCCCTCGCGGTCGGCATCGGCGGGGGTGCCGGGACCGCCCGGGCGGTGAGGCCCTCGGCCAGCGTCCCGTCCACCGGCGGTTCGTGATCGTTCGGCATGCCGTACCTCCCCTAGATCCCGATCACCGGCGGTGAGGCCTTCTTGTCGAGCGCGAACGGGTCGTCCGCCTCGACCGGCACGCGCCTGCGGTGGTCGCCGGCCATGCCCGCGCCCGCGCCGGCACCCATGCCGCCCATCGGGGCGCCGGCCCCGCCCATGCCGCCGGCGTGCCCGTCCGGGTCGATCATGCCGCCGGGAACTGCGCCCTGCCGCAGGGTGGCGGCGGCCCGCTCGGCCGGGTTCGGCGCCGCACCGGCACCCGGACCCGCGCCGGGCACCGCTCCTGGCGTGCGACCGCCGCCTGATCCGCTCGCCGGCTGTCCGGAGCGCAGGCTCAGCCCGCCGACCGCCCCGGCGCCCGCGCCGACCGGCAGCGCGCGCTCCAGGCCCGACCGGCCGTGGCCGTGCGGGTCCGAGGTGGCTGGGCCGGCGCCGCCCACACCGGTGAGCTCCTGCCAGCTCAGCACCGTGCTGGTGGTGGACGAGGTGATCGTGGTGCCGACCGGCGGCGCGGTAGGTGGCTTGGGTTCCGGCCGCGGGCGCAGCACCGTGCTCGGCCCCTCGAACTGCGGGATGGCCTGGTCGATGCCCATCGCCACGGTCTCGAAGCGGCGCATGGTCTCCACCGCCTGGCGCTTGAGGTCGGCCTCCCGCTGCTGGGCCTCGGCGGCGCTCTCGGTGCCGTTGACCGCACCCCCGATGGCCTCGCCGAGCGGGCCGCCGGCGTCACCCGCGACCGCCGCGCCGTCCGGGGCGGACCCGGGCGCGATGCCGGGGTTTCCGGTCGGCAGCAGGGGCATCTGGTCCTGGGCGGCCTTCAGCGCGCCCGCGGACTCCTCCACCGGGGTGCCGATCTCGTAGGCGGTGGCGCCCAGATCGGACAGCCACTGGGCGTTCAGCGCGACGTCGGTGCGGGCCTGCTCGGCCGCGGCGCCGGACCAGAACTCCATCAGCCCGTCCAGCGCGTCGGCCAGCTCGTGGCTGGACTCGACCACCTTGTTCCCGGTGGTGCGCCAGTCATCGGCCAGGGCCACCATGGCCCGCAGGTCGACCTTGTCGGTCACCATCGCGACCAGCTGCGGCAGCTCGTAGCTGTCCCAGTTGGTGTCGCCGGTGACGTAACGGTCGTGGTGGTGATGGTGATTGCCGTGCGGCCTGTGGTGACCCATGCTGCCCGCTTCCTTCCCGATCACCCGATCGCCAGCTCCGACTGTAACCGGTTCGACACGCCCGAGAGCACCGTACGCTCGAATCGTGCCAAGAGTGCTCGCCGTTGCCGACGAGGTGGTGGAAACCCTGTGGACCACGGGGGTTCGCCGGCACCGGGTCGACCTCGTCCTGGCCGCGGGGGATCTGCCGTTCGAGTACCTCGAATTCCTCGCCGACGCGCTGAACCGACCCATGGTGTTCGTTCCCGGCAACCACGACGCCGATCTCGCCGGATACGCTCCGGGACAGGGTATGTGGCTGCGCGGCGGACTGCCGGCGCAGTGGCCGGGCCCGGCCGGTGGCACCAATGTGGACGGTCGGGTGGTGGATGTGGCGGGGCTGCGGATCGCGGGGCTGGGTGGGTCGATCCGGTACAACGACGGGCCGAACCAGTGGACCGAGCGGCAGCAGGCCCGGCGGATGCGGAGGGTGGCCCGGTCCGCGGCGCGGCGCCGGCTGCGGGACGGGCGCGGCGTCGACGTGCTGCTCACCCACGCCCCGGCGCGCGGGGTCGGGGACGCCGAGGACCCGTGCCACCGCGGTTTCGACTGCCTGCACGACGCGGTGCGCCGGATGCGCCCGAAACTGCTGCTACACGGGCACATCCACCCGTACGGAACTCAGGTGCCGGACCGGCATATCGGTGACACCCTGGTTGTTAACACGGTTGGGTTCCGAATTCTGGACATCGCGGCCGGCGGGAAGGAGGGCGGCGATGGTTGACACCGGTTTCTCGGTGGCGGACGCACAGAACGACTTCGCCCGCGCCCGCCGGGCGCAGGTGCTGTCGCGGCTGGCCGCCTGGCTTCGGCACGGGCCGGACGACGTCGACGTGATGCTGCCGTTCGACGAGGTGGTCAGCGCGCTCGGCCGGGCGGGTGAGCGCAGGATCGGCGTGCAGACCATCCCGGTGGACTCGATCGTCGGGAGTGTCGACCGCGGCAAGGAGTTCGACCGCCGGTTCCGGCCGACCTCGGGGCGGGTGCGGGAACGCTGGCAGCGGCTGGCGCTGGCGCACCGGCGCGGTGAGGCCATCCCGCCGATCGAGGTGTACCGGGTGGGCGACATGCACTTCGTCTACGACGGCCACCACCGGGTTTCGGTCGCGCGGGCGCTGAACCTGGCCGTCATCGACGCCTACGTCTCCGTGGTCCACACGCGACTGTCCGCAGCGGGCATCTGCCACCGCCGCGACCTGCTGATCAAGGACTACCGCCGGATCTTCCTCGAGCGGGTCCCACTCGCCGGCGAGGCCCGCGCCGCCGTCATGCTGACCGATCCGTGGGACTACGCGGAGCTGGCAGAATCGATCGAGGCGTGGGGCTTCCGGCTGATGCAGCAGGAGCGGGCGTTCCTCGACCGGGCCACCGTCGCGCAGCGGTGGTACGACGAGGAGTTCCTCCCGGTGGTACGTATGACTCGGGAGGCGGACATGCTCGACACGGCCACCGACGCCGAGGCGTACATGTGGGTGGCCTGTGAGCGCTACCGTCTGATCAGGACACACCGCTGGGACGACGAGGTGATCGCCGCCCTGCGCAACGGAGAGCGCGGCCAGCCCCAGCCGCACTGATGAGTTATTCGCGGCCCGCGTAACGGTGGCCAAGCAGCGGATTCTACGGAACGTCGTTCACGAACCGGATGCCGTTCACGCGATCGGCGCCACATTTCAGGCCTATCGGTGATCGCCCGCGCGGCCGGCTGCGGTCATGCTTCCTCCCATGCGAATCCTCGGAGTGCTCAGCAGCATTGCCACCGCGGTCGCGGCCATGCTGCTCGCCGTCCCCACCGCCAGCGCCGACACCGGGGCGTGCGTGTCCTACCTGGAGGACATCGGCCAGGACACCAGCGCCCGCGTACAGATCTGCGCCAACACCGAGACCATCGGTGACACCATCTCGGAGGAGGCCGCGCTGGCCCTCTGCGTGCCGCTGATGACGGCGACCCTGCTGCCGCAGCCATTCGCCGACCGGGCCTGCCAACTCGCTGTCGAGCCGTAACACCACGCGGCCCATCACATCCCCATTGGCCCCGCCGAAACCCGGCGGGGCCTCGCCAACTGTCGCCCGCTTTGGGTTCGATCGGTGCCATTACGGCCCATGTTTGAATGAATTGGTGCTGGTGAGGACGACGTACCTGGAGCAGTTGTCGCCCGCGGACGTGCGGGCGGCGCGGTTGCCGCTGGATCTGGTCGAGGTGGTTCGGGTGCAGCGGCCGGCGCCCGAGTTCGCCCGTTTTCTGTATTCCACGGTGGGCGGCGACTGGTATTGGCTGGACCGGTTGGGGTGGTCGCGGGAGGAGTGGGTGGCGCACCTCGAGCGGCCGCTGACCGAGCTGTGGGTGGCGTGGGTGCGGGGGGCTCCGGCCGGCTACTTCGAGCTTTGCGGATCGTCCTGTGTGGACTCTTTGTCGATCGAGCTAGCGTATTTCGGTTTGCTGCCGGGGTTTCTTGGCGTCGGATTGGGCGGGCACCTGCTGACCGTTGCACTGCGGTCGGCGTGGACGCTGCACTCGCGCTGGGCGGGTGTGGCGCCGGTCGGTCGGGTCTGGGTGCACACCTGCACGCTGGACGGGCCGGCGGCACTGGCCAACTACGAAGCCCGCGGGCTGGTCGTCTACCGCACCGAGGAGGCGGAGGAGGAACTGCCGGACTCGCCGCCCGGTTCCTGGCCGGCCAGGACCTGACGGCCCCCGGGCCGGTGCCGGGCCAGGATGATCACGCCCACGATGGCCGTGACCCCGCCGGCCACCAGGCCGACCCCGCGCCACCCGCCGGCGTTGACCGTCTCGTTGAGCAGGCCGATCCCGAGCGCGGTGGCCACCAGCGGGTTGAGCACGGTCTGGCAGCCGACCACCACGTCCGGCGGGCCGCTGGCGTAGGCGAGTTGCAGCAACCAGGAACCGCCGGCGAACGCCAGCACCAGGCCGGCCACCGACAGCGGCGGGACGGCGCCCGGCCCGCCGTTCTGAAAGCTGTACGTGACGTCCCGGACCAGCACCGACACCAGGCCGTACGCCGACCCGGTGCCCGCGGCGAACGCCACGCAGCGAGTGACGCCCTGGCTCACCGCGCCGGTCAACCCGAGCAGCACCACGGCCAGCGCCACCAGCTCCACCGCCTGCAGCACGTCCTCGCTGGCGAACACCACCGGCTTCGCCGCCCCCGCCGCGAGCGCGACGAACAGCGCGACCCCGCCCGAGCTCGCCACCACCGCGAGCGAGGCGGCCGCGTCCAGCCGCGCCCCGCTGAGCCGCGTGTTGAGCACCACGCTGACCGGCAGCGCCAGCACGACGATCGGCGCAACCACGGTGACCGGTGCGAGTGCGAGCGCCAGAATCTGCAGCACGGCGCACACCGACAGCACACCGAGACCCAGCAGCCACACCCGGTTGCGGGCCAACCGGGCCAGCCCGCGCAGCCGCAGCCCGTCGTCCCGGGACTCGTCCCGCACGCCCGCGGCCTGGAGCTGGATCCCCACCGCGCTGAGCGCCGCGCCCAGCACCGCCAGCACGATGGCCAGGGCCGTCATCGCGGCACCTCGCCCGGTGGCGGTTTCCTGCTCACCGCACGAGTGAACACCAGATCCGCGCCGGGTCCACAGAGGACACGCTGGGTCGCTGCCCGGTCACGGCGCGGGCGGGAACCGAGCCGGACCGGCGGGGGTCCGGCCAGCATGGTGCCCGACGTCATGGCCGCTCCGCGAGCTCGCGCTTTTGCTGGTGGTCAACGCCGAACCGGCGCGTCGCGTTCCCGCCGCTGAGAGGGCTCTCAGCAGGGTGGTAACAGGTCGAATCCCTCCGCCCCGGCTGCCGCGCACAGCCTCTCGTCGAACGCGGCGAACGTGTGGCACTCCGGCGCCGCGGCCAGCACCAACTGGGCGGTGGCCAGCTGGACCGAGTCGTAGGCCCGCAGGCCGTGCAGCCGCGCCACCCGGGCCGCCGCTTCGAGCACCGCGCCCGAGACGGCGGTGACCAGGAACCGCGGCGGTTCCCGGCCGGTGCCGAAGTAGTCGGCCTCGAAGTCGGCGACCAGCAGCCCCGCCTGGGCGGCGGTGAGCTCGCCCGTCCGGTTCTTGCGCCAGATCGCGGCCGGCACCTCGACCCTGGCCAACTGGGACACGACCAGTACCGGCAGCGACCGGACCAACCGGTGGCCCGGCTCGTCCGCATACAGCTTCACCAGCGCGGACGAGTCAGCAAACGCGCTCATCCACCCCGTCCCTCACCAATCAGCCCGGACATCGGGGTCCCCGTCCCGGCGGCCGCACGCGCCTGCGCCAGCGCCGCGGCGTCCGGCCGGGCCCGGGCGGGGCCACTCATGGCCAGCAGCCCGGCGCGGTCCAGCCGCTCCCGCAACCGTCCGGCCGCATCCCCGGCCAGCTCGGGGTTGGTCGCGGCGTCCAGCACCCATGTCAGGTAGTCATTCATGCTCCGGCCCTCACGCCTCGCGGCCAGCCGCACCCGCTCCACCAACTCCTCGGGCGCGCGCCAGGTTACCTGTGCCATGCGTTCATTGTTGCAGGCATGCCTGCGCCCTGCCAACAGGGTTGTGGCGGCGGGCCGGGTGTCAACGACGGTCTGCACGGCTCACCTCCGGCCAGATCTGGATCGCCCGCACCACGTACGGCGCCTCCGGCACATACGTCCCGCCACCCGGATACGTGTCGAACTCGCCTTCTGTCGAGCACTCCGCATCCTGGTAAACCGTCACGTCCCGGGCCATCCGGTTGGCGAACGACCGCCCCGCCGGCACCGCCACGCACTCTCCCGGGTTCGCCGAGCCGAGCGACACCCGGCCGATCTCTCCCCGATAGCCCTCCTTCGCCCACAAGCAAAACTCGCCGCGCTCACATGTACCGCCCGGCCCAGCCCGCTCGGCGCTCACCGCCCGGACACTTCCGAGCAGCGCGGCCACGAGCATGCCGACCACCACCAACACCCGAACTTGGCTCAACATCAAGGACTCCTTTCGCTCCCGCCCACGGTTCGGGGCAGGTCGCACGAACGCAATTGGGTGTGGCTCCGCTGGAGGGAGTTGCTCGTCGTTGCCCCTCGTGTCGTCGGGCGTCGTTGCCAGCGATGTGAGGACCGGGTGAGTTCGGCCGGTGCCGTGCTGGTGAGGCAGGGGGGACAGGGGGGACCGGTGTGACCA